>JBEHYR010000006.1:0-151678 GCA_048498075.1 Verrucomicrobiota bacterium | reverse complement strand
CGCTTGCGCCCTGCCTACGCCAACGCCCGCCACCCCACCAAAGGCAGACCTTTTTCTCCCGCCGTCACACCACCGCATGCGCCGTGCCGAACACAACTGCCTAATAGGTTACCGTTTCAGGTTATAGTTTTATTTGAAATGCTGTAGAACGAGCAACCTGCCGGTGGGCACTGTCCGCGGTGTCGGTGGCTGCGTCCAAGCCTGGAGCGCTTTGAAAATTTCCATAGCCGCTGTAGGAGCCTGCTTGCAGGCGATGCTGGACCTTCGCCCACCGGGATCGCCCGGCGGTCAGCGGCAAATTCTCCCTCCGCAGCTCTGCGTATATCTGTGTTATCTGCGGTTGAACTGCCTTGTTCAGAATAGCCGAGCCATTCAGCTAAAAAAAACACCGTTGAAACGCGGAGCCCGCGAAGCGCACAGAGGAGAAAACCAAACCACGCCTCGGCTGCATCTTCTCCTAGCGCGTGAATCTCTCCGGATTTCCGATCTCACTCTTGTTTCCTCCGCGGCCTCCGCGCACTCCGCGTTTCAATCGCAGAATTTAAGTTCAATTGAGAGTTGAGCGCTGAAGGTGGAGCGCAAAACCAGAAGATGATTTCGGATTTTCTCTCGGCGTTTCTCCGGCCTGTCCTCGCAATCGGGTCACTCCTTCCTGTTCGTTGTTCCTTTCCCACGGTGGCGATGAACGTGTTTTCATTCGTGTGCCTTCGTGTCCATTCGTGGTTCAACTGAACGGTTTCAACTGAATGGTTTCCGTAGAGCTAGAATAGATGTCGCGGAATCCGCCTCCACGATTTCCCTGGTAGATTTACCGTTGCTCCTTTCGGGGCGCGCACGGGCCAAAACAGATTGCTGGAGCCTGGGGTTCATCCCATCGACGTGGCCGTGCCTTTCGACGCTCCGATCCGTGTCTCCGCCGTCAGGCCCGGCGCAGGCGTGACAGTGCGGACGCGGATGAGGGCGCCGCAATCTTAGATAGCTCCTGCAACTCCGACCGTCGTGCCCATCCGCCCAACCCACGCTCATCATGCCCTCCGCGCTCACCTACCCCGGCGTCTACATCGAGGAAATTTCCAGCGGCGTTCACACCATCACGGGGGTGAGCACTTCCGTGGCGGCGTTTGTTGGATACCTCAAACGCGGCTCGACGAGCGCAGCGGTGCAGGTTTTCAACTTCGGCGACTTCACGCGTGAGTTCGGCGGACTCGATGCGGATTCGGAGCTGAGCTACGCCGTCCAACAGTTCTTTCTGAACGGCGGCTCCGAAGCCTGGGTCGTCCGCACCGCCGCGGCCGGCAGCGCCGTCGCCGCGGCGATCTCGATCAAGGAGTCCGCGACGGCCGCCTCGCCGATTCTCAAGCTCACCGCGCGGAGCGCAGGCGCGTGGGGCGACAATCTTCGCGTGCGGATCGACTACGACACCAGCGCGCCGACCCAGACGTTTAATCTCACCGTGACTGAGATGGTCGACTCCGGCGGCCGGCGCGTCGCCGGCCCGACCGAGGTGTTTCGCAATCTCGTCGTCGATTCGACCAAACCGAACGACGCGAAAAAAGTCGTCGACGACGGCTCGAAGCTGATCTCGCTCGACTACCAGAATTCGCCCACGCCGTCCCAGCGGCCCGCGCACAGCGGCACCGTTTCCAAGGTGCTCACGGCCGGCGACCTCTCCGGCCTGGCCGCCGGCGATGCGATGGACGTCTCGCTCAACGGCGGCGCCAGCCTCGGCTCCGTCGCGCTCGCCGCGCCGTTGCCGACGACCGCCGCCGCGCTCGCCACCGGGCTCGCGGCGAAGCTCGCCGCCGTCGACGCTTCGCTCAAAAACGCGACGGTCAGCGTGCTCGGCAGCGCCTCGACCCAACAGTATCTGCAAGTGAACGCCGGCACGGATGCGAGCGACAATGTGCTCGCATTTACCGGGACGCTCGCAACCAAGCTCGGTCTCGACGGCACGCGCGCCAACGTCGGCCAATACGCGCTCGGCGGCACGGCCAAGGCGGCGCAGACGCTCCCGGCGGCGACGCAGCAGCCCGGCGACGACGGCGACCCGCCCGCGGCCGGCGAT
The DNA here is from genome assembly GCA_048498075.1 of Verrucomicrobiota bacterium. Taxonomy (GTDB): domain Bacteria; phylum Verrucomicrobiota; class Verrucomicrobiia; order Opitutales; family Opitutaceae; genus Opitutus. The sequence goes on along the minus strand of JBEHYR010000006.1, from coordinate 149,613 downwards.
CTGACGGGCGATCCCGTCGCGAAGACCGGCCTCTACCGCCTCGATGCCGTCGATCTTTTCAATCTCCTGTGCATTCCGGATACGGTGGCGCTCGCGGATGCGCAGGCGGCCGACGTCGCCGCGAAAGCGGAGGCGTATTGCGAGGCGCGCCGGGCGTTCTACCTCCTCGACGTCCCGCAACAAGACGCCGTGCGTGACGAGGTCGCCGAGATCAAGGCCTGGCTCGACGTGAACGCCACGCTCCGCCATCGCAACGCCGCACTCTATTATCCGCGGCCGGCGATCGCCGATCCGCTCAACGCCTTCCGGCCGCGCCTCGTCGCCCCCAGCGGCCTGCTCGCCGGGCTCTACGCGCGCACCGACACCAATCGCGGCGTCTGGAAGGCGCCCGCGGGCACCGAGGCGACGTTGCTCGGAGTCCAGTCGCTCGAGCGCACGCTGACCGACGCGGAAAACGGCACGCTGAATCCGAAGGCGATCAACTGCCTCCGCCGCTTCCCCATCTACGGCAACGTGAGCTGGGGTGCACGCACCCTCGTCGGCGCCGACGAGCAGGCCTCCGAGTGGAAATACATCCCCGTGCGGCGCACGGCGCTGTTCATCGAGGAAAGTCTTTTTCGCGGCACCCAGTGGGTCGTGTTCGAGCCGAACGACGAACCGCTCTGGGCGCAGATTCGCCTTAATGTCGGCGCCTTCCTGCACACGCTGTTTCGCCAGGGCGCCTTCCAAGGCAAGACGCCGCGCGACGCGTATTTCGTCAAATGTGACAGCGAGAGCACGACGCAGGACGACATCAACCGCGGCGTCGTGAACATCGTCGTCGGGTTCGCGCCGCTCAAACCCGCCGAGTTCGTCGTCATCAAACTCCAGCAGATCGCCGGAGACATCGCCACCTGAGGAGACCACGCCATGGCCCAATTCACCGTCAACACCCAGCGGTTCGATCCCTACAAGAATTTCAAGTTTCGCGTGAAGTGGGACGGCCGATACGTCGCCGGCGTCAGCAAGGTCGGCGCCCTGAAACGCACCACCGAGGTCGTGAAGCACCGCGAGGGCGGCGATCCGAACAGCAGCCGGAAATCGCCCGGGCGCACCGAATACGAGGCCATCACGCTCGAGCGCGGCGTCACGCACGACGTGGAATTCGAGAAGTGGGCGAACAAGGTTTGGAACTTCGGCTCCGGCCTCGGCGCCGAGACGTCGCTCAAGGATTTCCGCAAGGACGTCATCCTCGATCTCTACAACGAGGCGGGCCAGCTCGTGCTGAGCTACAAAATCTACCGCTGCTGGGTCTCCGAATTCCAGGCGCTGCCCGATCTCGACGCCAATGCCAACGCCGTCGCGATCGCCCACCTGAAGCTCGAGAACGAGGGCTGGGAGCGCGACGTCGAAGTCGCCGAACCCGCCGAGCCGACGTTCACGGTGCCGGCGTAAATGCTCCGCGATGCGTTCGCTTCCGCCAACCGAGCTTCTCCAGCACTGGGAAGCGGGCCAGACGGGGCCGCGCTGGGCCTGGGCCACCGCTCTCGTCGCGGCGGCGTTTCCCGAACTCGGCGTCGACGAGGTGGACGCCCTGACCGTCGGCGAACGCGATCGTCGCCTGCTGGAGCTGCGCGAGGCGCTGTTCGGGCCGCGACTCTCGTGTCGGAGCGCATGTCCCCGCTGCGCCGAGCCGGTCGAAATGACGGTGGAGATCGCAGCTCTGTCCGCCGACACCGGATACAACCCGCGCAGTACCTCTGACGTCCGGGCCGCCGCGGGACAGCTGCGCGTTCGTCCGCCCACGGCCCGCGATCTGGCGGCAGCGGCCGACGGCGTCGATGTCGACGGACTGCGCGAGCGGTTGCTCCGGCGCTGCGTCGTGCTCGCCGGAGCTGGCGACGAGGCGCCGGAACTCTCGCCGGCGGACGCGACGCTCGTCATCGCGGCGATGGCGGCTGCGGATCCATCGGCGGATCTCCGGCTGGCGCTCGACTGTCCCGCGTGCGGAAGGAGCTGGAGCGAGGTCTTCGACATCGTGACGTTTCTCTGGACGGAACTCGACGACTGGGCCGGACGCCAGCTGCGCGACATCCACGCCCTCGCGTTCGCCTATGGCTGGAGCGAGGCGGAAATCCTGGCGCTGAGTCCCGCGCGGCGCGCGCGCTACCTGGAGCTGGTCGACGCATGAGCGATTTCCTCACCACGCTGGCAGCCCGGACCCTGGGCGTCGTGCGCGTCGTCGCCCCCCGGCGGCCATCGCGCTTCGAAGGCGACGTCGCCGGAGAATCGCTCGAGCCGACGCGGGAAACGCCGGGGCCGCGCGCGGCGTCCGCTGTTCGAAGCCCGTCCGCAGCGCCGGAGCCATCGCTCACGAAAATCGGGCCGCATCCGGACCGCGCACCGCCTCCTCTCGAAACCCCGGATTTCGAAAACAACCGCCCGTCACCGTCGCCCACACGGATCGATCTCGCCTCGGAGCCGCCGCCGGCGGGGGCCGCCGCGGTGCCAGGCGAATCGCCCGCCGAGGCGCCTTCCGATGGCGGGGTTGCTCGTGCCGTCGTGCGCCCGGCGCGATCGCGGCGTGAGTCGCAGACGGCGGAACCGGCGGCCTCGCGACGCCAGCCGGCGACGCAGCGGTTGTCGGAGCCGGCGCCCGCCATCCACATCACGATCGGCCGCGTGGATGTGCGCGCGATCTACCGGCCGGACCCGACGCCGGCCAGTCGTCCGGCACCCGCGAACCCGCGACTCTCGCTCGGCTCGTATCTCCGCGGCCGGCGCGAGTGAGTCGAACATGGGTAACGCGCTCTCCATCGCCGCCGTGACCGCCACGCTTCGACGCACGCTGCAGGGAGCGGTCAACGCCGACGTCGCCGGCGCGAAGGTCACGACGCTGCGCCCCGATAGTTTCGCCGGTCCTGCGCCCGCGCCGGGCGTGAACATCTTCCTGTATCAAGTCACCCCCAACGCCGCGCGTCGCAACGAGGTGCTCCCGGTCCGTGGCGGCAACAGCACCGTCGTGCAGCGACCGCGCGCCGCGCTCGACCTGCACTATCTGCTCAGTTTCTACGGCAGCGACGCGGAGCTGGAGCCACAACGACTCCTCGGCGGCGTGACGCGCACGCTGCATTCGCGGCCGTTGATCACGCGCGGCGAGATTCGCGACATGCTGGGCGACGCGGTGTTCGCGTTTCTCGCGGGGGCGAATCTCGCCGACGACGAGGAGGTCGTGCGGCTCACGCCCTCACCGCTCTCGCTCGAGGAACTCTCGAAGCTCTGGTCCGTTTTCTTCCAAACGCCCTATGCGCTCTCCGTCGCGTATCAGGCGGCCGTCGTCATGATCGAGGCCGACGAGCGGCCCGCGTCGGCGCTGCCGGTGCGCGAGCGCACTTTGACCGTGCTGCCATTTCGGTCGCCGGCGATCGACGACGTGCTTTCTCCGCTCGGCCCGAACCTGCCGATTTTGCCCGGCGACACCGTCGCCATCGTCGGACGCCAATTGCGCGGCGAGGTCACTCGCGTGCGTATCACGGGCGACGAGACGACTCCGGCCACGATCGCCGACGATCGCCTCACTGTCGCTCTGCCCGCCACGCTCCGCGCCGGCGTGAACAGCGTGCAGGCCGTGCAGAAGCTGATGCTCGGCGACCCACCGGCGGAACATGCGGGCTTCGCGTCCAACGTCGCCGCGTTCGTGCTCCACCCGCGCATCACGGCCCTCACTCCGGGCCCGACGTTCAAGGTCACTCTCGATCCGGTCGCGCGCAAGGGGCAGCGGACGGCGCTGTTGTTGAACAACGTCGCGACCGGCCACGCGTGGACGTTCGAGCTGCCGCCGCTCGCGGCCGATGCGGCGGTGTTGAGCTTCGCCATCTCCGGCGTCGACCCGGGCCCGTGCTTCGTGCGGGTGCAGGTCGGAGGCGCCGAGAGTTCGTTGCTGGATCTCAATCCCGCGAGTCCGACGTTCCGGCAGTTCATCGACCCGCAGGTCACCCTCTGATGAACGACGCCTGGCTCACGATGAACCAGCGACATCTGTCGCACGCCGTCGCCGCGATCCGCGGCGTGGTCGAGCGGTACGTGTCACCAGAAACCGAACACGCTCGGGGCGAAGTTCCGCCGGCGGACGCGACGCTGCCTCCGCCGGCGCTCGAGGCGCTGAGCGCGGCGTTCGGTCTGAGCGGCTTCGAACGGGCGTTGCTCGTGCTCTGCGCCGGCGTGGAGCTGGATTCGACGCTCGGTCCGCTTTGCGCGCGAGCCCAGCGCCGCACGGCGCTGACGTTCCCAACCTTCGGCCTCGCGCTCGCGGCGCTCCCCGGTGCGCACTGGAGCGCCCTGTCGCCCGACGCGCCGCTGCGACGCTGGAGCCTGCTCGAGGTATCCGCGCGCGACGAACCCCTGACTCTGGCGCCGCTGCGGATCGCGGAGCGCGTGCTGCATCATCTGACCGGTATCGCCTGCGAAGAGCCAGGCCTGCGCGGCTTGCTGCAGCCCGTCGAAGCGCCGGAGGAATTGCCCGCGTCGCAGCAGACCATGGCCGCGGAGCTGGCGCGGGTTGTGGGCCGGGCGCTTCGCCGCGATCTGCCGATCGTGCAGCTCTGTGGAGCGGTCGAGGGCGATGCGCGCTCGATCGCGGCGGCGGGCTGCGCGTTGCTCGGGTTGGGGTTGCGAGCGCTGCGTGCGCCCGAGGTGCCGGGCATCGCGGCGGATCGGCAGCAGCTCGCGCGCCTCTGGGAGCGCGAGGCCGCGCTCGGCGGTTCCGCCTTGCTGGTCGAACTCGACGATCGCGATACGGCGGAGACGTCGCGGGCGGTCGCCGGCTTCGTCGAAGTGGTCCGGGGCGTGGTCGTGCTCTCCACCCGCGAACCGCTGCGGATCGCCGGTCGCAGCTCCATGCGGCTCGACATCACCCGACCGCACGCGGCGGAGCAGCGCGCGCTGTGGCACGCCGCGCTCGGCCCGGCCGCGGCCGAACTCAACGGCGCGCTCGATCGCGTGCTGGGGCATTTCGATTTTAGTGCGCGGCACCTTCGTGCGGTCGGCGCGGCGGTGCGAAACGGCGACGCCGGTGAGGAGGCGCTTGGCGCGGCCGTTTGGGAGGCGTGCCGGCGGGAAACCCGACCGCGGCTCGACGGCCTCGCCCACCGCATCGCCTCGACGGCGAGCTGGGACGAAATCGTGCTCCCGGAGGCGCAACGACGCACGCTGCGCGAGATCGCGACCCAGCTGCGCTGCCGTCACACCGTGTATCAAACGTGGGGATTCGCCTCCCGCGGATCGCGCGGACTCGGCGTGACGGCGCTGTTCGCGGGCGCCAGCGGCACCGGCAAGACCTTCGCGGCCGAGGTGCTCGCGGCCGAGCTGCGGCTCGATCTTTACCGCATCGATCTGAGCCAGGTCGTCAGCAAGTATATCGGCGAAACGGAAAAGAACCTCCGCCGCGTCTTCGAGGCGGCGGAAGGCTCGGGTGCGATTTTGCTGTTCGACGAGGCCGACGCGCTTTTCGGCAAACGCAGCGAGGTCCGCGACAGTCACGACCGCTACGCCAACATCGAAGTCAGCTATCTTCTCCAGCAGATGGAGGCCTACCGCGGTCTCGCCATCCTGACCACGAATCTGAAGCAGGCGCTCGATCCGGCGTTCCTGCGGCGAATCCGCTTTGTCGTGACGTTTCCGTTTCCCGGCCCGGCCGAGCGCGCCGAGATCTGGCGGCGGATTTTTCCGATGGAGACGCCGGTGGAGGAACTCGACCTGGACCGCCTCGCCCGCCTCAACGTCACCGGCGGCAACATCCGCAACATCGCGCTCAACGCCGCCTTTCGCGCCGCCGACGAGCACACGCCCGTGCGCATGGCGCATCTGCTGCAAGCGGCGCGGACCGAATACGAGAAACTCGAAAAGCCCCTCACCGAAGCGGAGACCGGAGGACGATTGTGAACGCGCGCCCGATTCACCTGCACATCGAGGAAATCGTGCTGCACGGCTTCCCCGCCGGCGAACGCCACGGGATCGCGGACGCCATCCAGCGGGAACTGGCGGCCGCGCTGGCGGAGCAACCGAGTCCCCTCTCGCCGCGCGCGCCGGTTTCCGTCGCGGCGGTCGATGCCGGTGCGTTTTCGGCCCGCGACCGCAGCCCGTCTCAACTCGGTCGCCAGATCGCCCGGTCGGTGGGCGGCGCGGTCGCCGGCGCGATGAACGCCCCGGCCAACGCGAAAGGCGCTGCGCCGTGATGATGCCGTCGCAAACTTCCGGACTTGGTCGCGCCTCGGCGGCGCGCCCGGCCTCGCCCGTCGCGGCAGCCCGGCGACCTTCGCCCTCGGAGCGGCGGCACGATGCGCCCGTGCCGACCGGCGTCGCCACGCGGGCCGCCGCGGCGATCGCGAATTCGGGCGAACCGCTCCCGGCCGCGCCCCGCCAGCGCATGGAAGCGCGTTTCGGTCACGATTTCGGCGCGATCCGCGTGCACGCCGACGCGCCCGCCGCCGCCGCCGCGCGCGCGGTGAGCGCGCGCGCTTTCGCGGTCGGCCAGCATATTGCGTTCGGCAAAAATGAATACGCTCCCGAGACCGCACGCGGCACCGAACTGCTGGCGCACGAACTCGCCCACACCGTGCAGCAGCGCGGCGCCGGCGGCGCCGCGTCGGCCGATGCCGCCGACCGCGAAGCCGAGCGATCGGCGGAGGCCGCCTCGGATGACGTGGCGGGCGACCGCGCGGTTCGCTCGCAACCCGCGCGCCCGGTCGGCCTCGCCCGCAACGTCGTGCCTCTCGACGCCTACAGCGACGCCGACCTGGCCAAGGAGATCGCAAGCCTGACGGAATCATTGAAAACGGGCGATCCGGCCAGCCGCGACTGGTACCGCGAGCGTCTCCGGCAGGCGACGGCGATTGCCACAGCCCGCCAGAAGGCGCGGGAACCCGCACCGCCGCCACCGGCCCCGACGGCGCCTCCGGCGGAAAAGACGGCGCCACCGCGCGACGAAGCCGCCGAACGCGCCCAGGCGGTGAAGGAGGCCGAGGCGGTCCTCGCTGAGCGCGACGATGACGATGACGCGGAAGACACCCCTGCGCCGGTGTCGCTGCACCTCGGCAAAGGCGGCGCCCAGCGGCGGCCCACGAAACCGATCGTGACCCGCCCGACCACGCTTTCGTTGTTGCAGCCCGATCCCCGTTGGGAGGAAGGCGCGCGGGTCGAACGGAAACTGGACGATCGGATCAAGGCCGACCACGCGCGGATCGACGCGCAGATCACGCACGATCGCGAGGTGTCGAAAACTCCCTATGAAGAGCGGCTGCGTCTGGTGCGGCTTCGGCTCCAGTACAATTCCAACTACTGGTATTCCTACAACGAAGCGGTCAGCCACATGAGCGGCGAAGAGGTCTGGCGCACCGGCCTGCGCATGGATCTGTTTCTGGAAAGCGAGAAGAAGGCCGTCTACGCCGACCAGGGACAACTGGTGAAGGTGATCGAGGAGGAACTGCACGAAAAAAATCGCCAACTCCGAGCGAAGTTCGAAAGCGACCAGTATCAGGCGCTCGTCGCGCGCGGCGAGCAGCTGAGTTCGCCCACGATGTTCGTGCAGCCGTTCGCGTTTGCCGCGATGGGTCCGCTGATCGGCGCCGCGTATGCGGGCACACAGACGGGCGGGATGGTCGGCCAGGCTTACAACGCGTGCGTGAAGGGCGATGCCGGCGATTGCGTGGAGGCCGCCGCGCCGCTCGTCGTCGCCGCAGTGCTGCATCGGGCGACGAAATCCTGGACCGGACCGGGCGCCGCGGAGGAGGGAGCGGCGGTGGGGACGCCCGCGACGCCGGCACCGGTAACGGAACCGTCCGTCGCCGCGAGCGGCGAGAACCCGGCGCCGGCTCCGGTGGAAACGGGCGAATTTCAAGTCGACGGATTCGGCCGCACGTCGCCGGCACGCCCGCCGAAACCGCCCACCGGTGAGCGCCAGGTCGCCGGGTTTGGTCGTGAGATCGAACCAAAGACGGGCTCCAGTCCGGACCCGACGATCGGATTTCTCCGCGAGCCGAAGCCGCCCGGCGCGACACCGGCCCCTGCGCCAGCGGAAGGTGGCGAGATGACCACGATGCCTCCGGCCAAGGAGATGCCCGCAGGCGGCGGCGCCGAGCCGACGACCGGGGAGGTCAAGCCCGCGACCGGCGCGCGTCGCGATCAACCCGCCGAGGCCATGGCCGGCAAGCGCCGCGTGGGCGAAGAACACACGACCGGCGCGCGCGGGTCGACCGAGCAGAAACATCAGGTCGGCCAGACGCGCGCGCTACGCCAGAACGCGGCGGCCGATCTGCGCAATGCCGCTTCGCGCGAGACGGCGCTCCTCGGGCGCGTCGAGCAGCTCAAGGCGAAGTTCGAACGCATCGTGAAAAACATGAACCGTGGCCGCCGGGCCTACGTCGGGACGGAGGGCGTCGACGTGGAGACGCGTTATCGAAGCATCTACACAAACGAACTCAGCCCGGCGGACCTCGAGGAGATCGAAACGCTGCGCACGCAACTGCGGCGCGAGCTGGGCATCCGCGGCTCCGAACTGGACGACCTGATCATCGACCATCTCGACCGACTCGGCCTGCTGCCGACGCCACTCGACGATTGAAAAGCCGCACCTGATCATGGCCGCCCCCGTTCTCACCGCCACGCCCAGCCTCTCCGGCTCCAGCGCCGCGGGCCCGTCACGCCGCATCGTCCAGCGCAAGCTTGCCGTGGGACGAATTGACGACCCCGCCGAGACGGAGGCCGACCGCTTCGCCGAGGAGGTGCTGGCGGAGAGACCGCGCTTCCGGAACAACCGTCCCGCCCGCCTGCGGGCGCGCGCGGAAGAGCCCGAGTCGTGGTCCGCGCCGCCCGACGTCGAGCGCGCGATCGCCACACCCGGACTGCCGATGACCCCGGATTTTCGGGCGGAGATGGAGGCGAGGTCGGGGCACACTTTTTCGGACGTGCGGATTCACGCCGACACGGAAGCGGCGGCCTCGGCCCGGACGATGGGAGCCCTCGCTTACGCGGTGGGCCCGCATCTGATATTTGGAGACGGCCAGTTCTCCCCGACGACATGGTCGGGCCGCCGGTTGATCGCGCACGAACTGGCGCATGTGGTGCAGCAACGCGCCGCCGGACCCGCTTCTTTGCGAGTGGCGCGACAGGCCGATCCGCAAGTCCCCCCGGTCTTGAGCTTCCTGACTCCGCAGGAACTCCAGAAACTGCGAGGCTTCGGCGACGCAGATTTTCAAGAGTCGCTCCGGACGCTGGAGGGACATCTGCGAAAAACGAAAGGCTTCACCACCGCCGGCGACACCCAGAAATACGTCGACATCCGGCAGGCCGCGGGGGAGTTGCGGACGTTCCGCGACTACGTCAACGATCCCGCGGTCGTCGCGGTGAAGGTCGTCCCGAGCGCGACGGGCGGCCGCTCGCCGGACATGTATGTCCGCACTACGAACAACCAAACGCGCCGCGTGGAAATTTCCAACGTCACGGCCGCGTCCCCGGACTATCGTCCCGATGCGCGCGTCGATGCGAACGGTCGCGTCTCGCCCCGCATCCCGCGCGACGACGCACCGGATGCGCCGGGGCGCACGGTCGTGTCGTTGCCCACGAACGAATTCGATCCCGCCGCGATCAAGGGCGCCATCCGCAGCAAGATCAAATCCACGCCGGCGCGGCCATCGCAGCTGGAAGCTCAGAATGCGAACACCCGCGCGGGCGGCGCGCCGATGGCGACCGGCGGGGACGTGGTCGTACAGGTGACGCATGGCGAGATCGGCCGGGCCCGCCTCGACCAGCTGATCGAGGAACTCGAGCCCGAGCTGCTGGCGTCGGCGGCGAATCGCGTGGTGGTGAATGCCGTCGATGCGGACGAGCCGCGGGCCGGCCGGAAGATTTTCGAGTACACGCGCGAGGGCCGGAAATTCGTCGGCGCCGTGCGGCAGCCAAACGCCCCCGCCGCATTGGCCGCCGAGGCCGGCCCCGCGGTGCCGGGTCTCGGCCAGGGCTTGCGCCCGGGAGTGCTGCGCGGCCTCGGCGGCGCCATTTTCACGCTCCTGGTCCAGCTCGCGATCGCGTATCTGCTGCAGAAGGTCGCCGAGCATTTCGACCGCAAGCAGGTCGAGGCGGCGCTGGAGAAACTCAAACCCGAACTCGAGGCGAAGCTCACCGGGCTCAGCCGCGAGATCATGGAGCGGCAGTCGGCGGGCAAGGACGTGTATGCGAAACTCACCTACTCGTTGAACTACCTGCATGGCCTCGAGGACACCACGCAGCGCAGCCTGTATTTCGGCGAAAGCCCCGCCGACGTCGATTCAAACAACCTCGTCCATCAGAACCGGCTCGCGGATCAGACCATGACGGTGTTCTCCGACGCGAAGCTCGTCGATCTCGTGCTCGGCGACGGGAACGCGCCCGCGGACGAAAGCTCGTTCAGCATCGCGCGCGATGCTTCGGGCACGTTCGAAACCCAGACCTACACGTTCGTGAAAGCGACGCGGTTGGGCCGATACAGCGACACCGAACTGCGGGATTACGTGCTGCAGGAAGCGCTCGCCGCCGAACTCGGGCCCGATGCCGGCGCCGCGGGCGGACGCGAAGACGAACTCCGGCACCGGCTCGATACGCTGCAGGGAAACATCGAAAAACAGGACGCCACTCGTCGGGCCGACGCGGAGCGCGAGCGGCTCGCGGACGAGCAGCGGAAGCGCGCGCTCCTCGAGGCGTCGCGCCACCCGGCGCCCCCGCGCTCCGACAGCCCGCCGCTGTTGCCCACGCCCGGGGTGTCCTCCTCGCCGACCACAACCGCCTCCGCGCGGAGCGATCCTTTCAACCTCGGCGGCCGGCCGGAGCAGAAATCGCCCATGGAGCAAGCCGCCCACGCGGCGGACATCGCCGAAGCGCTCAAGGACGAGTTCGTGCAAAAGGGCACCGCGCTCAAGCAGGGTAACGCTTCCTCCGCCCAGATCGAGGCCCACCACGCCGCGCTGGAGCAGTGGATCGCGGCGCTCGGCCAGGTTCACGCCGCATGGAAGGAGCGCGGCAGCACCGAGTGGCCGGGCGTCAAGCGGCTCGCCTATCTGGTCTGGTGGGTGAACGAACCCGAGGGCCGCGCGGCCCTCTTCCGCTGAATCGCGGCCGACCATGAGCACCTTTCCCAATTCCCCGCGGCTGGTCAAAGGCGGCCTCGCGCTGCTCGATCCATCGACGTCGGCCGTCGTGCGGATCGTCCCGCTGCAATACAATCCCGACACCATCACCCGCACGCTCCAGCCGCAAAACGTGAAGGAAGGCGGCGACCGCGCCGAGGCGACACGCCTCACCGGTCCACCGATCGAGACGATCAAGCTCGAAGCCGAAATCGATGCCACCGACGATCTCGAATCGCCGGACCGGCATCCCGCCGCGGCGAGTCTCGGCATCCAGCCGCAACTCGCCGCGCTCGAGACCATCCTCTATCCGACCAGCACCCAGCTCATCGCGGCCAATGCGCTCGCGCGCTCGGGCACGCTCGAGATCATTCCGATGCTCGCGCCGCTCACGGTCTTTATCTGGAGCAAGAGTCGCGTGATGCCGGTCCGGATCACCGAGTGCAGCGTGACCGAGGAGGCGTTCGACCCCGCGCTCAATCCGATCCGCGCGAAGGTGAGCCTCGGCCTGCGCGTCCTCAGCGTGAGCGATCTCGGCTTCGACCAGAAAGGCGGAAACCTCTTCCTCGGCTACCAGCAGCAGAAGGAGGCGCTGGCCGCCCGCAGTCCCGCCGGCGCGTTCTCCAACCTCGGACTCGGAGGCCTGCCATGACTCCGGCGAAATTTCCCAACACCAGCCGTTACTCGGGCATCGAGACGGCGCAGTTCACGACCGCCGACGGCCGGGCGGTCGCGTATCTGCGTCGCCGATTCGTCCCGCCGCCCGAGCGGTTCGCGCTCCTGCAGGAGCACACCGTCACCGCGGGCGAACGGCTCGACCTGCTCGCCGCGCAATATCTCGGCGATCCGGAGCAGTTCTGGCGGCTCTGCGACGCCAATGGCGTGCTCCGCCCCGACGACCTCACCGACACCATCGGCCGGCGCATCCGCATCACGCTGCCCGAGGGCATCCCCGGCGCTCCCCATGCTTAAGGGTTTCTATCTCACCCTCATGGTCGGCCCGGCGGTCCCGCTGCCGGTGTCGAAGGACGTGCTCGATTCGCTGACCAGCGTCGAGGTGGAGACGACGTCGGGCTCCACGAGCAGCGGCTTCGAGCTCACCTTCACGGTCAACAACCGCTCGCCGCTGGTGACGCTCTTCCTCATCGGCGGCGGCGTCTCGATTCCGCTGGTGCGCGTCGTGATCGTGGTGACGGTCAACGGCACGCCGGAAGTGCTGATCGACGGCGTGATGACGCACCACGAAATGCGCCCCGGCGCCGACGGTGCGCCGTCCACGCTCGTGATCAAGGGCAAGGATCTCTCGGCCGTGATGGACTACATCGATTTCAGCGGAATGCCGTTTCCGGCGATGCCGGCGGAGGCGCGCGTCGCGCTGATTCTCGCGAAGTATCTGGTCTTCGGCGTCGTGCCGCTGGTGATCCCGAGCGTGCTGGTCGACATCCCGCTGCCGACGGAACAAATCCCGTTTCAACGCGGCAAGGATCTCGGCTACATCCGTCAGCTCGCGGCCGATGTCGGCTATGCTTTCTACCTCGAGCCCGGACCGACGCCGGGCATGAGCTTCGCGTACTGGGGCCCGCAGATCAAAGTCGGCACGCCGCAACCGGCGCTGAACATCGCCTTCGACGCGCACACGAACGTCGATTCGCTCTCGTTCAAATTCGACAACGAGCAGGCGATCATCCCGCTCGTGATGATTCAGAATCAGGCCACGAAGGTGCCGATCCCGATCCCCGCCCTGCCGATCACGCCGCTGAATCCGCCGCTCGGATTCATCCCGCCGATCCCGAAGTCGTTTCCCAAGATCCGCGGCACCGCCAAGCTTTCGCCGCTCCGCGGACTGCTCGTCGGCATGGCCAAGGCCTCGAAGGCCGCCGACGCCGTCACCGCTTCCGGCACGCTCGACGTTCTTCGCTACGGCCGAGTGCTGAAGGCGCGCCGCCTCGTCGGCGTGCGCGGCGCGGGGCTCGCCTTCGACGGGCTCTACTACGTCCGCAGCGTCACGCACCAGATCAAGCGCGGCGAATACAAGCAGAGCTTCACGCTCAGCCGCAACGGCCTCGTCTCCACCTCCTCGAAAGTCGCGGCATGAACTCCGATCCCGACGCGCTCGATCTCGAACAGGAACCCGGCCCGCCGCCGTCCGGCCGGTTCTACGGAAAATACCGCGGGCTCGTCGTGAACAACGTCGATCCGCTGCAGATCGGCCGGATCATGGTGATCGTGCCCGACGTGTTGAACGTGGTGCCCGGCACTTGGGCCATGCCGTGCGTGCCGGTCGCGGGTATCCAGATGGGCATGTTCACGGTGCCGCCGCCCGGCGCCGGCGTGTGGATCGAGTTCGAACAGGGCGATCCGGATTTTCCCATCTGGGTCGGCGGCTTCTGGGGCACGGCCGCCGAGGTGCCGGCGAGCGCGCGGCTCGTGCCGCCGGGCGTACCGGGCATCTCGCTCTACACGATTCTCCAAAACGGAATCACGATCAGCGACGCGCCGGGCCCGACGGGCGGTATCCTGATAAAAACCACGACGGGCGCGATGATCTCGGTGAGCGATATCGGCATCACGCTCTCCAACGGCAAGGGCGCCGTCATCTCGCTGACGGGCCCCACCGTCGACATCAACCTCGGCGCCCTGACGGTCGTCTGAACCCGAGCCATGCCTGCGCCCATCCTGCATCTCGGAGCCACGGTGCTCTGCACGCATGCCGGCCAGGCGCAGCCGCTCACGCCGTTTCCGCGCGTGCTGGTCAGCGGCCAGCCGGTCGTGACGCTCTCGTCGCCCTACGTGGTCGCGGGATGCCCATTCGTCACGCCCGGCGGCAACGGTCCGTGCGTCACCGGCCAATGGACCGTCGGCGCGGCGCGCGTGCTGGCCGGCGGCGTGCCGGTCTTGGTGCAAACGGGTCTGTCGATCTGCGCGCCGACCGGCACACCGCTCGTGCCGATCGCGGGGCAGATGCGCGCTCTCGCCACATGATCCAGCTCGAATATCCGCTGCGCTTCGATCATCGCCGCCGCACCGCGACGACGGATGCCGATGCGCACGTGCGTCAGCTGATCGAGCAGGTGCTGTTCACCGCGCCCGGCGAGCGCGTCAACCGGCCGGACTTCGGCTGCGGCCTGCTCCAACTCGTCTTCGGCCCCAACGGCGAGCAACTCGCCGCCGCCACCCAGATGCTCGTGCAGGGCGCGTTGCAGCAGTGGCTAGGCGACGTGATCCGCGTGGACGGCGTGGAAGTCGACGCGACCGACGGCACCCTTCGCGTGATCGTGCGTTACGTCATCCTGCAGACGCAAACGGCCGAAGTGGGCGAGTTCACCCCGGGAGGCGCGACGCCATGAACTACTTCTGCTGCGACGAACTGCGGCGGGGCCTGCTCGAACGGAGTGCGTTCAACGGCATCGACTATCTCGAAGTGCTCGACCACGACGCCGTCTCGGAGGCGGAGCGGCAGCGCGTGCTCCTGGTTCATTTCGTCAAGCCGATCGCGATCGCGCTGACGGCGGCCAACGTCCGCGTCGAAGGCGGCGAGCGCATCGTGGGCGTCGCGGTGACGAGCGTCGACGCCACCGGCGACAATCGCGTGCTCGCCATCGGCCTGGACCGGCCGGGAGATTTTTCCATCTATACGCTTCGACTCGTGCGCAGCGCGCTGGACGATCTGCCGCCCGACGGCATCGACCCGTTGTTCGCGACAGTGGAGTTCTCGTTCAAGGTCGAGTGTCCCTCCGATTTCGATTGCCGCCCGGTCCGCGCGTGTCCGCCGGAGGCGCGCGAAACGCCCGAGATCGACTATCTGGCGAAGGACTACGCGACGATTCGCCGACTGATGCTCGACCGACTCACGGCCCTCGTGCCGCAGTGGCAGGAGCGGCACGCCGCCGACGTGGGCGTGACGCTCGTCGAACTGCTCGCCTACGTCGCCGACCAGTTGAGTTATCGGCAGGATGCGGTCGCGACCGAAGCCTATCTGGCGACGGCGCGGCGGCGCGTGTCGGTGCGGCGGCACGCGCGGCTCGTCGACTATTTCATGCACGACGGCGGCAATGCCCGCGCCTGGTTGCAGGTGACGGTCGCGGGCGCGCAGGTCCGGCTCGCCGCCGGCACGACGGTGCTCAGCCGGCTCGCGACGCAGCCGCGGCGGATCGGGCCCGACCAGCTTGCCGCGATCCTGAAAAAACAATCGCCGGCCGTCTTCGAGACCATGTCCGACGCGTTGTTCTTCGAGGCGCATAACGACCTGAAGTTTTATACGTGGGGCAATGAGCGGTGCTGCCTCCCGCAAGGCGCCACACGCGCGACGCTGCGCGATCCGGCCGCGTCGCGGCTTCGATTGCGGTCGGGCGATGTGTTGATCTTCGAGGAACAGCTCGGCCCCAATACCGGCCTCGCCGCCGACGCCGATCCGCGTCGCCGGCACGCGGTGCGTTTGACTCGCGTCGTCCCCGAAGCGGTAAGCGAGATCGACGCCAGTGGCCGCGAGACGGGTCGCGTCGCCGGACCATTTACCGCCGATCCACTCGTGCCGTGGGGTGACGGCGTGGTGGAGATCGAGTGGAGCGCCGACGACGCGCTGCCGCAGGCATTCTGCCTCTCCTCGATCGCCGACGTCGATCACGGCGGCGGGCGTGTCCCGGACGTCAGCCTGGCTCACGGCAACGTCGTCCTCGCCGATCACGGTCGTACGATCCGCGACCAACCGCTCGGCACCGTGCCGCCGCCCCTCCGTTACCGGACCGTCGCGGACGCGGCCGATCGCTGCTCGCCACGCGAACGCAGGCCCGTCTACGCGCGTTTCCGTCCCACGATCGCGGACGCACCGCTGACTTCCGCCGCGCCGCTCGATGCGTCGGCCTCGGCCAGCGCCGCGATGCGATGGGATTCGGATGACCTCGTGCCCGCCATCCTCCTGAGCGGCGATCTCGACGGCGAGCGCGCCGAGTGGCAGCCGCGTCGCGACCTGCTGGGGAGCGACGGCGATGCGGCCGCGTTCGTGGTCGAAACCGAGCACGACGGCACCGCGTCCTTGCGTTTCGGAGACGGCGAACACGGGCAGCGGCCGGAGCCAGGCACGGCTTTCACCGCAAGCTACCGCACGGGCAACGGCACTTCGGGCAACGTCGGCCCGGACGCGCTCTGGCACATCCTGGCCGCGGACAGCGGGATTCTCGCCGTGCGCAACCCCCTGCCCGCGCTCGGCGGCCTCGAGCCCGAGACGGTCGAGGCCGTGCGACAGCGCGCACCGGCCGCGTATCGCACGCAGGAGCGAGCGGTCACGGCGGCCGACTACGCCGCCGTCGCGGAGCGCGATCCGCGCCTTCAGCAGGCAGCGGCGACGCTGCGGTGGACCGGCAGCTGGCATACGGTTTTCGTGACGGTGGACCCGCTGGGCGCGCAATCGCTCGACCCGGTTCTGGCCGAGTCGGTGGCCGCTGGACTCGAGCCGTTTCGCATGGCCGGTCACGATCTCGAAGTCGAAGCGCCGGTGTATGTCGCGCTCGAATTGGAGATGCAGGTCTGCGTGCGCGCCGATTACTTCCGCGCCGACGTGCGTCAGACGCTCGGCGACCTGTTCAGCAACCGCGTGCTGCCCGACGGCCGGCACGGCCTGTTTCATCCGGACAACTTCACCTTCGGCCAGACGGTGTATCTGAGCCGGCTCTACGCCGTCGCCCAGGCGGTGGATGGCGTCGCCTCGGTTCACATCACCACGTTCCGGCGCCGCGGCTCGGTGGACAACTCGGCGGTCGACACCGGATCGCTCCGCCTCGGCCGCACCGAGATCGCCCAACTCGACAACGACCGGAATTTCGCCGAACGCGGCGTGTTCCGGCTGACGCTGGGAGGCGGCAAATGAAAACCGCTCCGCTCAACGACTGCGGCGGCTGCGAGGGTGTCGAGGCGGAGACGCCGGCCCCGATCGAAAACCGCGCCGGCCTCGCCGCGATCGCGTATCGCTGCGGCACGCACGCGGAATTCAAGCGGAGCATGCTCGCGGCGCTGTCGAGCACCCGTTTCCCCGCGCTCGCCGGGCTCGCCACGCGCGACGACGACGATTTCTCGATCGCCCTCCTCGACGCGTGGGCGACGGCGGCGGATGTTTTCACGTTCTATCAGGAGCGCATCGCGCAGGAATCGTATCTGCGCACCGCGACCGAACGCGTTTCGCTGCTTCAGCTCGGACGCCTCATCGGCTACGAACTCCGGCCGGGCGTCGCCGCCAGCACCTATCTGGCCTTCACGCTCGAGACCGCGGCCGGCGCGCCCGCGAGCGCCACCATCGAGATCGGCAGCAAGGTGCAGAGCGTGCCCGGCCCGGGCGAAAGTCCGCAGATTTTCGAGACGGTGGAAAAGATCGAAGCGCGGCCGGAGTGGAATGCGATGCCGCTCCGGCAGACGCTGCCGCAGGCGATCGACGCCGCGACAACGGACATTTTTCTTCAGGGGACGGCGACCAACCTGAAGAACGGGGATGCGCTCCTCCTCCTCGGGCCGATCTCTGCGGCGGGCAGCCGCCCTTGGGATCTCTGCCGGGTGGACCTCGTCGACGCCGATCACGCCGCCGGCCGCACGCGGATCGGATTGAGCGGCCCGCCGGCGCATTTCACGCCGGCGATTCCGGCGGCGGAGGTGGACGTATTCGCGTTCCGGTTGCGGTCGTCGCTCTTCGGCTACAATGCCCCCGATCGACGCGTGCTGCCGGCGGAGACGCGCAAAAACTACGATCCGCCGGTGAGCGCCATCTCTTTCGCGCCGAGTTTGCCCGGCTCCGTCGTAACGGCGGAGATCGGCATCCCGGACTGGTCCTTCACGGTCGCCGCGGAATCGATCGACCTCGATCAGGTGCAGCCGGCGATCGCGCCAGGCGGCTGGGTCGTGCTCACCGCGCCAGGCAAACGCGCGCTCTGCGCCGTGAGCAGCGCGGGCGAAGCGGGGCGCACCGATTATGCCCTGACGGGCAAAGTCACGCGCGTCGGCGTATCGCTCGTCGGGAGCGACGACAGCGCGGCGGTCTCCGATTTCGGCGGAGGAGCGCTGCGCGGCACGACCGTCTTTGGCGACAGCCAGCGCTTGGCCTGCGCCGAAGCGCCGGTCCCGCCGATCGTCTCCGGCACGACGTTCACGGTCATGGAGTCGATCGCCGCTTTCGAGCCCGGCCGGATGCTCGCGATCACCGGTGCGCACGCGGGAACCGGCGTGAGTTTTGGCGGCGTCGTTAAACTCGCGACGACCATCGCGCAGGATGTGGGCACGATAATCCAAATTTTTCCGGCGCTGCCGGAACTCGACGTCGCCAGCGTCCGGATCAATGCGAATGTCGCGCTCGCGACCCACGGCGAAAGCGTGGCCGAGACGCTCGGCAGCGCCGATGCGAGCACGCCGTTTCAGAGCGTGCCGCTGCGGCAGCCGCCGCTGACTTACGTGCGCGCGGCCGGCCCGGGCGGTGCGCGCTCCACGCTCGAAGTACGCGTCAACGACCTGCTCTGGCGCGAGGTGCCGTCGTTCTTCGGCACCGGGCCGCGCGATCGGGTTTACATCACCCGCACCCGCGACGACGGCGTGACGACCGTGCAGTTTGGCGACGGCCTCACCGGAGCCCGGCCGCCGTCGGGTCAGGACAACCTTCGTGCCGCCTACCGTCGCGGCATCGGACTGGGCGGGCTGGTCGCCGCCGACCAGTTGAGCCTGTTGCTCACGCGACCGCTCGGCGTGAAGGCCGTGACGAATCCCGCGGCCGCAGCCGGCGCCGCGGACCGCGAGGAACTCGCCGATGCACGGCGCAATGCCCCGCTGACCGTGCTCACCTTGGATCGCATCGTCTCGCTGCAGGACTACGAGGATTTCGTCCGCGCGTTTGCCGGCGTCGCGAAAGCCTGCGCGACGTGGACGTGGGACGGCGGGGCGCGCGGCGTCTTTGTGACGGTCGCCGGACCGGGCGGCGCGGAGATCGATCTGACGGGAGATTTCGGCGCCGATCTGTCGGGCGCGATCCGCGGCGCGAGTGTGCCGGGCGTGCCGGTGCGCGTGCAGTCGTATCGAAAAAACGCGGGCCTGTTCACCGCGGCGGGGCGCGTGAAAATCGATCCGGACTACGAGCCCGTTGCCGTGATCGCCGCCGTGCGCGCTGCGATCCTGGTGCGATTTTCTTTCGACGCGCAGGTGTTCGGACAGCCGGTGATGCTCAGCGAAGTCATCGCGGTGGCGCAGGCGACGGCCGGCGTCATTGCAGTCGACATCGATCGATTGAGCCGCGACGACGCGCCGGCGGGATCGCCGGCTTTAAACCCGCGGCTCGTCGCCGCGATGCCGCAGGCGGGGGCCCGCGGCGCCGTGTCGCCGGCCGAACTGCTGGTGCTCGCGCCGCTCCGGCCGGACCAGATTGGAGTGATGCCATGACCACCGCCGACCGGCTTTATCGGTTATTGCCCGCGGTGCACCGCCTCCGCGACGCCGCGCAAGGCGAACCGTTGAAGGCGTTGATCGCCGTCCTCGCCGAGCAGGTCGAGGTGCTCGAGGAAGATCTCGATCAACTCTACGACGACCAGTTCATCGAGACCTGCGCGCCGTGGGTCGCGCCCTACCTTGGCGATCTGATCGGATACCGGCCGCTGCATGGCGTGGCGCCACGGGTGAGCAGCCCGCGTGCGGAAATCGCCAATACGATCGGTTACCGCCGGCGCAAGGGAACGGCGGCGATGCTGGAGCAGGTCGCACGCGATGTGACCGGCTGGCATGCGTGCGTGGTCGAGTTTTTCCAGCGCCTCGCCACGACGCAAAACGTCAACCACGTCCGCCGCGGCAACCGCACCGCCGACCTGCGCGAATGGGAGCCGCTCGAGCGGCTCGACACGCCCTTCGACCGGCTCGCGCATACGGTCGATGTCCGCCGCGTCGCCGCCGGACGAGGGCGCTACAATCTCCCCAACATCGGTATTTTTCTCTGGCGGCTCGACAGCTTCGGCTGGACCGATGCGCGTCCGCGGGCGCTCGACGAACGGCGGTTCTGGTTCAGCCCGCTCGGCGTGGATGAGCCCTTGTTCACGCGGCCGGCGCCGAAGGCGGATCGCGCCGGCCTCTCGACGCGGCTCAACGTGCCCGATCCCATCGGCCGCCGGACGCTCGCCAACTACGCGAACGACTACTACGGCTCCGATCGGAGCTTCCTCGTCATCGTGGAGGGCGCGCCGGTGCCGGTCGAGCGCCTGATCGGTTGTGATCTTTCGGATACGCCCAACGGCTCCTGGGCGCAGCATCCGCGTGACCGGATCGGCATCGATCCCGTGCTCGGCCGGATCGCATTTCCCCGCGACGAGCCGCCGCCGGCGGACGTGCGGGTTAACTTTCACCACGGCTTCAGCGCTGCGCTCGGCGGCGGCGAATACGATCGGACGGCGACGATCGAGGAAACGTTCACGCGCGCTGGCGTCTGGCAGGTCGGCGTCAGTGCCCGGCGTGCGCCCGTGGCCGGCGAACTCTTCGCCACCCTCCAGGAAGCGATCGAGGCGTGGAACGCCCAGCCGCCCGGCACCGTGGGCGTGATCGCGATCATGTACAGCGACACCTATCGCGAGGACCTCGCGATCGTGCTGCCCGACGACAGCCGGCTGCTGATCGTCGCCGCAGAGTGGCCGGAGGCGATCCTGTCCGGCATCGGCCACGCGCGGGTGCCGGGAAATTTCAACGCCGTGGGTTGCCGGCCGCACCTGCGCGGGAACGTCGCCGTGCGCGGTGCAGGCGGACGCGGTGGACATCTCGTTCTGAACGGGCTGCTCGTCGAAGGCGCCCTCGACGTCGCGGCGGAGCCGCTGGCCGGGCTCGCGCTCGAGCACTGCACGCTGGTTCCCGGTCGCGGCTTTTCCCGCGAAGGCTATCCGCTCGCGCCGCGCGAGCCGAGCTTGGTGGTCGCTTCGCCCACGGCGGTGTTGCAGATCGATCATAGCATCACCGGCGGCGTGCGCCTCGCGACGGAGAGCGAAGCGACTGTCACCGCCAGCATCGTCGACGCGACCTCGGGTTGTGGCGTCGCCTTCGCCGCGCCGGACGGATTCGGCCCGGGCGGCACGCTGCGCATCGAAGCGAGCACGGTCATCGGGAAGATCCACACGCAGTGGCTGGAGCTGGCGAACAACACGATTTTCTCCGCCCGGCTGGCGGCGCACGATGCGTGGGCGGCCCCGCTGCTGAGCGTGCGGCGTCAGTCCGGCTGCGTGCGTTTTTCTTTTCTGCCGCCGGGCGCGCGCACACCGCGCCGCTATCAATGCCAGCCCCGCGACGAGGAAGACCGTCCGCGGGTGACGCCCCGGTTCAGCTCCCTGCGCTATGGCGAGCCGGGCTACGCGCAGCTCAGCGTGCGGAGCGCGCCGGAGATTTTCCGCGGCGCCGACGACGAGAGCGAAATGGGCGCGTTTCACGATCTCTTCGAGCCGCAGCGCATCGCCAACATCGGCGTCCGCCTCGACGAGTATCTGCGCTTCGGCCTCGAGGCGGGCCTCTTCTTCGAGCCTCGCCTGGAAAGCCGGCCGCTCGTGCCCAACGCCTACACCTACACCAAATGGGTCGATCTCTGCGGTGGCGACGCGCCCGACGTCCTGCCCGGCATCGGCGCCGGTTTGATCTAAGGCCGCCCATTTTTCCTCGCGCAGCGTTCACCGTTTCTCCCATGAAAGCAGACCTCAGCCGAAACACGTTCCAACCCGACCGTCACTACCGCGACGTCGTGAAACAGCAGGGCCGCGTCGAACTGGACGCCGACTGGAACGAACAGCAGGCAATCAACGTCCATCGCGTCGAGACCGAGACCGTCGACGTCGTCGGTCGCACCGGCGCGCCCGTCCACCAGGCGGGCTTCGCCATCTCCACCGACGGCGTGACGCTGCGCATCGGCGTGGGCCGGCTCTACGTCGATGGAATTCTCTGCGAAAACACGAGCGACCGTCTCGACTATGCCACGCAGCCCGACCGGCTCGATGTCCCGCCAGTCCTCGACGAATTCATCGCGGCGGGCGCGGACAGTGGCATCGTCTATCTCGATGTCTGGCTCCGGCACGTCACCGCGCTCAACGATGCGCGAATCCGCGAAGTGGCGCTCGGCGGACCCGATACGGCGACCCGGACGCAGGTCGTCTGGCAGGTGCGGATACTTCCCCTCCCGACCGGCAAGCCGGACGCCCCAAAACTCCTCGCGGCGCAAAAAAAACAGCTCGACCTCCAGACGCGTCTCACCGCGGCGGTGGCGGCGGGCGGAAACCTCGCCCCGCTCGTGCAGTCGCTCGCCGACGCGAATCGCGAACTCGCGATACTGCAAAACGCCTCGACGGCGCCCGCGCTGAGCTGCACGAGCGCAGTGCCGCTCTGGGACCGCTTGACCGCGGCGTCGGGCGCGCGACTCACGGCGCGCACCGCTCCGACGCCGCCGGTGACCGACCTGTGCCAGCTCCCTCCCCGCGCAGGTTATCAGCGGACGGAAAACCAGCTCTATCGCATCGAGGTGCATCACGGCGGGGATCTCGGCACGGCCACGTTCAAATGGTCGCGGGACAACGGCACTGTCGCCACCGCGGTCGAGGACGTGCTCGGCAACGACGTGCGCGTCCGGAGCGTGGGGCCGGACGAAGTGCTCGGGTTTGCCACTGGACAATGGGTCGAACTCGTGGATGACGCGGGTGAGCTGGACGGCGTCGCCGGCCGGTTGATACAGATCGACGCCGTCCCGGCCGGGAGCCGCGATCTCACGATGAAAACCACGCCGCCCGCGGTGAACGCGGCGAGACATCCGATCCTCCGGCGCTGGGATCAATCCGGAGCCGCCGCCGGCGCCGACGGCGTTCCGATCACCGGCGGGTGGCAGGCGCTCGAGGATGGCGTGGAGATTCGCTTCGCCGCGGGACCATTTCGCTCGGGCGACTACTGGCTCGTGCCCGCGCGCACCGCGACGGGTGAGGTCGAGTGGCCCCCTTACGAAATTCCCAATCTCAACCCGCGGCCGCAGCCGCCCTGCGGAATCGGCCATCACTACTGCCGGCTCGCGCTGGTGCAGCGCGTCGAGCGAACCCTTCAGGTCACCGCCGACTGCCGGCCGCTTTTCGCCCCGCTGACCGAGATTGCCGCGCCCGCGGCAGTCGCGGCGATGCACGTCAAGGGCACGAGTTGGCAGAACGACGGGGCGCTCGCGTTGGCGGAGTTTCTTGAACGCGGACTCCGGCTCGATTTCGACCGCACACCCGATCCGGCGTCGATTTCGACGAAGACCATGATCGTGACGTTCGAACTCCCGATGATCCAGGAAACCGGCTTCGAAGCGGCCGGCACGAGCCGGGAAACCGTGCCGCGGCTGAGCGTGATCCTCTTCGGCGAAATCACCGTGAAGGAAAACCAAGTCCGCTGGCTGCCCGTCCGGAGCGGGCTGCAGGCCTTGACGACTTATTTCAGAGGCCTCACGCAACTCGTCGGCCGGGTCACCTTGAAAGGCGGCGCGATCTGGACCAAAGACGCCGGCGAGCGCGTGCATCTCGACGGGCGCGCGTTGGGCCTGCCCGCCGAGGCCGCGCCGGGCGCCGTCGCTTCGCGCACCGACCTCGCCTTGCCGTCGGGCGGCGGCGTCCGCGCGAGCGATTTCGAGAGCTGGTTCCTGCTCACGCTGCCGACCGCGCTGGCCAAGTTCGGCCTTTCGCCCTCGAGCGTGCGGCTCCAGCAGCAGGCCAACAGTTTCGTCTTCGTCGCCGCGGATACCGGGGCGCAGGTCACCGTGGTCGGCGTCGTGACTCTCGCCAGCGCAGCCACGGCGGAGGTCACGATCGCCCTCAGTGCGCCGGAAAACCGCGAGCTGATCGATCTGCCGGCAAGCGTGACCGTGCCCGCCGGCAGTCTGACGGCGCGCTTCGTGATCGGCCCCGGGCCGCGATTTCCCGACGGCACCGTGCAGGTCAAAATCGTCGCCGACGCGTCGGGCGAGGAATTGTCGGCGGTCCTGACGATCGCCCGCGGCTGAGCGGGAGGCCACATGCGCGCCGTCTGGTCGTTTTGGACAAAACCCTGGCGCGACCGCCGGGGGTGGAATTGGCCGGAGGAGAAATATCACCTGCTCGCCTGGGTGCTGTCGGTCGAGTCGGCGCGTCGCCATTATCCGGACACGCAGCTCGTCACGGACTCGGACGGCGCGCGGCTGCTGATCGACGGCGTGGGGTTGCGCGTGAACCACGTCACGACCGAACTCGACGCGCTGGCCGATCGCGACCCCGCGCTGTGGATGATGGGCAAGCTCTATGCCTACCGGCGGCAGGACGCACCGTTCGTTCACATCGACACGGATGTTTTCATGTGGAATCGACTCCCGGCGGAACTCGAGCGCGCAGCGGTATTCGCTCAGAACCCGGAGCCATTCACGATCGGCGCGTCGCACTACAAACCGGAACGACTGCGGAGTTTGATGACGACGGACTCCGCCGGCTGGGTTCCCCGCGAGTGGGATTGGGCGCTCTCGCACGGACCGGTACAGCGAGGCGAATGTTGTGGCATCGCCGGCGGCAGCCGAATCGATTTCCTGCAATACTACGCCGACACGGCGATTCGCGTGATCGAGGAGCCGCGCAACACGACGGGATGGTCAAAGGTGGCCGACAAGGGCGAGTTCAACACCCTGATCGAGCAGTATCATCTCGCCGCCTGCGTCGATTTTCACCGGCATCAGCCGCAATCGCCCTATCGCGGGGTGGAAATCCGCTACCTGTTCAACTCGTTCGCGGACGCGTTCAATCCCAACGTCGCGGCCCAGCGTGGCTTCACCCACCTGCTCGCGAGTTCGAAGCACAACGCCACGGTGACAGCGCGATTGGCGCAACGCGTGGCTCGCGACTATCCGGAGGCCTTCGACCGCTGCGCCCGCGTGCTCCGCCTCGACAACCTGCCCCGCCGCGGAGCGACCGGCCTCTTTCCAACCCAACCGGAACGAGCGTCGGGGCGGGTTGACGAGTAGAGAGGAAATGCCGCGAAGCGGCGGCCCGCCGCACGGCTCGCCGCCGGTTCAAACCGTGCAGGCGGTTTGCCGGAGCGGCTTCACCTTCTGAAAGAGCTTCAGCGCCTCGGCGCCTTTGGCGTGATTGGCTATCCCAATCGTCCGATGCTTCTACATCTGAAAGAGCGGAGGAGCAGGACGGCGACCGCGCGTGCGGTGAGAAAGACGGATCGGCCGCTCGTAGCGGAACACGTGGGCGTTTCGTTCGGCGGCGACCACGAAAAGCTCACGCTTTCCGCTACGGCCGGAAGCCCTGCCTTCCTCGGCGTGGCCGCGGGTTCGTTCCACCCGGATCGACGTCGCTCGCGGCAAGCTTCCGCGACTCGAGTGCGCGGGGGAAACTAAACCGAGTTGCGGTCGATCAATCGGACGGGAAGCATCGTGTTCCGCTCCCGGAGCGTCTGCCCCGCGGTCAGAACGTCGAGCATGGTCACCGCTTGCTCCGCCATGTCGCGAAGCGGCTCCTCGATAGTCGTAAGCGGAGGATTCAACAGCGACGACACGCGTTCATTTTCTCCACCGATCAGAGAAATATCCTGCGGCACCTTCAGCCCCATCACGTAGGAAAGGATGTGCAGACATTCGAGGGCTTCGAAGCTCGAGCCGGGCGCATAAATCGCGTCCGCCCCTGCGCGGACGATTCGGGTGATGATTGAGACGTGATTGCTCTCAGGGCCAAACAACGACGTGAGTTGCTCATCGACGACAATCTCGGCTTCGTGGAGCGCTTTTTTGAAACCACGAAGACGCTCGGCGAAGGGAAAGTAGTTTCCGCCCAAGAAAGCCGGCCGGCGTTTCCCGCGCTCGATGAAATGTTTTGCCGCCATGTAGCCAGCGCTGAAATGGTCCGAACAAATAATGTATTCGCTCGGATCGACGGGGAATTTGTCGATGTGCACGACCGGCATCCGCTTTTCGAGTTCCGACACCAAGCTCCGCAAGGCGTTGTCTTGCGTCACCACCACGATGCCGTCGAAGAACTTGGTTGGCAGTTCCTCCAGCGGATTCAGCGGCAACAACACGCCGATATTCCGCCGCGAAAATGCGTAGGAGAGATGCGCGGTGAGCGTCGCCGAATAGCCGCCGAACCGGTCCGGGTAGGTGGGCTCGGAGAGGATGACGATCTCGCGATTCCGCACCGATGCTTGCGGTTTGAGATTCAACGCGGCCGCAGCACGCAGCACGCTTTCGCGCGTCTCCGGTTTCACCCGGTCGCGATTATTCAAAACGCGGCTGACCGTGCCCGGCGAAACTTTGGCGAGACGGGCCAGGTCGTAGATGGTCGCTTTTTTCGCTCCCACCGGTGGCGCGGGATCGCGTTTACCGGCCGCCGTCGTCGTCGAAACGAGCGCTTTGGAGGAGGCTTTTCCTAAAGTAGTTTTCTTCACGATGACGGAGAGCTGGGTTTCCACGAAAAGAGCGACAATCGACGATTCACGCGATGGAAAACTTGGGCTCGCAGGCCCGCGACAACGGTGGATCCGAGTGAAGCCGTCGCGCACGCTTCATTGCTTGTGCTCCCACAGCGTGATCCGTGAAACGCGATCGTAAGGAGGATAGAACACGAAAGCGCCCGACACGAGTTCGACGCGACCGTCATGGAAAAGATCCGCGGCCTTCACGACCACCAAGTGCGTGGGTTGATGCGCCAGAATTCGCGGCGCGAAATGTCCATGGCCGTCGTTCTCGAAGCCCATCAGCGAAACTGCGTTCTTGTCGGTCCAGTCGTTGAAGCAACTCGAGGCGACGATGTCGGGTAGACCGTCGCCGTTCAAATCCGTGACGACAGGACTGTAAGCGCCGGGGAAGTCGCCGACCCGGTGATACACGAATTTCCGCTCCCCGAGATTCTCCAACCATTGCACGCCGTGCCAGGGCCTGGAGCCCGGCGTCGCGTAGTCGAAACCGTCGCCATTCGTATACACGATATCCGGGCGCCCGTCCTGGTTCATGTCGCCGAGCGTGAGTCCGCTGCTGCCGAAATCCTTGTTCAGCGAACCGTAGAGCACGCGGTCGCGGAATCGCCCCAGCTCGCTGCCGATGAAGGCGTGCACTTCCTCCGAGTCCTGCGCGACGAGCGCGACGATGTCCAGGTGCCCGTCTCCATCGAGATCGGCCACGGGGGCATGAATGGTTCCGGGCAAATCCAGCAGGCGATGGCTTTTGAATTTCCAATCACCCTGGTTTTCCATCCACCGAATCTCGCCCTCGAGATAGCCGAATTGGCCGACCACCAGATCGAGCCGTCCCGATTCCGCCAGCGGCGCGGCCGCCACGTAGGTGACCCGGGCCACGTCCTGCAGCAAAGTCCGGTTGGTGAACCGATTTGTGCCGTCGTTGACGAGCACCACGACGGCTCCCGTCTTCGCATTGCTCGGCGGGACCACGCCCATCACGGCAACGAGTACGTCGAGATGGCCGTCGCCGTTCAGATCGGCGACCTCGACGTGCGCCGGTCCCGCGACGGTGTCGCCAATGTCCTGTTCCGCGAAAACGCCCAGGCTCACCTGTCGGATCCACGATACGCGATTGCGGTGCGCATCGCACACCAGCACGTCCTTGAGGCCGTCGCCATCGAGATCCACGATCGTCAAATCCGTGATCCAGGGCGCGCCGTCCGGCGGCTCGCCGATCGGTCGCGGACTGAAATAGTTCACGTCCAAGGGAGCGCGCGCCGGCGCGTGTTTCACCGCGCGCGCGGCGTCGGCGGACGCCGGTGGTTTCGCATCCTGCGCGCGACTCGGCGTGGGGAGAAATCCAGCGAGCAGCAACCCTGCGACTCCGAGTCTGAACATCGAACGTTTCATTTGAAAAGGTCGGGCGTCACCGGTCCGCTCAGCCGGCGATCGAGCGCCGCCGCGAGTGCGCCATCACCGGACGCCACCAGGCTTTTCGCCTTCGTCCAGTTGCGGCGCGCCGGATCGACCCGGCCATCCTGATACAGCACGTCGCCGAGGCTGAGATAGATCGTAGGATTGTCCGGATCGAGCACGGCCATTTTCTCGAGCGCGCGTGCGGCGCGGCTGAATTGCTTGAGTTGGACGCACGCGTTGGCCCAACCGGCAAACCCTTCCAAGCCGGTCGGAACCACCCGACTGAGATTTTCGTAGTGTCCGGCCGCCGCGGGCCACGCGCCTGCTTCCGCTTCGCGATTGGCGGCCTGAAGATAAGCCGCGGCCAGCATCGTCTCGAGACTCTGCTGCGCCGGGGTGTTCGGCGAAACGTGCGCACTCGCTTCCTCCAGCGGCTTGATCGCGGCGAGCGGATCCGATTTTCCCAGGTAGTATTCGCCGAGCAACGCACGCGACGGCACATCGTGAGCGTAGATGGAGGCAACACGCTCGAGGCATTTCGCGGCTTCGTCGCGCTCTCCGGCACTCCAGAGAATCTTCGCCAGGCTCATGTTCTCGCTTTGGAGATAAGGCTCTTTCTGCAAGAGTTCCGCCAACAGGCCGCGGGCGACCTGCTCGTCTCCCTGCTTCAGCGCGGCCTGGAGATAAGCTTTGGCGATCGGCTGCGACGCGGGAGATTTCGCATGAAAGTCCGCCATCAGCCCGGCGGCCTCCGAGACTTTCCCCAGCGCCAGGAGCGATTGCACCAGGGGCGGGCCGATCTTTTCCGGGTCTCCCCCGCGAGCGAGGGCTTCATAGTATTCGCGAATCGCGGCGACGTGTTCGAGGGCTTTGGCGTGGGAAAAGCCGGCAAACATTTTCGTGATGGGTCCGTTCGGATCGAGTTCCGCCAGGCGATCGAGCACGGGCACGGCCTCCTTCATTTTGCCGAGTTTGAAAAACTCCTCGAAGGCGATGGAGAGCCGCTGCGCGTCGTAGCAGTCCGCGAGCAGCGCGTCGAGCCAGGGATCGTCCGGTGGCGATTCGGGTTTTTGCTGGCTCAGCTGCACCATCGCGACAGCGCGGTCGTTGTCGCCGCGCCGCTCGAGCACCTTCGCAAACAGCGCCGCCCCCGCCGTAGATTCCGGGTGCCCAGCCATCAAATCCTCCAGCCGCGCGACGGCGCCGTCGTCGTCGTCCCGCTGCAGGGCGATGCGCGCGAGGCCGAGCAGGGCCTGCGGCTGATTCGGGTCTTTTTCCAGGATTGCCAGGTATTCCTTTTCCGCCCCGGCGTCGTCTCCCGTTTTGAAAAGCGCGTCGGCCAGCGCGAGCCGGGCTGGCAGGTAGTCGGGTACGCCCGCCAAGGTGGCCCGCAATTCCGTTTGCATGGTCGGCAGATCGCTCTCGTTTCGCGCGATGTCGGCGAGAAGGTAGTGGTCGCGAGCTGTCAGCCCCCCGGGCGAGGCCGCAATGGTTGCATAGCACGCTCGTGCGTCGGCATAGAGCCGGTTCGCCTGGTAGAGCGAAGCGAGGCGGCGAAGCCGGTCCATGTCGCGAGGGTCGGCCTTCGTCTCGGCCGTCGCGCGCTGCAGCGCGAGGTCGAGCTGAGGCGGCAGTTCGGGAGAAGGAGCGTGGGGCGACACGTCCGGAGCGGCTGCGGCCCAGGCACCGAGCGAGACCCAGGCGATCGCCGTCGCCGACCAGCGTCGCGTCCAACGATTCACGATGCGTTCTGTCATCACTGTTCCAAGCATGCTGAAGCCGCGTGGTGGATTCTCAAGGGCGCTCGAACCAAAGCGTGAAAAATCGTTCAGCAGAATCAGGGTCGTCAGGCGCACCCCAAAAGAAAGCCCTCCCGCGCGAGGCGGGAGGGCTGGCGAATCAGGGCTGGGTTCAGGCGAACCAACCGCCGCTTAGAATTCCAGCTTCGTGGTCAGATAGAAACTTCGTGGCTGGACGATTTGGTAGGTTGTATGTGTCCCGTTAGAACTGGCCGCGATAGGTCGGAAACCTCCGCCTTGGTCCAGGTCGCGGATGTTGAGCTGGAAGCTGAGCTTGTAGCGCTCGCGGATGATCGGGAGCTTGTAGCCTGCCCAAACATCGACCGCGATCCGATCACTGTTGTAATGGGGATGATCGAGATCGAGCGCGATCGGGGTGCCGGCGGCATTCAGGATCTGCGGATTGCCGATAATCTGCTTCTCGATGTAGCGCAGGCCCGTGCCGAAGCTGAAGCCCTTGAGCGTGCCTTCGTCGAACGCATAGTTCGTCACGACGCTGGCGTGCCACTTCGCCAGCTGCGGCGAGGGTTGGCCATCGACCGACTTGTAGAGCAGGTAAAACGGATTGTTGTCGCTGTTCCATTGCTGCTCACCCGTGCGACCGACACCCCAGCCGACATTCTGGGCAACATACGGGCCGGTCCAGATTGCCGGGATGCTCTTCCAATAGGCGAGGCGCTCTTCGATGAAGGTCGTGAGCGGGGCCGCGATGTCGCTTTGCTTGGCTTCCTGCTTCGAAACGCTCGCCATCAACCGCCAGTTCTTGGTGACGTTATAGGTGAGTTCCAGCTCCAGACCCTTGGACAAATTGGCCGAGGTGTAAGCGCCCGCGAGCTTCTGATCTCCCACGATAAGGTTGGACGCCATTGCCGGCTTGTAGGTGATGTTCGCGCCGTTTGCATTCGCCTGGCGGACCAGATCGGGCATGAAGGTAAGCTCCATGTACGGGATGGTCCATTGCGCGAGCGGGAAGGTGAGGTTGTCCGCATTCGCGCCGGCCGCCGTCAGCTCAAACCAGTTCACCTTCAGGTTGAGCTTGTCGTCCGGCGTGCTGACCGAGAAGCCGTATTCCTTCGTCGAACCGGTCGGGCTGGCCACCGGGTTGTTCAGCAAGTCCACCGAACCGGCGTTGGGAATGAAGTTTTCGGAATGGTTGTAGTGCAGGCTCAGCCATTTCAACGGATGCACGACGACACCATAGGTCTTGGTCGTCTTGCTGAACGTCGAGGTCGTGCCGTAAGCACCCGCCGGCGCCACGACGCCCGGCGTCGCCGGATTGTTCGCGGACCCCGCGCTCTGGGTTTCGTCCTTGTCGCGACGGATGCCGAGCATCGGAACGATACGATCCTGCCAAAGGTAGCCTTGAAGAACAACCGCCTGGCTCGAAAGGTTGCGCAGGAACTTCGAATTACTCTTCAGGCCGTAGAAGACATCGAGCGTATTCGTTTTGAAGTTGTTGGCCGCCGAGTCGAAATACATGTTCGGCGTGACATTCGTCACGACCCCGGGATTGCCGGGGACCGTCTGCGCCTTGTAGCCGTTGGCGGCTGTTCCGCCCAGATAGTATCGATAGTAGATATTTTCGATCGTGGGATTCGCCACGTCCTTGGCGTTATACTGGAAGTGGTTCGTCTCCGTCCGGCGGTGTTCCGCAAACGCTGTCAGGTTATAGCGACCGAGCCACTTGTTGTATTTGTTCAAGTCCAGCTGGTACGTCAGGGTTCCCCGCCAGACGGTGTTGGTATTGTGGTCGGTATTCTTGTTATCGAGGCCGCCGAACTCCATGTAGGTTTCTCCGGCGTGCGGATTGGCCGAGCCATCGGCCAACAACGCGTTCAGATCGACCATGTAAGTCGAATATCCGCTGCGATAGAGATTCAGATACTCGGCATTGACCTCTTCGTGCACCATCGAGGCATTGAAGTGGAGATCGGTGAGAATCTCCTGATCGATCGAAAGATTGAACGCCTCGAATTCGCGCTTCTTGTCCAGGCTCGGGTTCAGATTAACCGACTGCAGGTCGAAATACCGGTCGTCATTCATCCGTTGCGGGACGCCGCCCGCAAGGCTGGGGGGGAAGAAGGCGTACGCCGGGCCACTGCCCGTATACGCCTCATTGAACGAGCGCTCGAACTGGCCATTCTGATTATAGATCAGAACGGGCGCATTCGTGCCGTTCTGCGAAATGCCCGTCGGAGCAGCAGGCGTGTTCTTGAAATTGAGGATCGGCTTGCCGAGATTGATCCAGCCTTGAATGCCGTCCGCCGGCGTCAGCGTGTTGGGGTTGTTCGCCTTGACGTTCTGGAACTCGTAGCTCGCGCGCACCGCCGTTTTGGTGAACGGCTTCCACGCCGCCGCCAGATAGATTCGCTTGTCCTTGTTATAGGCGGGCTCCTGCTTGAAACCCTTGTCGGAACTCACTGCGGCCAAACGGAGCGCGAAGACATCCTTCTTCAGTACGCGGTTGAAATTAACGGTGCCGCGGAGGTCGCTCCAACTCCCGATGCGGAACGTGACCTCGTTGCTGTTCTTCGCGAGGTTCGCGTATTGCGGGGAGAAGTTGATGATACCGGCGGGCGAGCCGAGGCCGGCGAGGATCGAGTTCGGACCGCGATTGATCGTGACCTGATCGAGGTTGTACGAATCGAAGCCGTTGTAGGTGCCGATCGTATAAAAATAGTCGCGGGTAAAATCCGCCGCGGCGAGGCCGCGAATGCGGTTCGAGCCGTTGCGGTTGGCCGCGACGTCGTCACTGGGCGCTCCCAGCGACACGTTGGCGACGTTGAAATCTCTCGTGCCCTCGGTGTTGGCTGTAAACGCCAGGATGTCATTCACGTCGACGGCATCGATGTCGTTCATGAATTCCTTCGTGACGACGGTGATCGATTGGGCGACGTCCCGCAGTTGCGTGTTGATGCGGCTGCCCGCGAGGGTGCTGGTCGCGCGGTAGCCCACGTCGTGGCTCGCGTCGACCACGAAGGGCGAGAGGACGATGACGTCCTCTTCTTTGTCCGCACTCGGCTGGTTCCCTGGCGCGACGGTCTGGGCCAGGGCCGAATGAGTCAGTAACAGAAGCGCGGTCGTCCCGAATAGGGAGAGGAGCTTCGAGGTGGGAGGGGTTGCTTGCATGGGTAGGAACATTGGTGGTCACACTGACGGGAAAGCGGAGAAAGCTCGTTGCCAGAGGTGGAGAAACGTGCGTGCAGGCTAGCCGTGGCAGCAGGGGTAAAAGGGGGCCGTTAAGGGGTGAAATGCGCCCAAGCGGGGTTCGACATGCGCCTTTCGGGTGGTGAGTGGGTGACGCGGAAAACGCCAATCTCCCATCGCCATGTCAACAGTATTTTATTAAGTAAAACTGTTTTACCTCTGGAATTTCGGCCCTCCGGGTATCCGCTGGACGTTCGTGCGACCTAAAACCGGCGTGGTTGGGCGAGAGTTCGGATGGCGTCTCCCGTCGCCAACCCACCCGCAGAGCGCGGCCCCCAGCGCTAGCGTCCCGCCGTATCTCGCGAAATTCGAAGGGTTGCAGCCGCCGGGCGCACCGGTTGGTCGGTGCTCGTGCCGTCCGGCCACCGCACGAGAATTTTTCGTGGCGGATTATCCTTATGCCACCCGAAGAATCCCGCCGCCGTCGACTGGCTGTAGTAGCCGCTCCCCGCGCCGATTTCCACGCTCGATCGGGAGCCGTCCCGGTATTCGACGGTCACGCGCCCCCCGATTGCCGTCGGGTTTCCAGGTTCTCCGCGCAGTCGCACGCAGAGCGAGCGCCCGTTCGCGTCGCTGCTATTTCGATACGCCAGCGTCGAGCCGCCGTTGCGCGTGATCAAAAAATCCGGCCAGCCGTCCCCGTCGAGATCGAGCATCGCCAGCGCCTTGGCGTCGCCGGGCACGATGAGCCCGCTTTCCGCCGGCGCGACCGCTTGGAAATGCCCATGACCGTCTCCCCGCAGCAGCTGGCTCAAGCCACCGTCGAAGCGCCCCATCGACGGAATGGGCGCAAACGAGTTTTGCACAGCATAGATGTCCGCAGCGCCGTCGCCATCGAAGTCGCCCGCCACCAGTCCCTGAATCGGCGCGATCTGCGCGATCCGCGGCAGCGGCGCGAAGTGATATCCTCCATTCGCCTGGCTCAGGAAAACCCCGCTTTGAAATTGCGTCGCTGCGAACCGAGCCGCCGCCGCCAGCGATTCCGCTCCGACGATCTCTTCGAGCGTCGCGCGCGCGTAGTAGTCGTTCCGCGCATATCGCTTCAGGATCGACGGAATCGCCGCGCCTAGATCCTTCCGCGTGCGCCGGGGAAAAAGTTTGTTCTCCTCGTCATCCGCTTCGATCAACTGCCGTCCGCCATCCCCGGCGAAATCGCCCGAAAACAATAACGCCGGATGCGTCTCGTCCGCGCGGTAGGGCGTGTTCAACCCCAGATTGCCGACGACATAATCCGGTTTCCCGTCCCCATTGAAATCCGCCGTGGCGATGGAATTCCACCACCCCGCGCCCGCGGCGGCAAAGCCCAGTTTCTCCGTCCAATCGACCAAGCGGGTTCCGTGCTCGTTGTGGAAACCCTTCACCGTCCCCCACTCCAGCGTCAGGAGCAAATCGGGCCAGCCGTCATCATCGACGTCGCTCCACAGCGCGGAAGTCACCATGCCGACGCGCCGGAGTTCCGGCGCAAACGCCTCGGTCACATCTTCGAACCTTCCGCCGCGATTCCTGAGCAACGCGCTCTTCGGCGCGTCCGGATAACGCCCTGGAATCACGCGTCCGCCCACGAACAGTCCCAGCCTCCCCGAGCGGTCGAAATCCGCCGCGGTGACCGCGCCCACGCTCCATCGCAGCGCCGGCGGCATTCCATCGGGCGCCGGCGCGAACCCGCCATGTCCGTCATTCCGGTAGAGCCGCGGCTGATACGCGGGAGAATCAGCCGGCAGCGCCACCCCGCCCTTTGCGATCAACAGATCCTCCGTGCCGTCCCCGTCCGCATCGAAGACCAACATGGGCCCGTCGTCCAACTCGCTGGTCGCGGCCATCGCTGCCGCGGCCACTGAGTCGTAGCCGGCGTCTTTTCGTCCGAGGCGCATCTGCACCGGACTCTCCGGCGTGCCGCCGACGACGACATCGTCGCGGCCGTTGCCAGAGAGGTCTCCGACGGCAATCGCCGGCCCGCGGCGATTCAGCCGCTGCGGCAACAACGGGTTTTGGCCGGTCTCATCGAGCCGTGGTTCCCGTGATCGGATGGCGAGATTCATCGTCTCGCTCACCTCGGTGAAATGCACGCCCCGTGCCGCCGCCACTCGCATCTGCTCCGCGGCTTCCGGCTCCTCCGCCGGCTCGGCGATCGTAAACTTCCGATCCGTCGCCAAATTCGCAAACGCCTGCCGCGCTCCACTCGGCCACTCCACCGTCAGTCGCTCGATCGCCGCGTCCTCTCCCGTCCCGAAATGCAGCACCGGTTCGCTGGACGAGAGATAGCCACGCGCCAACACCAGTTGTCTCACCTGTGGCCCTGCCGCCGTCTCGATTCGCACCGTGGCCCCCACGCCGAAGCGATTCGAACGCGTCCCGCGCAACGCCACGACGATCCGGTGTCCCGCGTCCGCATCGTTGCGGAGCACCGTCACGCCCTTGCCGTGATTCGCATAGACCAGGTCCAGGTCGCCGTCGCCGTCCAAATCCCCGAACGCCGCCCCGAAGCTCACGCCCTTTTCGTTCAGCCCCCACGCGGCTCCAGTTTCCACGAACCGCAAGTCACCCAGATTCCGATACGCCAGATTCGTCTCCCTCAGCGGCGGGCCGGCGCGTGAGATCCGGATCTTCTGCGCGATCGTCTCCGCCGCCTCCACCCGCGCCATCAGGTCGGCGTTGTGCGATTCCCGATACATGCCGTTCGTCACGAAAAGGTCGAGCCGGCCGTCGTTGTCCAGATCCTCGAAGCGCACCGACCACGACCAATCCGTCGCCGCCAGGCCCGCCAGACCCGCCGCCTCGAGGCATCGTCCCGTCCCCGTGTTCAGATAGAGCGCGTTGCGCATCTGAAACGGCGCGCCGGCCGAGTCGTCCGGCAAGTCCCGAATCAGCCGCCGCGCATTCGCCATCGTGCGTTGATCCTTTTCGTGATTCGTCGCGGCCATGTCGGCGGCGAGCAGATCGATCCGGCCGTCGTTGTTCGCGTCCCCGAGATCGGAGCCCATGGTCGAGAACGGCATGTGCGGCACCACGCGGTCGATCACGTTGGTAAACGTTCCGTCGCGATTGTTGTGATACAGTTTGTCCGCCGGATCGAAATCGTTGCCCACGTAGAGGTCCGGCCAACCATCCTCGTCGTAATCCCACCAGGTCGCCGCATGTCCCTGCGTTTCGCCGGAGATTCCCGCCTCTGCCGTCACGTCCACAAACCTCCCGTCGCCGCGATTGCGAAAAAGATAGCTCCGCTGCGGTCGAGTCTCGCCGCCGACGGTCGCCGGCTGATTCGTCTGCACGAACACATCCAGCCAGCCGTCGCGATCGAAGTCGCTGAACGCCGCCATCACCGACGCGTCGCTCACCGCCAGCCCGCGCGCCGCCGCCTCCTCGGCGAACGTGCCATCGCCTTGATTGATGTAGAGCAGGTTCGGCGCGCCGAAACGGCAGACGTAGAGGTCGAGCCGCCCGTCGTTGTTCACGTCGGCAAACGTCGCACCCTGTTTCCAAATCCGCGCCTCCGGCCCAGATTCCTCGATGCCCGCCTCCGCGGTGACATCCCGGAACGACCAGCCGCCGAGATTGCGAAACAGCCGGCAGCTCCCGGTTTTATTCACCGCAAAAATATCCGGCCGGCCGTCGCCATCGTAGTCGGCAATCGCGACGCCGGTGCCGATCGACCCCAGCGCGAACTCGGCGTAGCGCTCCGCCCACATCGCCGGGTCGTCGTAGCGATTCTCCGTCACGATCCCGGTTTCCTCCGGCGCCATGACCTTGAACATCGTCGCTCCTCGCGGACCCGAGCGGACCGTCAGCGCCGCCTCCGCGAGCGGACCGGCCATCCCGTTCGGCCCGACCGCGAGGCTCCCGCCGCATGCAATCGCCGCGAACCAAAGTGACCGCGCGCCGGAGAACGGACCCGCCTTACGAATCATGGGCGGAAAGTCTCAGCCTGGCGGCGCCAGCCGGGACGGGATGCTCGCTGGTCGTGCCATCGGGCCAGCGCACGACGATTTTTCGCGGCGGATTCGCCTCCCGCCAGCCGAAGAAGCCCGCTGCGGCCGACTGGCTGTAGTAACCCGCGCCCGCGCCAATCTCGACCGTGGCTCGGCTGCCGTCGGCGTATTCGACGGCGACCCGCGCCCCGACCGCCGTCGGATTTCCTGCCGGCCCGCGCAGCCGCACCGAAAGCGAATGCCGGCCCGTGACTCCGCGGTTTCGATACACCTGCGTCGAGTCGCTGTTGCGTGTCACGGCGAAGTCCGCCCAGCCGTCCGCGTCCAGGTCGAGCACCGCGAGCGCCTTCGCATCGCCCGGCACGATCAATCCGCTTTCCGCCGCCGGCATAGCGACGAAACCGCCGCGGCCGTCTCCGCGCAAAAGCTGGCTCAGCCCGCCGTCGAAGCGACCGACCTGTGGGTTCGGCGCGTAGGAATTTTGCACCGCGTAAAGATCCGCGAACCCATCGCCGTCGAAATCGCCCGCGACGAGCCCTTCGATCGGCGCGATCTGCGCGATCCTCGGCAGCGGCGCGAAACGATACGTGCCGTCCGCTTGGCTCAGGAAAACGCCGCTCTCAAACTGCGTCGCCGCAAACCGATCCGCCGCCGCCAGCGGCTCCGCGCCGACGATCTCCTCCAGCGTCGCTCGCGCGTAGAGATCGTTCCGCGGATAACGTTTCAAAATCGACGGAACGGCCGCGCCGAGATCCTTCCGCGTGCGCCAGGGATAAAGTTTCTCTCCTTCGTAATACGCCTCGACCAACTGCAGTCCGCCGTCGCCGGTGAAATCCCCCGAAAACAACAACGCCGGGTGCGACGCGTCAGCGCGATAAGGCGTATTGAGCCCCAAATTGCCCACCGCGAAGTCCGGCCGGCCGTCGCCATTGAAGTCCGCCGTCGCGATCGAATTCCACCAACCCGCCCCCGCGGAATAAAATCCCAGCTTCTGCGTCCAATCGACGAGGCTTTGCCCCGCTTCGTTGTGAAAACATTTCACCGGCCCCCACTCGAGCGCGACCAGCAGGTCCGGCCAGCCATCGCCATCGACGTCGCTCCACACCGCCGAACTCACCAGGCCGACCTTCCGCAACGCCGGCGCGATCGCATCGGTTACGTCCTCGAAGCGGCCGCCACGATTCGCGAGCAGCGCACTTTTCGGCGCATAGGGATACTGGCCCGGTATCACCCGTCCGCCCACGAACAGTGCCAGACGTCCCGAGCGGTCGAAGTCCGCCGCCGCCAAAACGCCCACACTCCACGGCAGCGCCGGCAGCCTTCCGTCCTGCGCCGGCGCAAACTTTCCGCGACCATCGTTCAAGTAGAGTCGCGGCTGATACTCGGGCGAGCCCGCCGGTCGGGCCACGCCGCCTTTCGCGATCAGCACGTCCTGCGTGCCATTGCCATCCGCGTCGAAGATCAACACCGGTCCATCATCGACGACGGTCGCCGACACCATCGCCGCGGCGTTGCCCGGCAAATACGCGCCCTCTCTCCCGCCGAATCGCACCTGCAGCGGCGCCTCCGGCGTGCCACCCACCACCAGGTCGTCGCTGCCGCGGCCGGATAGGTCTCCGACGGCGAGCGCCGGGCCGCGCCGATTTTGTCGCTGCGGGAGCAACGGATTTTGTCCGAATTCGTCGATCCTCGGTTCACGCGATGCGAGCGCCAGATTCATCGTCTCGCTTGCGTCCACGAACTGCGGCGTCGCCGCCACCGGGTTCGCGGCTTCAGTCGCAGCCGTCGGCTCCGTGATCGTGAACCTCCGATCCGCGGCCAAATCCGCGAAGGTCTGCCTCGCGCCGCTCGGCCATTCCACCACCAGCCGCTTGATCGCCGTTTCCTCGCCGAGCCCGAAGTGCAGCATCGGTTCGCTCGAGGAGAGACAGCCGCGCACCGTCACCAGTTGCCGCACCTGCGGTCCCGCCGCCGTTTCGATGCGCACCGTCGCGCCGACGCCGAACCGGTTCGAACGCGTCCCGCGCAACGCCACGACGAGCCGGTGCCCGGTGTCCGCGTCGTTGCGCAGGACCGTCACGCCTTTGTCGTAGTTGGCGTAAACCAGATCCAGATCGCCGTCGCCGTCCAGATCCCCGAACGCCGCGCCGAAGCTCACGCCCTTTTCGTTCAAACCCCACGCCGCTCCGCTCTCGACAAACTGCAAGTCACCGAGATTCCGATACGCGAGATTCGGTTCCGCCAGCGGCGGGCTCGCGCGATTGATCCGGATTTTCTGCGCCAGCGTTTCCGCCAGACTCATCCGCGCGATCAGATCGGCATTGTGCGACTCGCGCTGCATGCCATTCGGGACGAACAGGTCGATTCGCCCATCGTTGTCCAGATCCTCGAATCGCACCGCCCACGACCAATCCGTCGCCGCCAAACCCGCCAGGCAAGCCGCCTCGAGGCACCGTCCCGCGCCCGTGTTCAAATACAGCGCATTGCGCATCAACGACACGGCTCCGCTCGATCCCTCCGGCGGATCGCGCAGCAACATGCGCGAGTGGGCCATCGTGCGCTGGTCTTTCTCGTGGTTCGTCGCCGCCATCTCGGAGACGAACAGGTCGATGTGGCCGTCGTTGTTCACGTCGCCGAGGTCGGAGCCCATCGCGGAGAACGGCAGGTGCGGCACCACGCGATCGATCACGTTGGTGAACGTGCCGTCGCGGTTGTTGTGGTAGAGCTGGTCGGGCGGCTCGAAATCGTTGTCGACGTAGAGATCGGGCCAGCCGTCCTCGTCGTAGTCCCACCACATCGCGGAATGGCCCTGCGTCTCGCCGCCGATTCCGGCCCGGTCCGTCACCTCGGTAAACGTGCCGTCGCCGTTGTTGTGAAAAAGGCGATCGCGCTGCCCGTGCGGATGCACCGCCTGATCGAGCAGGTTGGTCTGGAGATAAACATCGAGCCAGCCGTCGCGATCGTAATCACAGAACGCCCCCACCACCGATGCGTCCGTCGCCGCGAGTCCGCGCGCGGCCGCCTCCTCTTTGAAGGTGCCGTCGCCCTGGTTCATGTAGAGCCGGTTTGGCGCCCCGAAGCGGCAGACGTAGAGATCGAGTCGGCCGTCGTTGTTCACGTCGGCGAACGTGGCGCCCTGCTTCCACACCTTGGCCGCGTCGCCCGCGTCGCCGACTCCGGCGCGCTCGGTGACATCCTCGAATTTCCACGCGCCGAGGTTGCGAAACAGCCGGCAACTGCCGGTCTTGCTCACGACGAAAATATCCGACCGGCCATCTCCGTCGTAGTCGGCGATGGCGACACCCGTGCCGATCGCGCCGAGTTCGAGTTCGTAGTATCGGTCGCCCCACATGCGCGGATCGTCGTAACGATTCTCGGTCACGACGCCGGTTTCCTCCGGCGACATTCTTCTGAACATCGTTGCTCCCCGCGGACCCGAGCGCGACGCCAACGGTGTATCCGCGATAATTTCACCCTGCTCCGCCGCCGCCGCCAGCGTCGCCAGCCCGATGGCCGCCGCCAGACACCCGCAGCGCGAAACACGATCGAGCACTGCGGCGGAAGGCGTGATCAGAGAGGATACGCGGCTGCGCACTCGCGAAGGCATCTCACCTGAGACACTGCGCCCGCGCGATCTGTCGAGAAGAAAACCGAAGCGCTCCGTTCGCACCGGCGCATTTGGTTCATCGCCCGACTTTTCTTGCTCACCTAATTTTCCTCCGCTTGCGTCCGGGCGCGTCTCCCGAAAAACCGCCTCCGTGCGTTCCCGCCATTTTCCTTTCTTCGCCCCGTCCAGCCGCTGGCTGTTCGCCCTGCTCGGTGCCTGCGCGTTTCTGGTTTGGTGCGATGTTCGACGGGCGGAACGCGTCGAAACGGTTTCGCGCACCGACGCCGATCCGGTCTTCGATTCGAACTCACCGACGGGATACGCCGGCGGCAAGCGGTGGCTGATCGTCCCCGAGCACGACAACCGCAGCTATCAATGGATCGCGGAAACCCAGCAACTGCTCGCCGGCCACCACGGGCGCCTGCGCCACATCGATTACGAGAACGCACCCGGCGGACGCGACGTTCACTCTGCCTCACTCTACCGCTGGTGGCTCGCGACGCTCGCGTGGGTCGACTACAAAATCACCGGCGTGCCGCTCGCGGCCGCAGCCGAGCGAGCGGCGCTGTGGGCAGATCCTTTGCTCCACCTTCTCCTTCTCGTCGGCACGACGCTTTTCGTCGCGCGCCACTTCGGCTCCGCTACCGCTGCCGTCTCTGCGATCGCGCTGACGACTCTGTTTCCGTTCGCCGCTGGCTTTCTCCCGGGCGTGCCCGACGATCGCGGACTGGCCGCGATCTGCGCGCTGTGGAGCGTGCTACCCCTCGTCGCCGGGTGCGAAGAATCAGGGCGCCGATCACGCTTTCCGTTTGTCCTCTCCGGCATCGCTGGTGGCGTGGGTCTGTGGCTCGACGTCGGGGCCGAAGTGCCCGTGCTCGCTGGTATCGCG
Organism: Verrucomicrobiota bacterium; assembly: GCA_048498075.1. Taxonomy (GTDB): domain Bacteria; phylum Verrucomicrobiota; class Verrucomicrobiia; order Opitutales; family Opitutaceae; genus Opitutus. Next base: position 108,223 of record JBEHYR010000006.1, on the reverse strand, counting down.
CTGAGTGCAATCGCGGTGACGCTCATCTCGCCGCGCGAATCCGGTGCGACCGCGAATGAACGATGCGAAACCTCGTCGTGGCGGCTCTGGGCTTTGAGCGGCGCCACCACGAGCTTGCTCGCCTATCTCGTGGAATATTTTCCGGGGCACCTGGATTTTCGTCTGGAGGTAAACCATCCCCTTTTTGGTCTCGCCTGGCTGGGCGCGGGCGAACTGCTTGCCCAACTGGCCCGCTGGCGCTCTGACCCGAAGCGCGGATGGAGCGTGCGGCTGAATCTCGGCTGCGCGATATCCATATTGGCGATCGCCGCCCTACCCGTGGCGATGAAATGGAGCGGCGCGCGCGCGCTGTTGCGCGGGGATCTCTATGCCAGCCGGCTCGATTTCCTGCCGAACGGCATCGTCGCGGAGAATCTCGCCGGCTGGTTGCGCCGCGACGGCGTGAGCCCGGCGCTCGCGGCGACACTGCTTCCGCTTTCGCTCCTGGCGTTCGCACTCTGGCTCGCGCTGCGCAAAACCACGCCTCGCGACGTGCGCCGCGCCATCGCCCTCGCCCTCGGTCCCTCCGCCATCACGCTCGCCCTCGCCTGCCGGCAACTCGCCTGGTGGTCCGCCTGCGACGCGGCGTTGATCGCGCTGCTCGCCGTGAGCGTGCCGGCATTCACGGCCGTGGTCGTATCCCGACGCGCGCGCTGGACCGGCGCAGGCCTGACGGCGCTGATTGTTGCTCCAGGGGTTTTTCAACTCCTGCCGCCGCCCGCAACGGGCAACATCGCGTTCACGCGTTTCGAGATTCTCGGCCTGATCGAGCGCGGCCTCGCGCACTGGCTGACGGATCGCGCCGGGCCCGGCGGCGCCACCGTGCTCGCCCCGCCGGATCAGACGACCCCGTTGTCCTTCCACGGCGGGCTGCGCGGCGTTGGCACCACCAATTGGGAAAACCACGACGGCCTCGACGCGACCGTGCGTATCGTCACCGCCACCACGCCCGAGATCGCCCGGACGCTGATCGACGAGCGCGGCATCAGTTATCTCGTCCTGCCGACGTGGGACCGCGACCTCGATGCGTTCGCGCGCTGGAGCCTGAAGAACCCCGAGGACTCCTTTGTGGCGGCATTGCACCACTGGGCGCTGCCCACGTGGCTCCAGCCGGTGCCCTATCCCCTCCCGGTCGTCGCCGGGTTTGAGGATCAGTCCGTCGTCGTGCTGGAGGTCACGCGCGAGACGAATCCCGCCGCCGCTCTCAGCCGTCTCGCCGAATACTTCATCGAAACCCGCCAGCCCGACCTCGCCGCGTCGACCGCGGAACTATTGCAACGTTACCCCGCGCATCCCGGCGCGTTGATCGCCCTCGCGGAAACCGACGAGGCTCGCGGAAACCGCGCCGGCTTCGAACAAACCCTCGGTGCGCTCGTCGCCGGTCTCGACAACGGCTTCGATCGCGCGCTGCCGTGGGACCGGCGGGTGAGCCTCGCGATCGTCCTCTCGCTCGGCCAGCGCAACGACCTCGCCCGCGATCAACTGCGCCTCTGCCTCGGGAAAATCGACGCCGCAAAAATCCGCTCGCTGTCGACCGGTTCACTCTACCGGCTGCAGGTGCTCGCCAAGGCGTTTGGCCTGGAGATCGCCGACCCGGAGCTGCGCGAACTCGCGCACCGCCTCCTGCCGGCGGAGTTGCGCGCGCGCCTGCAAACCTAGCGCGGTTTGAAAAACAGTGTAGCCGCGCGGCGGGTCGAAGGGAGGAGCCGGCTTGGAGGCGATCCCGGTGCGCGAAGATCGGGCATCGCCGGCAAGCCGGCTCCTCCAGTGGCGATGGAAATTTTCAAAGCGCTTTAGCTGTGCATCACGGCTGTTCCGGATTGGGGTACACCGCGATCCGGTGGTTGCGGACGCTCGGGTCGAAGGTCTGGCCGTTGGCTCGCGCGATCACGATCTGGCTCGTTTGCTCGAGCGGCATGTGACAACTCACGCAGTCTGCCGCGATCGCGCGGCCCTTCCGGCGAAACTCGCCGCAATGTTCGACTTGATGGCACGTCGTGCAGGTCTGCGACAGGGCCGCCAGATCCCGCTGCGGCCGATGCACGTCATGGCAGGTCGTGCAGGTCATCCCCGGACTCGATTGGAAGCAGCGGCTTCGCGCCAGCAACTCGACCTGGCCGGCGTGCACGTCGATCCGCGCCTCAGGCGGCCGACGGGGAAATGTCAGATGATCCGACAACACCTCTCCGGGGGTGTAGGAAAGCGGCGCCGTCGACGGTGTGCCGATTCCCGCATGACACAGCGCGCAGACGTCGATCTGGCGGTCGCGCGGCAACCGCGCGGGGTTGACGATCGCCGACTCCTGCGGCGTGTGCGGAGGAGTCGAGGACCGGTAACGCTTCACATGCTCGGCGCCGGGGCCGTGACATTTCTCGCAGGCGATGCCGAGCACCAGACTGGACTTCAGGTAGGCATTCTCCGGCGGAGCGGTGGACACGAAGGACGTCGCGTGACACTCGAGACAACGCCCCGCGATCGGGCGTTCGAAGACGGCCGTGCCGTCCACATACCCCGGGCTGTTCACCCAGGCGCCCGACGCCGTCCAATACGACACCGGTAACTGGAAAAGCCGGTTGTCATCCCAATACAAATACGTCTGCCCTTTTCGCCCCGATCCCACCACGAGATCGATGCGCTCGGACCGCGTCAGCACCTGCGTGAGCGACGTCCGCAGCACCGCGGTCTCGTAACCACCGTCCGCCCTCTGCTCCATTTGGAAATAGAGATTGGGATTGGCCGTCCGGAGTTGATTGCGGCCGGAATCGAAGCGACCGTGAATCGACTCAGCCAAACCCAAACGCGAGGTCGCCGCGTGCGCCGTCACCGCATAGCTCTGCGCCTTCTGCTGGTGGCATGCGACGCAGGATGCGTCGCCCACGTAGCCGCCGCGCCCCGCGGTCACGACCGTGGTGGTCCGAACCGGCGCCTCCCGGTCGGCACCGAAGAGACTCGCGAGCAACACCGCCGACGCCCCGGCGCCGCCGATCAGCCAGAGTCGCGGCCGGCCGAGCCGCGAAGCGACTTGAAGGGTTGGCGACCGGTCGCCGGGAGCGGCGTGGAAGGGAAAACGCGACATGGGAAACTGAATCGCCGGGGAAAATCCGTTCAGGCGGCCGGGCAGCTCGGGGGCATGGGGTTGATAAGGGTCGCTGCAACCCGATCAAACAATTTCATAAAAGATAAGACACTTGCCAAGTGTGGTGAAAGCGGCATGCACAGGGGCGCGTTTACCCCTTCCACGATTTTCGGTCATGTTCCGTCGCATTTTTTCGGCCCCGCCTCGGCCATCGCCTTCCGCCGACGACCAGCGCCTTGCCGGCCCGGAGGATTCCACCACCCCCGTTCCGTCGCCCTTACCCCATGAGCACCGTTGAACAGCTGCCGACTTCCGACCGCAGCGGCACCGCCGACAAGGGTCGCGTTCGCTTTTCCGAAAAACTGGCTTTCGGCATCGGCACGCTGCCGGTGTTTTTCGCGATCGCAGGGGTCGGCAGCTTCGCCGTGCCCGTGTATCAGATGACGCTGAAGGTGCCACTGTTCATGTTCGGCGTCGCTCTCTCGATTCCACGGTTCCTCGATGCGTTTTTCGACACGTGGATGGGCCGCATTTCGGACAACACTCATTCCCGCTGGGGCCGGCGCAAGCCTTACATCGTCGCGGGGGCGTTCCTGCAGGCGCTGTGCTTCGGATTGATCTGGATGGTGCCCACGGGCTGGGGCTCCACCGCGATCGTGACGTACCTCGTCGCGACCCAAATCCTTTTTTACATGGCCTACTCGATGTATTCGGTGCCCTACAGCAGTCTCGGCTACGAGATGACGCCGGACTACAACGAGCGCACGAGCGTCTGGTCGTTCGCCACGTTCTTCAACAAGATCGGCGAGTCCGGCTACAACTGGGTGTTTCCGCTCACGACCCTGGCGGTATTCACGTCGGTGATGCAGGGCATCCACGTCGTGGGCTGGAGTCTCGCGATCCTCATTTTCTGCGGCATGGGCATCGTTCCCGGGCTGTTCGTCAAGGAGCGCTTTTTCCACCAGGCCGCGAAGCAGGAGAAAGTCCGCATCCTGCCCGCGATGCGCGCCGCCGCCTCGAACCGCGCCTTCATCCTGCTCCTGGCGCTCACCGCACTGCAGATCGGCGCCGGCATGCTGGCGAGCAACATCGATTACTACCTGATCGTTTACTACATGTTCGGCGGCGATATCGCGCACGGCTCCTATTGGAAGGCGTGCCTTTCCACCAGCTACGCGGTGCTCGGGATTCTTTGGGTTTTCCCGATCAACTGGCTCGCGAAACGCTACGGCAAACACATCGCGCTCGCCATCAGCTTCGCCCTCGTCCTCGTCGGCGCCGCCGGCAAATGGCTGCTCTATACGCCCGGCCATCCATGGAAAATTCTGCTCGATTGCCTCCTGTGCGGACCCGTCTGGGTCGCGGTCTATACGCTGACGCCCTCCATGCTGGCGGATATTTGCGACGAAGACGAACTGCGCCACGGCTTGCGCCGCGAAGGGATTTTCGGCGCGCTGCTGTTCTGGATCCAAAAAACCGGCTACTCCTTCGGCTTTCTGGGCGCGATGCTCACGATCGCCCTCACCGGCTTCGACAACACGACGCCCGGCGCCGTCCCGACGGCTGGCTCGATCCTCTCGATGCGCCTGGTGCTGACGATCTCGACCGCCGTCTGGGCGATCGCCGCTCTCCTCATACTTAAGTTTTATCCTCTGGATCAAAGACGCGCCCACGAGGTGCGGATGGCGCTCGAGGCCCGGCGGGGACAGATCTAGTGTCATCCATCGCTTCGTCCGGCCGGCCACGCTGATAAGCCACCATGTCCCTGTTTCCAGTGCCCAAACCATCCGCGCTCGCCCAGTGAATCTGTTTTATTTAAGATCAAACAAATCTCCGACCGTCGCATGAACCTGCTCGTTCCCCTTGACCACGGTTGGACGTTTCGCCGCCTCGATAAGGTGGAAGACGGCACCGTGTGCCGGGTCGACCTGCCTCACACGCCCTTCGTCGCCGACCTCGATGGCAACGAACACTGGCTGGGCGAATGCGAGTATGAGCGGCTGATCGAGCGGCCGCGCGAGGCGCCGACCGGTCCTTGCACGCTCGCCATCGGCGCGGCGATGCACAGCGCGATCATCCTGGTCGATGGCGCCGAATGCGGGCGCCACGCCGGCGGCTATCTCCCGTTCGAGATCGATCTCACGCGGGCGCTGAGCGACGGTCGGTCGCACACGCTCACCGTCCGCCTCGACAATCGCGACAATCCCGACGTCCCGCCGGGAAAGGCCTTCGCCGATCTGGATTTCTGCTGGTATGGCGGACTCTATCGTCACGCCGAGCTTCGCTGTTACCCGCCCGTTCACATCACCGATTCCGTGGGGGCCGGGGTTGTGGCTGGCGGCGGTATTTTCGTCCGCACCGTGGCCCTCTCGCCGGAACTCGCGACGCTCGACATCGGCACTCACGTGCGAAACACGGGCGCGGTCGACCAGCTGCTCCACCTCCACGTCGAGATTTTTAACGACGCCGGTACGGTCGGCCGCGGCCGGCGAACGCACCTGCGTGTGCCCGCTGGTTCCTCGAAGCTCATCGCGACGGATCTGAACCTCGCCCGTCCGCGCCTCTGGGCTCCGGATGCGCCGAATCTCCATGAGGCGCGTGTCACGCTCCGCGACGCCGACGACCGGATTCTCGATACGGCCGTCGTGCGCTTCGGCATCCGCCGTATCCATTTTTCCCGCTCAGGCGGATTCGCGATCAACGGCCGGCGTCTCCGGCTGCGCGGCACGAACCGTCACCAGGAATACCCTCGCATCGGCTATGCCGCACCCGCGGCCGCGCAACGGCGCGACGCCCGCCGGATCAAGGAAGCCGGCTTCGACTACGTCCGGCTTTCGCACTACCCGCAGTCGCCGGCCTTTCTCGACGCCTGCGACGAGTTGGGGATTCTCGTCATGAACTGCATTCCCGGCTGGCAGTTCCTCGGCGGCGACGCGTTTCGCGCGGCCTGCTATCAAAACGCGCGCGATCTCATCCGCCGCGATCGCCATCATCCGTGCGTCGTCTTGTGGGAACTTTCCCTCAACGAAACGAAAATGGACGACGCATTCATGACCCGACTGCACGAGATCGGGCACGAGGAATTCCCCGGCGACCAGATGTTCACGTGCGGGTGGAAGGACCGTTACGACGTTTTCATCCACTCGCGCCAGCACGGCGAGTTGCACACGTGGCGCAACGGCGACAAGGCGCTCGTCGTCGCCGAATATGGCGACTGGGAGTTCTACGCCGCGACGGACGGTTACGATCAGAAGACCGGCCGTGGCCTTTACGATCCCGCCGGCAACGGTCGCAAACTCCGGGCGGACGGCGAACGCGGCCTGCGCCAGCAGGTCAGCAACCACATGGTCGCGCTCAATGACACCCTCGGCTCTCCCGCCGTGCTCGATGGCCAATGGTCGATGTTCGATTACGCGCGCGGTTACGATTCGCGGCGCGCCGCGTGCGGGATCATGGACATTTTTCGCCTCCCGAAATTCTCCTACTACTTTTACCGCAGTCAGCGGCACGCGAGTGAACACGGCGAGGGCTGGAGCAGCGGACCGATGGTCTTCATCGCATCGCATTGGACCGCAGCCTCCGCGTTGACCATTCCGGTGTTCACCAACTGCGACGAGGTCGAGCTGCGCCTCGACAACATCTCTGTCGGTCGCGTCGCTCCTCAGCGCGATAGCTCGAACGCCTTCCTGCCCCATCCGCCCAGTGTATTCCAACTCGCCGCCTTCTCCGCCGGCACGCTCGAGGCCATCGGCTTCATCGGTGGCAGAGCTGTCGCTACGCATCGCGTCAGCACGCCCACACCGGCGCAGCGGATCGAACTCGAGATTGATTCGGACGGGATTGTCGCGGACGACGGCGAAGCCGATGTGCTGATCGCGCACGCCCGCGTCGTCGACCTTGCAGGCACTGTCTGCATCGACGAATCCCCCGAAATCCATTTCGCACTCGAAGGCGACGCCGAGATCGTCGGCCCTGCCGCCATGGTCGCCGAGGCGGGGATTGCCTCCATCGTGCTTCGCCTTTCGGCCGGCGGCGCGGCCTTCACGCTGCGAGCCCGCACGATCGTCGCTGGCCGTGCCCTCACGACCGAATCCCAGTGGAAACGGCCGGAAACAGTCGCCGCTGAGCCGCAGGTTCCGACCGACGCCCCCGCCTCCGCGTTCAAGTAGATTTTCCCGGCCCGCGGCGCCGCCCGTCGCCGCCGCGCGCATCTCATTCGACGGGCAAACGTCACTTCGAAATCATGAATGCGCTGCTGCTGACCGCTCCTTCGAAACTCGAACTCGTGGATCAGCCGGCTCCGAGCATCCAGGCCGGCGAAGTGCGGGTGCGCGTTCGTGCGTGTGGCATCTGCGGCAGCGACATCCACGGTTGGGACGGCTCGAGCGGGCGTCGCATTCCCCCGCTCATCATGGGCCACGAAGCCGCGGGCGAAATCGCCGAATCCCATTCCGGCGAATGGCGTCCGGGCGATCGGGTCACGTTCGACTCCACGATCTATTGCGGAGACTGCCCTTCCTGCCGCGCCGGCGAGACGAATCTATGCACCGCGCGCCGCGTCCTCGGCGTCTCCACGCCTGAATTCCGGCAGCACGGTGCGTTCGCCGACTACGTCGCCGTGCCCACGCGCATTCTTCATCGGCTGCCGCCCGGTCTGCCGTTCGCACACGCAGCAATGACCGAGCCCGTTTCGGTCGCGATTCATGCGGTCCGGCGTGTCGCCATCGCGCCCGACACCACCGCCGTGGTCGTCGGCGCGGGCATGATCGGCCTGTTGGTTGTCCAGGCGCTTCGCTGGGCCGGCGCGACGCGCATCGTCGCCATCGATCTCGAATCGAAACGGCTCGCCCTCGCCCGCGAACTCGGCGCCACCGACACGCTTCAATCCGGCGCTTGCGACGTGCCGGCGGAAATCGCGCGCATCACGGGCGGCCGCGGCGCGGACGTGGCGTTGGAGGCGGTCGGCTTGTCGTCGACGGTGCAGCTCGCCATCGACTCGGTTCGCCGCGGGGGCGCGCTCGTCCTTGTCGGCAATCTCGCGCCGAAGATCGATTTTCCGCTGCAAACCGTCGTCACGCGCGAACTCACGCTTCACGGCTCCTGCGGTTCCGCAGGCGAATATCCGCTGTGCATCGATCTGATCGCGCGCGGTGTGATTCGCGTCGAGCCGCTCATCAGCGAAATCGCCCCGCTTCACGACGGGCCGGGCTGGTTCCAGCGACTGAGCGCGCCCGGCGGCGGACAATACCTGAAAGTCATCCTCCAGCCATGACCTCACGCCTCGTCGCGCTCGCCCTGTTCGCCGCGGTTCCGGTGTTCGCCTCCGGTTCCGGCGATGTGCAAACGCTCGCACCCGGCGTGTGGTTTCACGAAGGCGACCACGCGCGAGTCCACTGTAACAACACCTGGATCGAGTTCGACGACTACGTGGTCGTCGTCGACGCCAACTATCCCGCCGGCGCGGAAATCGTGCTCCCCAAAATTCGCGCGATCACGAGCAAGCCCGTGCGCTACGTCGTCGACACGCATTTTCATCCCGACCACTCGTTCGGCAACCGCATCTGGTCTGCCGCGGGCGCCGAGATCGTCGCGCAGGAGGCCACGCTCGCCGAACTTCGGCGCAGCGGCGCGGAACGCTGGGCCACCGAGGCGAAAACGCGACCCGACGTCGCGGCAACCACGTTGAAACTTCCCACGTTGATCTATCGTGACGCGCTCGCGTTCGACGACGGCCATCACCGCGTCGAGTTGCTCTTCTTCGGAGCGGGCCACACGCACGGCGATACGCTCGTCTGGTTGCCGCACGAAAAAATTCTCGCGACCGGCGATCTCTGCGCGAACGGCGCCTTCAACTATTTTCACGACAGCACGCTGAGCAGATGGATCGAGGTGCTCGAAAAGGCGAAGGCTCTCGGCGCAAAAATCGTGTGTCCCGGTCATGGCCCGGTGGGCGGGCCGGAAATTATCGCGGACCAGCAACGCTATCTCTCCGAACTCCTGCACGCCGTCACGGCGCTCGTCGAGGCGAAGAAGACACCCGCGGAAGTCAAAGCCGCCGTGCCCGGCCTCGGCGCACGGCTCCGCGCCATCGACTCCATCGCCCGCTACACGCCCACCGAGTTCTGGCTGACCGCGCAGGTGAGCGACGTCTGTCAACAACTCGGCGCCCCGCCCTTGCCGCAGTGACGGCCGGCGCCCGAACAGTCGCTGAAAAAAACCAAACCCCATTCCGTCATGCCCTATTCTCACCTTCTTTCCTTCCGTTCACTGTGCTTCGGAGCGCTTCGCCTATTCACGCTCGCCGGCGCGATCTCCGCGTTGCACGCGGCGACGCCGCGAACTTCGGATACATTCGACTTTGGCTGGAAATTTCATCTCGGCGACGCACCCGGCGCGGAGCAATCCGGGTTCGCCGACGCGACGTGGCGCGCCCTCGATCTCCCTCACGATTGGAGCATCGAAGGCGCTTACGATGAGCACGCGCCCACTGGCGGATCGGGCGGCTATCTGCCCACGGGGATCGGCTGGTATCGAAAAACGTTCGCCCTGCCGGAATCAGAGCGAGGGCGCCGCGTGCTCGTCCAATTCGATGGCGTCTATCAACACAGCACCGTCTGGATCAACGGCCACGAACTCGGCACGCGTCCCGATGGATACTCGACCTTCGGCTACGATCTCACGCCCTACGTGAATTTCGGCGCGGCGCCGAATCTCATCGCGGTCCGCGTCGACAATTCCACGCAGCCCAACAGCCGCTGGTATTCCGGCTCCGGCATTTACCGGCACACATGGCTCACGTCGACCGACCCGGTCGCGATCGCGCCGTCGGGCGTTTTTGTGACCACGCCGGAAATCTCATCCGCGCAGGCGACGATTCGCGTCCGGACAACAGTTCGGAATGCCGGCTCCGCGGCGCGGACCATCGACGTCGTCTCGCACATTCTGGACAACGACGGTCGCCCGGTCGCCGATGCGACGGAGGTCACCGTCAAATCCGTTTCGCTGGGCGCCAACGCCGAGCGCGAAATCGAATCGGTCCTCATCTTGCGTTCGCCGCACCTGTGGTCGCCCGAGGCGCCGCAGCTCTACCGGCTTCGCTCCGAAATCCAAATCGCCGGCGCGGCGACCGACGTCGTCGAGACCACCTTTGGCGTGCGCAGCCTCGACTACGACGTGAACCGCGGATTGTTGCTGAACGGCACGCCGGTGAAGCTCCGCGGCATGTGCCTGCATCACGACGGCGGCGCGGTCGGTGCGGCCGTGCCCATGGCGGTGCTCGAGCGGCGACTGCGACTTCTGCAGGAAGCGGGCGTCAACGCGATCCGCTGCAGCCACAACCCGATGGCGCCGGAATTCTACGACCTCTGCGACCGACTTGGCCTGCTCGTCATGGACGAGGCCTTCGACGAATGGACGATTCGCAAGCCGCAGATCAAGTTCGGCTACTCGGACGTTTTCAACGACTGGTTCGAGCGCGATCTCGTCGACTTCATCCACCGCGATCGGAACCACCCCTGCATCGTGATGTGGAGCGCCGGAAACGAAATCGGCGAACAGGGCGCGCCCAACGGGCCCGACGTGCTGCGCAAGCTCGTCGAAATTTTCCATCGCGAAGACCCGACGCGGCCGGTCACCGCCGCGATGGACAATATCTTCAACCAAAACGGCCAGGCGCCGCTGGCATTCTCGAGCCTGCTCGACATCGTCGGCTACAACTATGTCGACCGCTGGGGCACACGCCGCGAGACCCACTACGCCGACGATCGTCACCTGTTTCCCACGCGGAAATTCGTCGGCACCGAAGACACCAACCCACGCGACGTGCGCGGCGACTACAGCTTCGGCCCGCTGCTAGGCGGCGGCTTCAACTTCGCCGAAGGCAAACTGACTCCCGGTGTGGGGCCCGAGGCGGCGCTCTACCTCACGAGCACGCTCCGCGCCGAGTCGTTGTGGCGGTTTGTCGCGACGCACGACTACGTGATCGGCGACTTCGGCTGGACCGGCGTCGACTACCTCGGCGAATCGCGCTGGCCGCGCAAACTCGCGACCTCCGGCCTGCTCGACACCTGTGGCTTCAAAAAAGACCCATTTTATTTTTATCAAAGCCAGTGGACCACGGCGCCGATGCTCCACCTGCTGCCGCATTGGAACTGGCCGGATCGCGTCGGCAAACCCGTGCCGGTCGTCGCCTACTCGAATTGCGCAGCGGTCGAGCTGTTCCTGAACGGCCGCAGCCTGGGCGTGAAGGCGCGCGAGTTTCCCGCGCAAGGCACGTCCACCGGATGGAACACCTACGCGCGGCCGGAAATTCACGCGACGACCGCCGATCTTCATTTTGCCTGGGACGTGATCTACGAGCCGGGCGAGCTGAAGGCCGTCGGCTACGACCGCACCGGAAAGATTGTCACCGACGCCGTCGTGCGCACGGCCGGGCCCGCTGCCACGCTCGAGGTCACCATCGATCGCAACGCACTCTCGGCCGACGCCCGCGATGTCGCGCACGTCGTCGTGCGCGCGCTCGACGCTCATGGCGTATTCGTGCCGCTCGCCGACAATCGGATCGCGTTCGAGCTTTCCGGCCCGGGAAAATTAATCGGCGTGGATAACGGCGATCCCACCAGCCACGAAAGTTACAAAGGCAACACTCGCGCCCTGTTTCACGGCATGGCGCTCGCCGTCGTGCAATCGACCAAGCAGGGCGGCGAAATCCGCGTCTCCGCCCGCGCCGGCGGCCTCTCGTCCGGCGCAGTCACCTTCACCACTCACACGCCGTGACCGCCGAACCATGAAACTCGATCGCCGCCAATTCATCCTCGCCCTCGGCTCCGCCGCCGCGTCGAACACGATCCTGCGCGGCGCGGGCGAAGCCACCACCACCTCGGAGGGCTCCACCACGTCCGTTGCGGATGCGTCGCCGTGGCATCAGCGGATTCGGCGCGTCGGCCAGCTGAACCTCAACGAGCACGATCCGGCCGACCTCGACGTGAAGGCCTGGGCCGACACGTGGGCCGATCTCAAGGTCGATGTCGTGCTCGTCAGCGTGACGGGCATTCTCGCTTTTTATCCGACCGCCGTTCCGTTTCACCGGCGCTCGCGCTGGCTCGGCGAGCGCGACTTGTTCGGCGAATGCTGCACCGCCGCGAAGCAGCGCGGCATCCGCGTCGTCGCCCGCCTGAGCCCCGACTTGCAGTGGGAGGAAGCGCTCGCCGCGCATCCGGAATGGTTTCGCCGCGACGCCGCCGGACAGCCCGTGCCGCACAAGCCCGTGCCCGGTCTCTTCAACACGTGCCCGTTCACCGCGTATTTCACGGAGCAGATTCCAGCGATCATGCGCGAGATCGACGCGCGCTACGACGCCGACGGCCTGTTCACGAATGCGTGGCCCTCGCTCGCCGATCTGCCGGTGTGTCATTGCGCAGCCTGCCGCGGTGCGCCCGCACCGGATACGCCCGCGTTTCACGCCCGCCACCTCGAGCGGACACGGGAATTGTGGCGGCTCTACACCCGCATCGCGCAGGAAAAACACCCGGACAATGTCTTCTACGGCAATCTCGGCTGGGGCATCGGTGCGCAGACGAACCTGCACGAACTGGCGAAGGACTGCGTCTGGTTCAATTGCGACAATCAGGGCCGCGATCGCGAAAACACGCCGGCCTGGGGCTGCACGCAGCAGGGCCGCGTCGCGCGCGCCGTGATGAAGGGCCGCACGATCACGAGCGTCGTCGGCTCGTATGCCACCGGCCGATACCGCTGGCGCAATGCGGCGAAGAATCACGCCGAATGCACGCTCTGGATGGCGCAGACCGCCGCGAGCGGCATGCGCGTCTGGTATCACTGGCTCGGCGCGCAGACCGGCCTCGGCGAAGATCATCGCTGGCGGAAGGCCGGCCGCGAATTCTTCGCGTGGCAGGCGCGGCACGACGAGCACTTCACCTATCGCCGGACCATCGCGAATCTCGGCATCGTGTGGTCGCAGCGCGCCAACGCTTTCTACACGCCGCCCGGCGCCGAAAGTTCCCGCGAGCGCGGCCCGGCGGAATTTCTCCAGGCACTTTACGCCACGCTGCTCGAGGGCCGCTTCCTGTTCGATTTTGTTCACGAGGACGACCTCGACGTCGAAAATCTCCGCCGCTACGACGCGCTCATCCTGCCCAACCTCGCCACGCTCAGCGACACCCAGGCGGAACAACTGCGCGCTTACGTCGAGCGCGGCGGATCGCTGCTCGCGACCTTCGAGACCGGCCTCTACGACGAGACCGGCGCGCCTCGCCCCGATTTCGCGCTGCGCGATCTCTTCGGCATTTCGCGTCAAGGCGGCGTGCAGGAACCGATGGGCATTTACGCTTCCTACGCGCGCATCGAGCGGCGACACGAAATCCTCCGAGGACTCGATGACACCAACTGGATCCCTGGCGCCGCGTATACCGTGCCCGTCGCGGCCGGCTCCGACTCGCCGGTGCTGACTTTCGTCGGCGCCAACGCCGGCTACCCGCCCGAAATGGCCTACTCGCCCGTCGCGCATACAAATCAGCCCGCCGTGGTGCTGCGTGAGCGCGGAGCGAGCCGGCTCGTTTACTTTCCCGGCGACTACGAGCGGACCGGCTGGCGCTCCGGCAACACCGACATCGCGCAGTTGTTGATCAACTCGATTCGCTGGGTGCTGCGCGAGCGCGCGCCCGTCAGCGTCACCGGCGAAGGCCTGGTCGAACTATTCGCGTGGGAAACCGACGCCGGTTTCGCGCTCCACGTTCTCAACTACAACAATCCTCATCTGCATCGCGGCTGGATCCGCCGCCATTATCCACTGGGCCCGCAGGACGTGCGCTTCGCGGTGCCCGACGGTCGCGCCGTGGCGCGCGTGCAATTGCTGCGGGCGGAAAAGGAAATCCCGTTCCGCCGCGAGGGCGGCGAAATCGTCTTCACCTTTCCGCGCGTCGTCGACTACGAGGTTGCCGTGCTCATCGCATGAGCCTTGTCCGCCACGCCGCGCGGCCGCTTTTTCTATTTTTTCTCGCTCGTGTGGCGACGTGCGCGCACGCCGGCTCACCGGTCGCCGGACACCCATGGAACGTGCCGCTCGCGAACGAGCGAGTCGTCGAGCTTGCATGGATACCGGCCGGACAGTTCACGCTCGGCAGTCCGGAATCTGAACCGGGACGCCAGCCGGATGAGGGCCCGCCAACAATCGTCACGATCTCGCAAGGATTCTGGCTCGGAAAAAATCTCGTGACGATCGGCGCCTGGAAATCCGTCATGGGCCGCGGCGTCCGCGAACAACTCGCCCAGCACATCGCCGACGACACGCGCTACGATTTCGGCGGAAAACAGCAAATGCTGCGGGAGTTGATGAACTGGTCGCGCGACGCCGATCCCGCGACCTACCTCGGCAACGAAGATGACGACGTGCCGATGTATTTCGTGAGCTGGCACGACGCGATGGATTTTGCCCGCCGTCTCACCGAGCGCGAACGCGCCGCAGGGCGTTTGCCCGCCGGTCACGTTTACACGCTGCCGACCGAGGCGCAGTGGGAATACGCCTGCCGCGCAGGTTCCGCGAGCGCCACCTACGCCGGCGCGAACACGCCCGCGGTGCTCGACCGCATCGCGTGGTATGACGGCAACAGCGCGCAACGCTACGAAGGCCGACGCCTCGGCCCGACTCATTCCGGTCCGCGCGCGGTCGGCGCGAAGGAGCCGAACGCGTGGGGTCTTCACGACATGCTCGGCAATATCTGGGAATGGTGCCGCGACTGGCACGGCCCCTACCCTGGCGGCCGCGCCACCGATCCGGCCGGACCGACCCACGGTGTCATGCGCGTGAACCGCGGCGGGAGCTTCGGCAGCGGAGCGAATTCGGAGCGCGCCGCGTGTCGCGCCGGAAATCCGCCGGATGAAGCCAGCGCTTATCGCGGCTTTCGCCTCGCGCTTTGTCCGCTGTAGAGGACGAATCATTCGCGCCGCGCGCAAGAGGGTGAAGTCATCAAATTGTTAGTCCGTCCCGCTGCTGCCGCAGCGGGCTACGAGTTCTCCTGTAGCCCTGCGCGGAAGCGCAGGGACTTTGCCGCGCCTCTCAATCTGCTACGCGAACTTCAATAAACCTCGATGCGTTCAATACGCCCGACGAGGAAAACGTAGGACGCGATGCCGAGCACCGCCAGCATTCCAACGAATACCAGCGCCGGAGAAAAATCGCCGCCGCGGACGAGATAGCCGACCGCCACCGGCACGACGATGCCGGAGAGGTTGCCGAAAAAATTGAAGACGCCGCCCGTCAACCCGATCAAGGTCCGCGGCGCCAGCAGCGATACGAACACCCAGGTGATCGAGGCCATGCCGTTGCCAAAAAAAGCGAGCGCGAGGAAGAAGATCACGAGCGGCGTCCGCTCCACGTAGTTGGCGCCGACGATCGTCGTCGAAAGCGCGAGCCCCGCGATCACCGGCGCTTTCCGCGCCACGCCGGCCGCGACGCCGCGGCGGGTGAGCAGATCGGACACGAAGCCCGAGGTCAGCACGCCGACAAGCGCCGCCAGAAACGGAATCGACGCGAGCACTCCGGTTTTCACCAGTGCGATGCCGCGGTATTTTTCCAGATAGGTCGGAAACCACGTGAGAAAAAACCACGAGGTCGAAGCGACGGAAAACTGGCCGAGGTAGATGCCCCACAGTTTGCGGTGCCGAAACACGTGCGAGCCCGCCTGCCAGCGCTGCCGCCAGTCCGTGTGGCTTCGTTGCGTCGAGCTGTTGTCGATCAAGCCACCGCCACGGCTGATCTCGTCGATCTCCGCAGAACTCACCCGCGGATGGGCCCGAGGATCGCGATACAACAAATACCAGCACACGCCCCAGCCGATTCCAACCAGCCCGGTGACGACGAACAGACTGCGCCAGCCGAAAAGTCCGAGGAGCCCGGCCATCGCCGGAGCGAGAAACGCCAGCCCGACATACTGCCCGGAGGTGTAGCAGGCGATCGCCGTGGCGCGCTCATTCTCCGGAAACCACGCTGTGACCACGCGATTGTTCACCGGATACGCCGGCGCCTCGAACGCGCCGATCGCGAGCCGCAGCCCGAAGAGCGCCGCGAAACTGCCCACCGCGCCCTGCACCAGCGTCGCGCCGGACCACAGCCCGAGGCTGAGCGCGTAGAGCACGCGCGGCGCCACGACGTTCGCCAGCAGGCCGCCGGGAATCTGAAGCGCCGCATACGTCCAGCCAAACGCCGAAAACACGTAGCCGAGCCGCACCGGTGAAAGTCCGAGTTCTGCGCTCAACGTTGCGCCCGCGACCGACACATTGGCGCGATCCATGTAGTTGATCACCACGCACCCAAAAACCAGGGCAAGGATGCGGAAACGAATTCGCGGGGCGTTCATGGGCTGCAAAGGGGCTGCCGGGGTTCGGCCAACGCATACGAAGTTGAGGGGCCGATCGGTTCGCGTCGAAAAATTTTATTTTCAATTAAACTCTTTTCTGCCGCGTCATCATGGCTACGGTCCTCCCGCGATTCTCGCGCCCGTCATCCTGTCCGCACGATCGGGCTCTCTACGACAAATCCCCTCCCGTTCGACTGAGCGGACTCGCGCTTCCCGATTTCCTGCACCCACATTTCGTTTCATGCCTGCCCAAACATTCGACGCGATCGTCGTCGGCTCCGGCATCAGCGGCGGCTGGGCCGCGAAGGAGCTGACCGAAAAAGGCCTCAAGGTTCTGCTGCTCGAGCGCGGCCGAAACGTCGAGCACATCACAGGCTACACGAACGCGCTGAAGGCGCCATGGGAATTGCCGCATCGCGGGAAAACCTCGCGAAAGCTTCTCGACGCCCATCCCACGTTGCAGCGCGACTACGTGCTCTACGAGGGCAACGAGGATTTCTGGGTCGACGAGGCCGCGTGCCCGTATCGCGAGGAGAAACCGTTCGACTGGTTCCGCGGTTATCATGTCGGTGGCCGGTCGCTGATGTGGGGCCGGCAAAGTTACCGCTGGAGCGATTTCGATTTCGAAGCCAACGCGCGCGAAGGCCTCGGGACCGACTGGCCGATCCGCTACGCCGACCTCGCGCCCTGGTACGATCACGTGGAGCGTTTCGCCGGGATCAGCGGCTCGAAGGAAGGCCTGCCTCAGTTGCCCGACGGAGAATTCCTGCCTCCGATGGAACTGAACTGCGTCGAGCGCGAAGTCGCAGGACGTCTCGAAAAACAGTTCGGCGGCCGGCGGAAGCTGATCATCGGTCGCGTCGCCAATCTCACCGCGCCGCTGCCCGGCCGCGTAAACTGCCAGTTCCGCAACAAGTGCTGGCTGGGGTGCCCGTTCGGCGCGTATTTCAGCACGCAGTCGTCGACGTTGCCTGCGGCCGTCAAAACCGGCCGCCTCACTCTCCGGCCATTTTCGATCGTCACTCGCCTGCTCTACGATCGCGACGCGGTCAAAGCCACCGGCGTGGAGGTGCTCGACGCCGAGACGAACCAAGCGCACGAGTTCAAAGCGAGAATCGTTTTTCTCTGCGCATCGACGTTCAACTCCACGTGGATCCTCATGAACTCGGCGACGGAAGTCTGGCCCGACGGCCTCGGCAGCCGCTCCGGCGAACTCGGGCACAATGCCATGGATCACCATTTCCGCTGCGGCGCCTCGGGCGAGGTCGATGGCTTCGCCGATCGCTACGTCTACGGCCGCCGGGCGAACGGATTCTACATTCCGCGTTTTCGGAATTTGTTCGATGACCGGCGGGATTATCTGCGCGGTTTCGGTTATCAGGGCGGCGCCAGCCGCGAAGGGTGGGATCGCGATGTGGCCGAACTCGGCATCGGCGCCGACCTGAAAAAGGCCCTGACCGCGCCGGGCGCGTGGACCATCGGCATGACGGCATTCGGCGAAACCCTCCCCGACCATCGCAACCGCATGTATCTCGACAAAACCCTCCGCGATCGCTGGGGCCTGCCGACCATCGCCTTCGATTGCACGATCCGGGAGAATGAAACGAAGATGCGCCGCGACATGACGAACGATGCCGCGGAGATGCTTGAAGCCACCGGCGTCAAAAATGTTCGCCCGCGCGATTCCGGATACACGTTCGGCCAGGCGATCCACGAGATGGGCACCGCCCGCATGGGACGCGATCCCAAGTCCTCCGTGTTGAACTCGCACAACCAGGTTTGGGACGCGAAAAACGTCTTCGTGACGGACGGCGCCAGCATGGCCTCCTCGAGCTGCGTCAATCCCTCGCTGACCTATATGGCGCTCACCGCTCGCGCCGCGAGCTTCGCCACGGAGGAAATGCAGAAAGGCAACCTATGAACGACGGCATCGCAGCTCCGCTCACGATGAACCGCCGTGAAGCGATCGCGCGCCTCGCCGTGCTGTTCGGCGGCGCACTCGTCGGCGGCGAGTTCATCGTGAGTGGCACGCGTCTCGCCGCGAAGGGAACCACGCCGGACTTTTCCGCCGCCGACCTCGCCCTGATGGACGAGATCGGTGAAACGATCATCCCGACGACCGACACGCCCGGCGCGAAGGCCGCGAAGATCGGCGCGTTCATGGCGCTCATCGTCCGAGACTGTTACACCGAAGCGGAGCAGGCGGTCTTTGCCGCCGGCCTGCGCGAGATCGATGCCACCTGCCGGCGTGAGGTCGGAAAATCGTTCGCCGCCGCCACGCCCGACGAGCGAAGGGCGTTGCTGAACCGGCTGAACGCGTTCCTCGCGCCCGAGCCGGCGCTCGCGAACGCCAACGCTCCCGCGGCTGCGCCGCACTATTTGACGATGATGAAGCAGCTCACGATCGTCGGCTACTTCACCTCCGAAATCGGCTGCACCCAGGCGCTCCGTTACGTCGAAGTGCCCGGCGCTTTTCACGGAGACGTGCCCTACAAGCCGGGCGAACGCGCGTGGTTCGACACCGTCGCGCGTCCGATCCGCACGGCCTGAGCACCCGCGTCAGACGAGGTCGCAGGCGTCGGCCGGCATCCAGTGGGCGTCCTTGCCGTCCCACTTGACGTTGCAGCCGATCGGATTGGTCTTCGGCGCGCGAATCGGGCGGCCCGCGAGATGATCCTCGAGCGCATTCGCCAGATCGTTGGTCGTGATCCGCGACGGATCGCGCGGACTATCCACGCCTCGCCCGGTATAGACGAGCCGGCGATTCGCATCGAAAACGTAGAAGTGCGGCGTGCGCAGCCCGCCATACGCGCGCGCCACATCCTGGCTCTCGTCGCGCAGATAAACCCACGGGAATTTCTGCTGCTTCATCCGCTCGACCATGTGCGGAAACGAATCTTCGGCGTAGGTGTTTTCGCTGTTGGCGTTGATGCCGACGAAACGCACCCCCTGTTTCGCGAAACGCTCGGCGGTCTGCCGGGTGACTTCGTCCGAGCCGGTGACATACGGGCAGTGGTTGCAGGTGAAGAAAACGACGAGAGCCTTTGCGTCCGCAAAGTCGTCGAGGGTGTAAGTCCTGCCGTCCGTCGCCGGCAGGCGAAAAGCCGGCGCGGTGGCGCCGAGTTCGAGCGTGAAGGTATTTTTCATGAGGGTCATTTGAATTTCGAGAGCGCTGCGCCGGAGCCATCCGGCCCCGCAAACATTTCGACTCGTCGGCGCGAAGTCCACTCGCGGCGGCTCATTGCAAAACTAGCGAAGTAAAACCCTTTTATTCTTTGTCAAACTCTTGACTGAGCCAGTGCAGCTTTTAAGTTTCGAAACCCGACCCCGGCCTGTGCCCCGGCGGCGCGTCACCCGTCGCGTTCCCGAGGCTTTTCATTTTTTCTCCCGCGTGCCTACCCCGCCTCTATTCGACCTCATCGGCCAAACCGCACTTGTCACCGGTGCGAGCCGCGGACTCGGCCGGGAGTTCGCCCTGACTCTCGCACGCGCCGGCGCGGATGTCGCCATCACGAGCCGCACGCTCGCCGCGCTCACTGACACGGTCGCCGCCGTGAAAAAAATCGGCCGCCGGTGCGCGCCCGTCGTGCTCGATGTTCGCCAACCGAAGAGCATCGCCGCCTGCGTTCGCAACGTCGAGCGGGCGCTCGGTCACATCGACATCCTCGTCAACAACGCCGGCTGCAACATTCGCAAACCCGCGCTCGACGTCAGCTGGGAGGATTGGAACACGATCCTCGACACCAATCTGCGCGGCCCGTTTTTCGTCGCGCAGGCCGTCGCGCCGAAAATGATCGCCCGCCGGCGCGGTCGAATCGTCAACATCGGCTCGGTGACGAGCGTCGCCGGCTACGCCGGTCTCGGGCCTTACGGTGCGAGCCGCGGCGGGATTCGCCAGCTCACGATGAGCCTCGCCGCCGAGTGGGGGCCGCACGGCGTCACCGTGAACTGTCTCGCGCCGGGTTGGTTCCAGACGAAACAGAACGCCATGCTCTACGAGGATCGGGCGTGGGTTCGCTATCTCACGGAAAAGATTCCGCTCCGGCGACCCGGTGCGTCGGGCGATCTCGACGGAGCGCTGCTCTTTTTGTGCAGCGAAGCGAGCGCTTACGTGACGGGGCAGACGCTGCTCGTCGATGGCGGGATTTCAGTGAACGACACGCGCGCCTTGCCGCGACCGCGCTGACTCACGCCCACCCTTTCATCACTCCGGTCCTCTCTTCGGACATTTAAGCCAACCTCCGCTAACCCGAATCCATCACACTTTGAGGCAAACCAGCCACAAGCTGTCATTCTGAACGAAGTGAAGAATCCAGTGCGAGATTCGGCTGCGGTCGCGCTGCTGGATTCTTCACTGCGTTCAGAATGACAAAAAAGTGTGATGCAGCCGGGCTAAAATCTTTTCCCATGCTTTCCGGTCCTTTCGCGCAGCGCGGTCGTGACGACTGGCAGAATCCGCAGCTCATCAACATCGCCACGCTGCCGTCGCGCGCCCATTCGATTTCGTTTTCCGACGAAGCCTCGGCGCGTCGGGTAAATATCGCGCACTCGCCGCGCTATTTCAGCCTCAACGGCACCTGGAAATTTCACTACGCGTCCGTGCCGGCCCAAGCGCCGGAAATCGCCGCGCCGGAATTTGATGACCATGCGTGGAGTTCGATCGCGGTCCCGAGCAATTGGGAACTCCAGGGCTTTGGAACGCCGATCTACACCAACTTCATTTATCCGTGGGTGCCGGTCGATCCGCCCTTCGTGCCCGTCGACGACAATCCGGTGGGCAGTTACCGACGCACCTTCCAAGTGCCGGCCGATTGGAAGGGCGAACAGATCACGCTGCACTTCGACGGTGTCTCCTCGGCGTTCTACTGCTGGCTCAACGGCACGCTCGTCGGCTTTCACAAAGGCAGCCGCGTGCCCGCGGATTTCGACATCACCTCGCTGCTCAAAACCGGTGAAAACATCCTCGCCGTCCGCGTCTACCGCTGGAGCGACGCGAGCTACCTCGAGGATCAGGATCACTGGCGGCTGAGCGGCATCTTCCGCGAGGTGTATCTGGCCGCTGCGCCGAAATTCCAGCTCTACGATTTCTTCGTTCGGACCGAGCTTGACGGCGATTACCGCGACGCGGAGCTGAAGATTCACGCCAAGGTCCGCAGTTTCGGCGCCACCGAGCCGAAAGGCTGGACGCTGGAAGGCCGGCTCTACGACACGCACGGCACCGAAGCGCTTGCCTCGCCGATATCCATCCCCGTCGAAAAATTGATCGAGCGCGACCGCCCCTGGTTGCATCGCGGCAACGTGCCTTTCGCGGATTTGCAGGCGCACGTCGCGAATCCCCGCAAATGGTCCGCCGAGTTTCCGCATCTCTACACGCTCACCCTCGCACTGAAGGACGCTCGTGGCGCTACTATGGACGCGCGCGCCTGCCGGATCGGTTTTCGTTCGGTCGAAATCAACGACCGTCGACTCCTGATCAACGGTTGTCCCGTCAAACTCCAAGGGGTGAATCGACACGACTTTCACCAGCTCGCCGGCAAGACCGTATCCGAGGAAACGATGCTGGCCGACGTGAAGCTGATGAAGCAGCTCAATTTCAACGCGGTCCGCACTTCGCACTACCCGAACAGCCCGCGCTGGACCGAACTCTGCGACGAATACGGACTCTACGTCATCGCGGAGGCCGATCTCGAGACTCACGGCATCGGCGCGAGGCTCACCAACGATTCGGAATGGACTGCGGCGTTTCTCGATCGCGCCGTGAATCTCGTCGAACGCGACAAGAACCACGCCTGCATCATCGCCTGGTCGCTCGGCAACGAGAGCGGCAGCGGCCCAAACCACGCCGCGATGTCCGGCTGGATCCACGACTACGATCCCACCCGTTTCGTCCACTACGAGGGGGCGCAGGGCAACACCGGCCCGCACGATTTCGACCGGCATCCCGATCCGGCTTACGTCGACGTCGTCAGTCGCATGTATGTCGATATTCCGACGATGGTGCGCTGGGCGAACGATCCGCGCGAGACCCGCCCCGCGATGTGGTGCGAATACGCGCACGCGATGGGCAATTCCCTCGGCAATTTCTACAAATACTGGGACGCGATTCGCGGCCACGATCAGCTCATCGGCGCGTTCATCTGGGATTGGACGGATCAGGGACTGCTCAAAACCGACCCGAACGGAAAAAAATTCTGGGCCTACGGCGGCGACTTCGGCGACAAGATCAACTCCGGCAATTTTTGTTTCAACGGCCTCCTTAGCCCTGATCAAACGATCAAGCCCGCCGGTTGGGAGGCGAAAAGAGTCATGCAGCCCGTCGTCATCGAGAAAGTCGCCGGCGCGACCCACCGTTTCCGCGTCACCAACTGGCACGATTTCGCCGACCTGTCGCGCTACGACATCGCCTGGGAGTTCACCGAAAACGGTCACGTTCTCCAGCACGGCACGCTGCCAGCGCTGCAAACTCCCGCGCGTGCCAGCGACCTCATCGAAGTGCCGTGGCGCGAGGCGACGGCGAAAGCCGGCCGCGAGTATCACGCAAAGATCGTTTTCAGTCTGCGCACCGATGCCTCGTGGGCGCCGCGGGGTCACGTCGTCGCCTGGGAGCAATTCGCGATTCCGTTCGCCGCGCCGAAGCCCTCGCCCGTGCCCGCTGCCGACGCTCCCGCGCTTCAAATTCACGAATCGAGCGACACGGTCGCGGTCACCGGCGATGGTTTTGCCATCTCCTGGAATCGATCCGATGGCGCGCTGAACTCCTATCGCTTGGCCCAAACGGAACTGCTCCGCGCGCCGCTGCGTCCAAATTTCTGGCGCCCCATCACCGACAACGATGTCGGCGGCCAGATGCCGGCGCGGAGCGGGATTTGGCGCGACGCCGCCACGGATTCCGTCGTCCGCTCGGCAAAGGTTACACGCATCGCCGAGAACATCGTGAGCGTCGCTTTCACGCTCGAGCTTCCGCGCGTGCATTCGCGTTGGTCGTCGACCTACACCGTGCGCGGCAGCGGCGAGATTCACGTGCAGAACGATTTCGTCGCCGGCAGCGGCTTGCCGGAGTTGCCACGACTCGGGATGCAGCTGCAGGTCGGCCCCGCCTACGATCGGCTGCAGTGGTTTGGACTCGGCCCCCACGAAACGTATTGGGACCGCCAATGCAGCGGGGCCATCGGTCTCTACTCGGTTTCGGTAAAAAAAGATTTCTTCCACTACGCGAAGCCGCAGGAGAGCAACAATCACTGGAACACCCGCTGGGCACGACTCACCGATGCCGACGGCGACGGCCTTCTGATCGCCGGCGACGCACCGCTCAGTTTCAGCGCCTGGCCCTGCGGTTCCAAAGATCTGGAAGACGCGCGCCACCTCAACGAACTCCCCGATCGCGATTTCATCACGCTCAATATCGACCATCTCCAAATGGGCGTCGGCGGCGATGACAGTTGGTCGGAGTCGGCCC
Source organism: Verrucomicrobiota bacterium (assembly GCA_048498075.1). Taxonomy (GTDB): domain Bacteria; phylum Verrucomicrobiota; class Verrucomicrobiia; order Opitutales; family Opitutaceae; genus Opitutus. Next base: position 84,282 of record JBEHYR010000006.1, on the reverse strand, counting down.
GCCCGCATCCCGAATTCCGCATTCCGGCGCGAGACTATCGCTACGGCTTCCGGCTCGTCCCCATCAAATCCGGCCAAACGACCGCTTCGCTCCCATGAAATCCTTCCCCCTACTCCCTCGGCTGCTTGCCATTCTCTTTTCGCTCGTCGCGCTCTCCGTCTCCGCGGCCGAGCCTCCGAGCACCTACGTCGACGACCACGGTGTCCTTCGCTGGACCGCCACCCACGACGAAGTGGCTCTCTTCGGCGTCAACTACACCACGCCGTTCGCCCATGCCTTCCGCGCCCTGAAACGCATGGACGTTTCCTGGCAGCGGGCGATCGATGCCGATGTGTATCATTTCGCGCGACTCGGTTTCGACGCGTACCGCGTGCACATGTGGGATCGCGAGATCACCGACGCCGAGGGCAATCTTCTCGCGAACGAGCACATGCTCGCGTTCGACTACCTCATCGCGAAATTAAAGGAGCGCGGTATCAAAATCATCCTCACGCCGCTCCAGTTCGGCGACGCCGGCTATCCCGAAGGCGGCGAGCCCCTGCCCGGCTTCTCCAGCAAATACGGCAAACGCGGCTGCCTCGAGGACAAGACGTCGTGGCCGCTGCAGGAGCGTTATCTCGCGCAGCTCATGAACCACGTGAACGCGCACACCGGACGCACCTACAAGGACGATCCGGACATCATCGCCTTCGAAATCTGCAACGAGCCGGGGCATTTCGAATACCAGCTCACGCTCGACTACATCGACGGCATGGTGAAGGCGATTCGCGACACCGGCTGCGCGAAACCGATTTTCTACAACATGAGCCACGGCCTGCCGGTGTTTCAGGCCTACCTCGACGCCGATGTCCAGGGCGGCACGTTCCAATGGTATCCCTCGAACCTCGTCGCCGGCCACGAGCAACGCGGAAATTTCCTGCCCTACGTCGACGACTATCCGATCCCCTTCGCCGACAACCCGAAGTTCAAAACGAAGGCGAAGATGTTCTACGAATTCGATTCCGCCGACATCGGCCGCTCCTACATCTATCCGGCGATGGCGCGCGAATTCCGGAAAGCCGGCGCGCAGTTCGCCACGCAGTTTGCCTACGACGGACTCTACCTCGCTCCCGTCAACACCGAGTACCAGACGCACTACCTGAATCTCGCCTACGCTCCGCAGAAGGCGCTCAGCATGAAAATCGCCGGCGAAGCCTTCCGTCGCGTTCCGCTCTACCAGGACCACGCTCATTATCCGGACGACACCTCGTTTGCCGGGGTGCGCGTGAGCTACGAACAGGATCTCGCCGAATTCACGACCGCCGAAAAATTTTTCTACACGAACGACACGGCGACCAAACCGCCCGCGCCCGCGCAACTCGAGCACGTCGCCGGCTACGGCACGTCGGTCGTCGTCAACTATCCCGGACAGGGCGCCTATTTTATCGACCGGCTCGCGCCCGGCGTCTGGCGCCTCGAAGTGATGCCCGACGCCATCTGGGTGCGCGATCCATTCGAGAAACCGAATCCGCACAAACAGGTCGCGCGCATCGCCTGGAACGCATGGCCGATGCGCATCGATCTGCCCGATCTCGGCTCCGGCTTTCGCGCTGTCGGCCTGAATCGCGGCAACGCGTTTATCGGCCGCGCCGACGACCGCACGTTGACGATGCAGCCCGGCGTTTACCTGCTCACGCGCGACGGCGTTTCGACTCAGCTCGGGGCGAATGACAAGTGGCAAAACCTCACTCTCGGCGAGTTCGTCGCCCCGCCTGCCTCCCTCGACAAAACCTACGTGATTCACACGCCGGTCGTCGAAGCGACGGCGGGTCGAACCCTCCACCTCTCGGCCATCGTCGCTTCACCGGAAGCCGTCGAGGAGGTCGAAGTCGTTGCTTATCTCCCAGGCGTCGACACCAGCTACGAACAAACCATCGAGGCCGGCCCGCATCCCATGCCCGGCCGCGGCAACACGCCGGGACCGGGTCAAGTCTACACCGGCGGCGCGCGCACCTTCGTCATGCGTCGTGTATCCGGTTTCCAGTATGCCGCCGATATCCCCGGCGATCAGCTCGCGCCCGGTCCGATGCGATATCACATCGCTGTCAAAAATCCGTCCGGCTACACGACGTTTCCCTCCGGTCTCTCCCTTTCGCCGACCGCGTGGGATTTCTACGGTCAGGGCTGGAGCGCCCGCATCGTGCCCGCCGACGCGCCCATCCTGCTCTTCGACGCAGGGAACGACACGGCAAACATCACCGCCGACCACCGCGACGTGCGGCCCGATCTCGTGCCCTCCGACCGGCCCGGCACGAGCGCGATGGAATACGCGACGACCGACCTTTCACTGGACGGCCACGACTACTCGTTCCGTTTCTTCTTCAAACCCAAGGTCGCCGCCCGGACCCATGATCTCGCCGGAAAATCCACCGTCGTGCTCTACGGTCGCTCCGGCACGGACCAGCCCTGCCCCATCCAAATCGCCCTCGTCACGTCCGATGGCTTCGCCTACGGCGCAACTATCGAGGTGCGACCCGAGTTCGGAAAATACGCCGTGCCGATCTCCAATCTGAAACCCGTCCGCTCGCCCAATATTCCCCACGGCTATCCGGTGTTTCTTCCTTTCTGGTCCGACGGCACGAAGCAGATTCCCTTCGAGCTGAGTCGCGCCGAAAGCGTGCTCATTTCAATCGGCCCCGGCCTCGCGCCGGAACGCTATCATCAAAAACACGGCATCGATCTCGAGCGCGTCTGGCTCGAGTAGTTCGTGCTCCGTCTGCCGATAAAACCCCCGCTTTTTTTCTTCGGCCATGAAATCCCGCCACTCGTTTCTCGTTCTGCTTTTCGCCGTGCTCTGTCTGCCCGCGCTTTCAGGCCGGCCCCAACTCGGTCTGCAAACCTGGACCCTCCGCAATCTGAGTTTCGAGGACGCCGTCCTCTTTGCCGCAGCCCACGGCATCACCCAACTCGAGTTGTACGCCCAACACCTCGATCCCAACGCCCCACGTGAGGTCAATCTCCGGAAACTCGACTTCCTCCATCGACACGGCGTGACCGCCTACTCGATCGGCGTCTGCCCGACGACCACCGACAAGGAAAAGAACCGTCCGCTTTTCGAACTGGCCAAGCTGTTTGGGATGAAAGTGATCATCGTCGAACCCGGCGATCCGGCACAGTGGGACAACCTCGAGGAACTGGTCCGCGAGTATGATATCAAGCTCGCCATCCACAATCACGGCACCGGGACCGTCTACGCCAATCCTGCCACCGTGAAAGCGGTGCTCGCGAAACGCGATCCGCGCATCGGAGTGTGCCTCGATCTTGGTTGGGTGACCGCCGCGGGCTTCGACGCAGAGACCGTTTTTCGCAACTACCTCGGTCGGGTTTTCGATCTTCACTTCAAGGACAAGCGCCTCGACCAGAAAGACGAAAAGGGTCGCCCCATCGATACCCTGATCGGCCTCGGGAATGTGAACTACGCCGGCCTGTTCGCCGCGCTCTGCGCGACCCACTGGTCGGGCGTGATGGCGATCGAAACCGACAGCGACGCCTTTGCGAAGGCGCCGGACGAATTCGTCACTCAAGCAAAACAGTTCTTCGAGCAATCCGCCCGCGATTGACTCGACTCCGCGTTTCCAGCGCGACGGCGCACCGCGTCGATGTGAACCTCACAACACTTTCCATGAAATCACGCCTCCTTATTTTCACGCTCGCAGCCGGCCTTGTCCTCGGTGGCCCCGTGGCCGCGGCCGCGATCGAGGACGCCGCGCCGCCGATGCCGGTGGAATTTGGCACGCCTGGAATCGGGTTGCAGGCGTTCGCCGTCGACCATCGACACGCGGGCGGTTCGCTCGTTGACGTTTCGTTCCTGCTCGAAGCCCCGGCGGGGCGCGACGGATTTTTGCGCGTGCACGATGGACATATTGCCAAGCCCGATGGGACTGCAGTCCGCTTCTGGGGCGTCAACATCACCGAATGGACCCGCGGGTCGACCGCCATTCCGTCGAAGACCGACGCCCCGATCTGGGCGGCGGCTTTGGCGCGGCACGGCATCAATTTCGTTCGGCTCCACTTCCTCGACCTCCCGACGCCGCGCGGGATGATCGACGCCACGCGCGACGACAGCCAGCACTTCGATCCCGCGCAACTGGACAACGAGGACTATTTCATCGCCGAACTCCTGAAACGCGGCATCTACGTCGACTGGAATCTCAACGTCGGCCGTCGCTACAAGGACGGCGATCGCGTGCTCTCGACGCACGTCGGCAAAGGACCGCTGCTCTTCGACAAGCGCCTGATCGAACTCCAGAAGGACTACGCGCGGCAGATCCTCACGCACGTCAATCCCTACACGCATCGCGCTTACGTCGACGAACCAGGTGTCGCCCTCGTTGAAATCGACAACGAGGACGCGATCTACGTCGGCTGGTCGGCCCAGTCGCCCTACGACCAGGAACTCACGGAACTTTACCACGACTGGCTCGCGCGAAATCTGTCCGCCGTGGAGTTCACTGCGCTGCGCCAGGCCGTCGGTGTGGCAGCGCGCGAACCAGTGCCCCGGTTGAAAGCCTCCGAGGTTCGCAGCGCGCCCGCTGAGCAATACGCCACCGAATGCCGCTTTTTCCGCGACCTCGAGGCGGGTTACTTCCAGGAAATGCGCGCCTACCTGAAAAAAAGGCTCGGCGTGAAATGCCCCGTCGTCGCCACCGCGGACCACGCGCACGCGGGGAGCGGTTACGCCTTGGTCGCGGACACTTCGCTCCTCGATGTCGTCGACGGGCACACCTACTGGATGCATCCGAGCGACCGCATCTATCGCCACGCGCCGATGGTGAACGATCCCGCCAACTCGACCGTGGCGGAACTCGCGCGCAGCGCCGTCGCCGGACAGCCCTACACCGTCAGCGAGGTTAACAACCCCTACCCGAATCAATTCTCCACCGAGGGCATTCCGATCCTCGCCGCCTATGCCGGCTTTCTCGATTGGGATTCCGTGGTGTGGTACACCTTCGAGCCCAAGCGCGACGCCGATTGGAAACCGTATATCGGCGACGCCTTCGATCTCTCGCTCGATCCGATCAAAATGCCGCAGTTGGCGGCCGGAGCGTTGCTGTTTCTCCGCGGTGATCTCTCGCGCGCGAAGGTCACCCTCGAGCGTTCCTACACCCGAAAGCAGGTGCTCGAGGCACGGCGCACACCCGATCTCGAGCGCCCATTCTACACGCCGGGCTACTCCTCGCTGCTTTCGCTGTTGGACGGAGTGCGCGTCAAATCGTTCGACGGTGCGCCCACTGCGGCGCCGGGCATCGCGATTCCAGAGGTGCTCGCCAGCGACACCGGTGAACTGGTCTGGAGCGGCTACCAGCAGCAGAAGGGCGTCGTGAAAATCGACAGTCCACGATCGCAGGCGCTCGTCGGTTTCGTGCGGGGCAGCGAAGCACGCGCATCGAATCTGGCGGCAGAGGTGCGCAACGAGTTCTGTGCGCTCACACTCTCCTCGCTCGAAAATGTGCCGATCGGCCGCGCGCGGCGCTTGCTGCTGACGACCGGGTCGCGGGTGGAAAACTCCGGCATGCAGTGGGACGCCGCCCGCGCGCGCGTCACCGGGCAGGGACACGCGCCCACGCTGATCGAGCCTGTCACCGGGCGCGTCTTCCTGCGCGACCTGATCGACGCGCAGCAGGTCCGTGTGCAACCGCTCGACGGATCAGGGCTCGCCTTGGGCAATCCCGTCCTCGCCGCCAAATCCGGGGCGGATTGGGTAATCGAAGTCGGGACGCCCGCAACCACATGGTATTTGGTGAGCGTCGACCGCTGAATCCGAAAAAGGACTTTTCGAACGATGAACAAAACTACGATGGCTCCCTCGCCGGGCGAGAGTGGACACGACCATCGCCGCACGATGCGCGGAAATCGTCATCGGCCTCAAAGGCGTGTCACTCGAACTGAACGCACGCAAGGAAGGCGGCCATGCGTTGCCCGCGAATGCGCGCCTCGCCTCGTGCCTTCACGACCAGACCCGTGATTTTTGCCGAGAAACCAAATCCCCATCCCTGTTGCCATGAAATCCTCGACCTACCTTCCCTTACGCACGCGCCGCATGATCGCGGTTCTCGCGTGTCTCGTTGTCAGTCTGGGTTCCGTCGGCGCCGCGATCGCCGCGACCGACGCGGCGCCCGCGAAGGAAGCCGAATATCGCGCCGGAAAAAACTTTCTCCCCACGACCGTCTATCCCGCCGAAGACGACCAAAAAATCCTCGCCGCCTTCGAAGGCCTCCGCGTCGCCGATGTCACGGACGGGATGGATTTCGCAGGACTCAAAAACATCGGACTCATGGATCCTGAAATTCATTCCCAGTGGAAGGACGAAAAGACCTTCGCGCACCGCTTCATCGGCATAGCCGTGACTGTCCGTTACGTGCCCACGCAGTCGCCGCCCCCACCCGCCGGCCTCAGCTACGAGGAATTCCGCGCCCGCGAGAGCCAATGGTATAGCGAGCATTCGTTCGAGCCCTTCTTTGACCTGATTCGTCCCGGCACCGCCGTCGTCATCGATGAGGCGCCGAACGCCGACGTGGGTTCCATCGGTTCGAACAACATCATGTCGTGGAAACTGAAAGGCGCCGTCGGCGTTATCACCGATGCGACCGCGCGTGACACCGACGAGGTCGCCACCGAAAAGATGCCGCTCTACCTCCGCCGACCCGGCCGCGGCATTCGGCCATGGCGCAACGAAGTGGAATCCGTCAACCGTCCTGTGGTGGTCGGCGGCGTCCTGGTGAACCCCGGCGACGTGATCGTCGCGGATGGCGACGGTGTGGTCGTGGTGCCGCGAAAAGTCGCGCTCACGGTCGCCGATTTCGCCCACAAAATTATCGCGGCCGACAAGGTGGGCCGTCGGGCCTTATATCAAAAGCTCGGGCTGCCTGACGACCCGTCAATCCAATAGCGGAATGCGCCGGCCGGGGCGTTTCGGTGGAGGCCTCGGGTTGCAGCTGATTGGTCGTTCTCATCGAGCGCAGTCCGGCCCGCCGCTGGCCATTGTGGAAAACGCACTTCATGCATTAGAACAGCCTGCGCGGCGACGACCTCGCCACGATCATCGACGTGGGACGCCGGTCGCTTTTCGGATTTCTCAAATGCGCGCGCGGGCTCACCACCGCCCGCATCAAGGCGCTCTGCGACCGCATGACGTGCTTTTGGCCGGACAAGCGCCCGCCTTGGGTGCGATCGTTGTCACGAACGACATGCGCGAGCTCAGCCGCGTGCCACGTCTGGTCGTGGAAGATTGGCAGAGCCCGGCTTAGTCGGATACCGGCGTCCGTTGGCAAGTCCATCGGCTGCGCTCGTACCTGCCAGAAAGGATTCGCGAAGGTGGCGGGTGCGAATTTCCAGATGGCAGAGAAAATCTGGGATCTCGGGTTCCGCGACGGAGCCCGACGGACACGATTTCAGACGACTCACGAGGGCGGAGAAACCTCCTTCCGCCGCCGTGATGGCATCTTGGCGGACGTGTCGCCGCCGGTGGTAGAGAAATGCCGCTCGACGCGCGCATGACGCGAATTCGCTTCGTAGGCGGACCGATCGCAACGGAATACCCACGCGAACGTCGCGTCGGCTTCGACCCGGCTGGCGAAGCCAGCCTGAAGGAAGCGGGGTTTTTGTCGTAATGAGGCCATGAGAAAGGGCGAATTTAGTGACAACGACCAGATCGACGTTGCTCCAACGCAGCGAAGCCACGTCCTTGCAGAATTACTTCGCGGAGATTCCGGCGGTGGACAATCCGCGCGCGCCGGTTTTCCCGAAGGCGTGTGCGGTGGTCGAGAAGGACGGCGATGTGGGACGACTCAGCCAGCAGTTCTACGAATTGCTGGTCGTAGCCGGTCTCGTGGCGGCGCGGCTGGGCAAGGACGAGTCGCGTGGCGTGGGCCGCAAGGGCAAGCGGCTGCGCAATGAACTCACCTTCCACTCGCTGCGCCACACCGCCACCTCGTTGCTCAAGAATGCCGGTGTTTCGGAAGCGGTGGCGCGCGACATCATCGGCCACGATTCCGAACAGATGTCGCGGCATTACACGCACATTGAAGATGCCCCCAAACGTGAGGCGCTCGACAAGCTGCCCGACCTGCTTGCTCCTTCGATCAAGCCCCCTTCGAAACCAGCAGATGGAAACGCCGCCACTTGACGAGACGAGGCCGTAGCTACAATGTGCTCACATGAGCGCGATCACGGCCAAAGTCTTCAAGGCAGGAAATTCCAAAGCTCTGCGGCTGCCCAGCACGCTCGACGTGAAAGCCAAGACCTACGAGGTCACGCCCATGCCGGACGGTTTCATGATCATTGATCCGGCAGCGAAGGCGCGCCGGTTGCAGGCACTGCGCAAGCTCCGCGCCCTGCCCCCCATTCACAGCGAGTGGCCGCGCCCGTAGTCGATGCCACTCTACCTGCTCGATACGAACGCCCTTTCTCGACTCGCCCGCGGCGTCGACAAAGGGCTTTCCGAAAAAGTCGCCCGTCATGTCGATGACTGCGTTTTGTCTGCGGTCGTGTGGTATGAACTCGAATACGGAGTGGCGCGCAGCGCCGACCCGGCCAAATCCCGCCAGCGGCTCGCATTGATCCGCACGATCTTTCCGTTCGTCCGTTCGTTCACCGAGGACGACGCCACGGAGGCGGCAGCCGTGCGCGCTTATTTGGAAACGCTCAAGCCCAACGCTCAGCCCATTGGACCGCATGACGTGCTGTTGGCCGGGCAAGCGCTCGCCTTGGGTGCGATCATCGTCACGAACAACGTGCGCGAGTTCAGCCGTGTGCCGCGTCTGATCGTGGAAGATTGGCAGAGCTCGGCTTAGCCGGATCTCCTGCGTCCGTTGGCGGTTCCACTGACTGCGCTCGTAGGTCGACGACGGTGCGCATCGAACGGTGGATGTAGTCCAGAACCGAATCGTAGACAATTAGGCGGACGCCGCGCAGCGCGTTCCGTTGGCGCACCGCGACCATTTTGATTTCGCCGGCCGCGTGTGCCTTGTAATACCAACCTCGCGAAAGTCCGAAGAACGGATCGCGTTTGCCGGGTTGCGGCAGTCGGAAAAATTCGACGTGAGGCTGTGGGGTGTGGTCGTGAGTTGGGATCGGTGCGACTGAGTTCATGGGTATTCCTTTCGGTTCGATTCTCGATGCGTCGATGCGCGTTTAAACGGGAAGGCGGAGTTGCGCCGGGCCTTTTCCTGCGGACCCGGGCTCGTGTCGGACAAACCGGATGCTGGTCGCGAAAACGTCGACCTCGTGCGCCGGGTCGTCCGCGAATTCCGGGTAGGTTTGCACGCGTGCAAGCCGCGGCCCCTCGATCGCGGCGAAGAGCGGTTCAAGATTGTGTCCGCTGATCACGACCTGCCACTCGCCGATCTCGATTCGGATAGTGGTCGGGTCGACCCGGCTCCATACGGCGCAGTAAAAATGCGACCAGGGCAGGTTCCGCCGAGTGCCAGTGTCATCAGTGAAAGTTACGGTCGCGGGATGGTGTCCTTCGTCGAAAAACAGCCTCGGTCTGCGGGCGACATTCATCTCATACCTCCTGTTTTTGGTTCATCGTTTCCCGGAGCGAGCGCGCTCCGCGGCCGCGACCCGGATGGCCTGCCGCAGATTTTCCAACATCCGCGGCAAGCGACGGACCGAAATCAATTCACGCACCGTCAGGCGCCGGCGTTGAACAAACTCCGTCGCAAGTTCGCGCCCAGTGTCGGGCTCCTGCAGCCGTGCGAACATCTCCTGCTTGCTCGCGACGTAGATGCGATGCGCGCCGCGGTAACGGGTGTTTGCCACGTAGAACTGGCGGCGGCCGAGTGATTGCGTCGCGATCTCACCCAGCACGAGCAACGACTCCTCCGCGGTGCTGCCTTGCGCGCGATAGGCGGTCTGGGCGTGACCATAAGTCCAAGCCTTGAATTCAACCGGCAAATACCGCCCGTCGGTCAACCCCACCTCGTTGGTCGCCGGATTGACCCACGCCACCTGCACCAGGTCACCGTTGGCGAAGCCGTGCTCCGGATCACGGCCGCGGACCAAAAACCGGTCGCCGGCGGCAACGGCGAGTTTCTCGGCGCGACCGACTTCGAATGTGCCTCGCTGCTTGCGCGAAATAACGGCGACGCGCTCCCGCTCGTCGCGCACGCGTAGGCCGTCAGGGAGAACGTCGATCACTTCCGCCACCGTCCCTTGGCGGAAGCAGCGCGTGTCGCGCACGAATAACAACCGGTCGCCGGGCACATACAGGTGCCAATGCTGCTTCTGCTCCTCCGTCCACGACAGTGGCTTCACCGCCTCGCGGGTCACTTCGGTTTCGCCGAGCAGCCCCACTCGCCGCAGGGCGCGCCGCGCGTGCGCGTTGAAGCGTTCGATTTCATCCCAGATCGGGATCACCACGAGCGTCTCGACCTGCTCGGCGCGATTGCGCGCGTAGTGCTCGGCGGCGGCCGCGAACATCGTCTCGTCATCGCCAGCCTCGCGAATCATGCCCTGCCGGTCGGCGTAGAGCAACGCCTCCACGACTTCGCCCGACGCGAGCAGACGGCTCAAGCGACGGTCGGGTTCCTCGCGCTGGCGCAGCACCTCGGCGAGCCGCACCACGGGCGTGTGTGTGTGCTCGACGATATGGCGCAGCGCGTCGCCCCGCTGCACGCTGTAGTGCTGCTTCGTGTCGCCCACGAGCAGCACGCGCGCGTGGTGCCGCTCGGCGATGGCGGTGAGGCGTTCGAGTTGCTGCGTGGACAATAACCCGGCCTCGTCGATCAACACGACACGGTTCTCGGCCTGCGCCTGCAGCGTCTCGCTCACGAGGAAGCGTTGCACCGTCTCCGCCTCCGCGAATCCAGACTCGGCCAACGCATCGCGTGCGCGCGTCGTCGGAGCGAGCGGCAGGAAGCGCGTGCCGCCCGCCGCCACGTGCGCGCCTTCGATCGCACTCAACACCGTCGTCTTGCCGGTGCCTGCATCGCCCACGAGCACGCTCAAGAAATCCCGGCTTCGCAGCAGTTGCACCGCCGCACGGCGTTGGCCGCGCGTCAATTTTTCCGGGAGGCGATCGGCCACGCCGAGTCGGATGCGCGTATTGCGGCCGGCTTGGACGCGTCGCATGGTCGCCGCTTCCTCGCGCTTGATCGACCGCAGCGTCATCTCGCCATTGCTGCGGACCACGTCCGGATGCGTTTCGACTGCGCGCCGCAAGGCACGCCAATCGCTGATCACCGGATGGAGTTCCAGCGCGGCGGTCAACACCTCGCCTTCACGCGCCACGCTGCGGCGTTCGAAGACATGACGAATCGCCGCGTCGATCACCCGCAGGGTTTCCGCCTGCGACTGCGACAGGGAAACCTCCAGGCGCGGCACCTGCACCAGCGCTTGCCGCACGAGCACGTCGAGACGGTGAAGCTCGTCTGCGGCGAGTTCTGCGCGCTGGCGCTCGCGAACCTCCGGTGTCGTGATTTCGCGCCGCTTCTTCGCGCGAGATTCACGCACCAGCACCTCGACCTCTCGCTTGGTCGCGCGGCGACCTTTCTTGACCGCGAACTCCTCGGCCAGCGCCTTCACCTCATGGGCCCGCTTTGAAAAGCGTTCGCGCAGATGCTCGACGCCGCGAATCGAAAACCCCGTGGTCGTCATTTCATACGGTTCATAGCCGAGCTGCCGGAGTCGGCCCGCGAGTTCGCGATAGAACGCCTGCCGCAGATACGGCGACGCGCGCATGATTTCCGCGTGTTGCAGCGCCATCCAGCGGGACCGCTCCGCATCCCACGTCACATTCGCGAGCACCGCATGCACGTGCAGCTGCGGATCGAGGTCGCGACTGGCGTCGTGCACGAACATCGCGCCGACGAAATTGCCCGTGAGCCGATACGCCTCCGTATCCCGCGCGTCACCGCGTCGCTCGCGCACGGCGGCGAAGTGTTCCATTTCGCCGAGCACGGCCTGCACCGATTCGACGAACGCCTCGCGCACCCGCTCGTCGCCGCCGACCACCGCGAGCACGCTCACGTCTTTCGGCGCGGAAATCTGAAGATCGAAAAGCGCCATGCGGGTCTGCTTGTTCGCGCGCGCGGTCAGCCGCTTTCCCGTCTGCCAGTCACGATTCGCGCGCAGCGCCTCGAAGGGCGCGTCGGTCACGGCGCCTTCGAGGCCGAGCCGCGCCGCGGCCTGGCCGATCCACTCTCCGCAGACCTGCTTCTCGCCCTCCGCCCAATAATCGTTTTGGCGCAGATGCTGGGCGAGGTAAGTCCCGCCGTTGCGAATGACACCCACCGTGATCATCGCTGCTCCATTTTGTCAGATTCGCGGCCACGGCAATCACGCGCGCCTACCGACTTTGGGGGAGTTGTTCGCGCGCGGCATACCCCAATGGGAGTAGTAAGCCCGCCCGTCGCCCGCGCGCCCGCGCCCCAATGCGATCAAACGATTTCAAATTCATGGCGCGGTAGAGATCGGCGATGTTGTCGGTCCGCTCAACGCCGCGCGTCTGCTGAAATCGCAGTAGGCGACCTACTGCGATTTTAGTAGCGAGCCCGCCCGTCATCCTCGCGCCTAAGCCAACGAACGATTTCAAATTCATGACGCCGGACAAATCGATGAGGATGCCGGCGCTCACAACGCCGCGCGCCTCCCGAAATTTCGGGAGCCGGTCTACCGCAATTTCGGTAGGCCTCAGCCACCGATACCACCGCACGACATTACCCGAGTATCCGTTTCGTGCTCCCCTTCGCCGTCCCAATCGCGAAAGCGCCCTGTTGCCGCCACTCCCCCGTTTTCTTTTTTCTTCTCCAGACGCAAAACCCTTATGAGATCATAAGGCGGGCAGGCCCGTGACAGCGCGCCTTCAGCGCCGGCGCCGCGATCCGTGGTGTCCCTGCTAGCGGGCCCCGCCATCGGCGGCGTCGCTGTGCGACCAGAACAAACGAAGGCACCCTAAAGGGAACCCGCCTTCGCTTGTTCTTCGCCGCTGAAGGCCCTCCCGCTGGATGGCGCAGGGACACCACGGCACGCGGCGCTCGCGAGCAAAAACGGGGCGCGCGCGACACGAATTTCAGCGTAAAACCGAAGCAAAAGGAGCCTCATCGCCGGCTCCTCTCGGCGCCTTTTCGCGCCGATTCACCACGCTAGCAAAGGAGCGGCCAGCGGCACCGGCCGGCGCTTGCGCACGGCATGCGATACCGGGGCAACAAATTCTCAAATCCCTGCGGTCTGACTTCAACTAACCGCGACAGCCCTGCGATCGGCCAAATCCTTCCATCAAACTATGTGATCTTTGATGTATTAAACAGTCCTTTTCTGATCGCCGGTTCGTCGGTCTTACAGGTGAACGGGCAGTCCGATCTCGATGATTTGCGACGGCGGAATCCGATAATAATCCTTCGCGGGCCGAGCGTTCCGGCTGAGGAATCCATAGAAGTGCTTCTGCCACTCGGGCATCTTCGCGTCCCCACCGCCGATAATCATTTCACGGTTGAAGAAATAAATAGCAGAAGCCGGGGTGATCGGAATGCCGCGTTCCGCCACCTGGTGAAGGAGCCGGGTGGCGTCGGGCGATTCCATGTAGCCGTAATGGCCGATGACACGCCAGATGCCTTCACCGACTTCGTGCAACTCCAGCCGGTCCGCGTCGGCCACGGAAGGCGTGTCGACGGTGGTCATGCTGAGGAGCAGCACGGTTTCGTGCAGCGCGCGATTCGACTTCACGTGGTGAAGCAACGCGATCGGCGTGCCCTGCGGTGAACCAGCCATGAACACCGCCGTTCCGCTCACGCGCACGACATGTTTGCTGCGCGCGATTGCGGCGAGTTCGGTTTCCGTCACGCTGTTGCCGTAAACGCGATGGAAAATTTCGGCGCGACCCACTTTCCAAGTATGCATGACCGCGAGCACGACGGCGCCGATCGCCAGCGGGAACCAGCCTCCCTCCCGGATTTTGTGGATGTTGGAGCCGAAGAAGCTGAGGTCGACGGACAGGAACGCGACACAGAGCGTGGCCGCCTTCCACCATGGCCACTGCCACTTGTGCACCGTCACGAGGTAGAACGCCACTGTGGTGATCGCCATCGTGCCGGTGACCGCGATGCCGTAGGCCGCGGCGAGATTAGCTGTCGAATTGAAGAGGAACACGGTCACGATGCAGCCGATCGCGAGCGCCTGATTCACGAACGGCACATAGATTTGGCCCGAGTGCGCCGCGTTCGTATAGGCAATCCGCAGTCGCGGGAAATACCCGAGCTGAATGGCCTGCCGCGTGAGAGAGTAGGCGCCGGAAATCAACGCTTGGCTCGCGATGATCGCCGCCGCGAATGAGAGCGCGGTCAGCGCCGCACGCGCGAAGCCCTGCGGCGCCAGCGCGAAAAACGGGTTTTCCGTTCCCTGCGGATGCGCGAGCAGATAGGCGCCCTGGCCAAAATAGTTCAACAGCAGGCCCGGGAACGCGACCCCATACCACGCCCACGTGATATACTTCCGGCCGAAGTGCCCCATGTCGGCATACAGTGCCTCCGCGCCCGTGATGGTGAGCACGATCGCACCGAGCAGCGCCGCGATTTCGACCGGCCGATGCTGCAGCAAAGCCAGGCCATAGACTGGATTCAAGGCGCGCAACACGCTTGGATTTTGCGCCAGATGCCACAAACCGAGTGCGGCCAGTGTGGCGAACCAGAGTAGCATGACCGGCCCAAACACGCTGCCGATGCGGTGCGTGCCCTTGTGTTGAAACCAAAACAGCAGCGCGAGAATCACTGCCGCGATCGCGGGCACGAAACGCTCCAACGCCGGATTGATCGCACTGAGCCCCTCCGCCGCACCGAGCACGGAAATGGCAGGAGTGATCACGCCGTCGCCGTAGAGCAAGGCGGCGCCGACGAGGATCAAGACGACCGTGAAGCTGATTCCTTTTGCGTAGGGCGTGCTGCGCGCATGCAGCAGCGCAAGGAGCGCGAAAATTCCACCTTCGCCGTGATTGTCGGCCCGCGTGACGAACAGCAGATACTTCAGGCAGACCACGAGGACGAGTGCCCAGAACATGAGCGAAAGCACCCCCAGCACGCCGCCGGTCGGGTCTACGCCAACTGGCAGGTGATCGCGGCACTCCTTCATCGTGTAGAGCGGACTCGTGCCGATATCGCCGAAGACCACTCCGAGCGCGCCCAGAGTGAGGACGAGCTTGGCGCGAGCGCTGAGCGCAGAGTCTGCCGAGTTCATGCAACCCTAACTCTCGCGCAGCCGCTCAGCACGGACCAAGTCGTTTCCGGCGCCTTAGCGAAATCTTAATACCGCAACGATTTCTTAGCGGATTTCCGCCTGATCTTAATTAGGCCGCGGCGCCGAAGAGCAGTATTTTAAGCGCGTCCGACGATCTCCCGCACGACGCCTGTTGCGCCGGTGGGCCGCCGACGGACGCCTGCCATGCAAAACCTCATCGTCAGCCTCATCGCCCTCGCGGCGTTCGTCTACCTGATCGTAGCCGTGCTGCGGCCGGAAAAATTCTGAGTCATCATGACTGCCCAAACCACCGCACTCTTCGATCGGTCCATCATCGGTCCCGCGCTGGCGGACTCGTTCAAGAAGCTCGACCCGCGCCTGTTGATCAAAAATCCCGTGATGGCCGTCACCGCGGTTGGCGCGGTGCTCACGACCGCCGCGTGTTTTTCAGCGGACACCGATCGCGCGTTCGTGGCCCAACTCGCCGCCTGGTTGTGGTTCACCGTGCTCTTCGCGAACTTCGCCGAGGCAGTCGCCGAAGGCCGCGGCAAGGCTCAAGCGAACACGCTGCGCCGTGCGCGCGCCGAGACGCAGGCGCGTCGTTTGAAAAACGGCCGGGAGGAAAACATCAGCGCGACGGACCTCCGTAAGGGCGACGTCGTCGTGTGCGAAACCGGCGATACCATTCCCGCCGACGGCGACGTCATCGACGGTATTGCCACCGTCGATGAATCCGCCGTTACTGGCGAATCCGCTCCCGTCGTGCGCGAGAGCGGCGGCGATCGTTGCGCGGTGACCGGCGGCACGCGCGTCTTGAGCGATCGGATCCTCGTGCGCGTCACGATGGAGCGGGGGCACGGGTTTATCGATCGCATGATCGCGCTCGTGGAAGGCGCGGAGCGCCAGAAGACGCCAAACGAAATCGCGCTCACTATTCTGCTCGCGGCGCTCACGCTAATCTTCCTGCTCGTATGCGTCACGCTGAAGCCGTTCGGCGTGTATGCGGGCGCGGTGTTTTCGATCCCGGTCCTCGTCGCACTACTCGTGTGCCTGATTCCGACGACCATCGGGGCGTTGCTGAGTGCGATCGGCATCGCCGGCATGGATCGGCTAATCAGCCGAAACGTGATCGCGACGTCCGGCCGCGCCGTCGAAGCCGCGGGCGACATCGACGTGCTGCTGCTCGACAAGACGGGCACGATTACTTTGGGCAACCGCATGGCCACGGATTTCGTGCCGGCGCCGGGGATCACCGCGGAACGCCTCGCGTCTGCCGCGCAACTGGCATCGCTCGCCGATGCCACGCCCGAGGGCCGCAGCATTGTCGTGCTCGCGAAGCAGAAATTCAATTTGCGCGAGCGCGAGATCGCAGAGCCGCAGGTGACGTTCGTGCTGTTCACCGCGCAAACGCGTATGAGCGGAGTCGACTGCGTCGCCAGCGCCGGCAATCCGGCGTGCAGGATTCGCAAGGGCGCGGCGGAGAGCGTGAAGTCGTGGGTCGTTTCCCAAGGCGGCACTTATCCCTCCCCGGTCGCTGGAGCGGTGGAAAAAATTTCGCGCGGAGGCGGCACTCCGCTTGTCGTCGCTCAGGATCGCGAGGTGCTCGGCGTCGTTCACCTCAAGGACGTCGTGAAAGGCGGAATCAAGGAACGATTCGCTCAGCTCCGCCGCATGGGCATTCGCACCGTGATGATCACCGGCGACAATCCGCTGACGGCGGCCGCCATCGCCGCGGAAGCGGGCGTCGATGATTTTCTCGCACAGGCCACGCCCGAGATGAAGCTCGCACGCATTCGCGAAGAGCAGGCAAAGGGCCACCTCGTCGCGATGACTGGCGACGGCACCAACGACGCGCCGGCCTTGGCGCAAGCCGACGTGGGCGTCGCCATGAATACCGGCACGCAGGCCGCAAAGGAGGCCGGAAACATGGTCGATCTCGATTCGAATCCGACGAAGCTCATGGACGTCGTCGAGATCGGGAAGCAGCTCATCATGACGCGCGGGACGCTGACGACGTTCAGCCTCGCCAATGACGTAGCGAAATATTTCGCGATTCTCCCCGCAATGTTCGCTGGCCTCTACGCAACCCGTGTCGGAGCGGCCGGGCCGCTGAGTGCGCTGAACGTCATGGCGCTGCACTCGCCACAATCCGCCATTCTCAGCGCGGTCATTTTCAATGCGCTCATCATCGTCGCGCTGATTCCGCTCGCGCTGAAAGGCGTCGCCTATCGACCGCTCGGAGCCGCCGTCTTGCTGCGCCGCAATCTGCTGATCTACGGCGTTGGCGGCCTCATCGCGCCCTTCATCGGCATCAAGCTCATCGATCTCATTCTAGTCGCGCTGCACTTCGCGTGACCCGACCAACCCAATCTCCCCCATGCTCTACCTCCTGCTCGGCCTCGTTACCTTCGCGCTTCTCTTCCTGCTGATCCTTGGCGTCGAGCTAATGGAGCGGTGGGACCGCAAAAACTGATCACACCTCACCATGCATGCTCTTCTTTTCATCGGTATCATCGTCAGTGGAACCGCCCTGCTCTCGTGGCCGTTGGGCCGCTACATGAAGTGGGCGATGGACCCGGACTTGCCTGCCGACGATTTGGCGAACGCCGGTCCGGCCGCATTCTTCGACAGACTGTTCCATGGCTTCGGCGGTCGGGCGACGAGAGAGGCGCAGAACTGGAAGCAATACCTCGTCGCGATGCTCGTGTTCAATGTCGTGATTTTCGCGGTGAGCTTCAGCGTCCTCGCGTTTCAGCAGCATCTGCCGCTGAACCCCGACGGGCAAAAGCCGATCGACTACAACTTGGTTTTCAATGCCGCCGCCTCGTTTACCACCAACACGGACCTCCAGCACTATTCGGGCGAATCGACGCTAAGTTACCTGTCGCAGCTCACGCTCATGTGGCTGCAGTTCGTGACGCCGGCAGTGGGTTTGGCGGCGCTGGTCGCTATGGCCCGCGGCCTGGCCGGTCGCCGCAACATCGGCAATTTCTTCGTCGACCTGCAACGGGCGACTTTCCTCGTGCTGCTGCCGCTCGCCTTCATCGTTGCAGTGTTGATGGTCCTCGGCGACGTGCCGATGACGCTGCTCGGCGCCGTGAAGGTGACGACGCTCCAGGGATTCGAGCAAACAATCGCGCGCGGTCCGGTCGCTGCCTTCGTCGCGATCAAGCAGCTCGGCACAAATGGGGGCGGTTTCTTCGGTCCGAATAGCACGCACCCGTTTGAGAATCCAACGTTCTGGACGAATGCGCTGTCGACCGTGGCGATCATCGCGCTGCCGATGGCCTGTGTCTGGATGTTTGGTCACATCGTGGGCCGGATGCGGCACGCGACGATTGTGTTTGGCGTGATGCTGCTGTTTCTCGTCCTGAAAATTGGCGGCGCAGTCTACTTCGAACAAGCGCCCACGCAGGCCTTCGCGGCGCTGCCCATCGAGCAGACGACCAGCAACCTCGAAGGCAAAGAGCTGCGGTTCGGCGCGTCCGCCGGCCCGCTGTGGGCCGTGCTCACGACCTCGACCAGCAATGGTTCGGTGAATGCGATGCACGACAGTCTCAATCCGATGACCGGACTCATGCCGATGATCGGGATGTGGCTGAACACCACCTTTGGCGGCGTGGGCGTCGGATTGATCAACATGTTTCTCTTCATCGTGCTCGCCGTGTTCGTCGCCGGCATGATGGTTGGACGCACGCCGGAATATCTCGGGCGCCGCATCGAGGCGCGCGAAGTGAAACTCGCGGTGCTCGCACTCGTCGCGCACGCCCTGTTCGTGCTCGCTCCTACGGCACTCTTCGCCGCGACCGACATGGGCGCCAAGACGCTCAACAACGTTGGTCCCCATGGCTTCAGCGAAATCCTCTACGAATTCAGCTCGGCCAACGCGAATAACGGTTCCGGCTTCGAAGGTCTCGGCGACAACACCGTTCCATGGAACGTCGTCACCGGCCTCGTGATGCTGCTCGGGCGTTTCATTCCAATTATTCTGCCGCTCGCCATCGCCGGATCGCTCGCGGTGAAACGCCCGGCGGCCCAGTCTGCCGGATCGCTTGGCGTCGAAGACGGCACGTTCGGCCTGATGCTTTTCGGCACGATCGTATTCATCGGCGCGCTCACCTTCTTCCCGGTCGCGATCCTCGGTCCGGTCGCCGAGCACCTCCAGTTCATGAAGTGAACGCCGCAACGAAGACTCATCATGCACTCCTTCATCGCCAGTTTGCGCCTCACGATTGTGTCGCTTGTCATCTGTGTCGCCGGCTATGCCGCCGTGATTCTCGGCTTCGCCAAGATCTTCGCCGCTGAAGCATCCACCGGATCGTTGCTCAGTGTGGACGGCAAAATTGTCGGCAGCCGTCTGATCGCGCAGCGGTTCACTGCTCAAGGATATTTTTGGCCGCGCCCCTCTGCGGCGGGCAAAGATGGTTACGACGCAGCGAACGGGGCTGGCAGCAACAAGTCGCCGACGAGCACCGATCTGACTGATCGCGCCAGGCAAATCGTCGGGCAATACGGGGCGACGACCGAGCGTCCGCTGCCTGCGGAGTTGGCGGCTGCGTCGGGGAGCGGTCTCGATCCACACCTCACGGAGCATGCGGCCCTGTATCAAGCCGCACGCGTTGCGAAGGCGCGTTCGCTGGGCGTGCCGGAAGTCGAATCGCTGATCAAGCAGCGTGCCTTCGTTCCAAGCGGTGCGTTCACGCCCGAGCGCCTGGTGAATGTCCTCGAGCTGAATATCGCGCTCGACGCGATCGCCAAGCCGCACGAGGCAAACCCAACGAACCGCTGAGAGGAGACTGATCATGTCGCCGCCCCGACCGCCACGCATGCCAAACGAGAAGGAACTCCAGGACATCCTGAACTACACGATCGTCGCGCTCATCGGGATGCTCGCTGGTTTCATGATCGGATCTCTCTACGGGCAAGGCTCAAGAATGGCACCGTCGCCCGGCTCAGTGCCGGTCGTGCAGTCGCGATGAACGGGGCTTTGCGCGAACCGGCGGTGCGCCCGGCCACGCTTCCCCCTGCCGAGTCACGTGCAGTGAAGCATCGCATCGGGCGAATTTTGCACCACCATAGCGAGTCGCTTCATGCCTGACGCCCGGCCCGATCCTGACGCGCTTCTCGCCTCACTTCGACGTGATGAGGCGCGGGCCCGCCGTGGCCGACTGAAGATCTTCTTCGGGATGTGCCCCGGCGTCGGCAAGACCTACGCGATGCTGCGCGCTGCGCAGCAGGAACTGCTCGACCGCGCCAACGTCATCGCGGGCATCGTCGAGACTCACGGGCGGGCCGAGACAGAAGCGCTGTTGATCGGTTTGCCCGTCATCGCCCGCAAGCAGGTCGAGCACCGGGGCGTGACGCTGACCGAATTCGACTTGGAAGCTGTGCTCGCGCGCAAGCCACAGCTCGTGCTGGTCGACGAGTTTGCCCATTCCAATGCGCCCGGTTCGCGCCATCCGAAGCGTTATCAGGACGTGATCGAGCTGCTCGACGCGGGCATCAACGTCTACACGACCCTCAACGTGCAGCATCTCGAAAGCCGCGCGGATGCCGTTCGCCAGATTACGGGCGTTCCCGTGCAGGAAACGGTGCCCGATTCCGTCTTCGAAGTGGCGGATCAGATCGAACTGATCGACCTCACGCCGGAGGCGCTGCGAGAGCGTCTCGCGGAAGGCAAAGTGTATCTCGCCGACCGCGCTGCGACGGCGGCGGAGAATTTCTTCAAGGACACGAACCTGACCGCGCTGCGCGAGTTGGCGCTGCGTTTCGTCGCCGAGCGGGTGGACAAACGCCTGCGCGAGCTGCGTTCGACG
This sequence comes from Verrucomicrobiota bacterium, assembly GCA_048498075.1. Lineage (GTDB taxonomy): Bacteria > Verrucomicrobiota > Verrucomicrobiia > Opitutales > Opitutaceae > Opitutus. Next base: position 63,259 of record JBEHYR010000006.1, on the reverse strand, counting down.
GGTGCGGGGCAGACCATCTGGCGCTCGGGTGAGCGGCTGCTCGTGGCCGTGGGACCGAGTCCATTCTCGACCCAGCTGGTTCGGTGGACCCGCCGGATGGCTGCAGCGCAAGGGGCGGCGTGGATGGCCGTCAGCGTTGAATCCTCGCGGCAATTCAGCCCGGACGCCCGCCGCCGGCTCGAACAAAATCTCTCTCTCGCTCGCGAACTCGGCGCCGAGGTGATCGTGACCCACGACGAAGATCTGCCCGAGGCGCTCGTGCGCGTGGCCCTCCAGCACAACGCCACGCAAATCGTCGTCGGCAAACCTCGCGCATCCCGCCTCCTCAGTATCCTGCGAGGCGGGACGCTGGTGGACCGGCTACTGCGCATCAGTGGCTCGATCGACATCTACATCGTGCCCTCGGAACGAGCGGCCGAAAAAAACAACGTTCACTTGGAATGGCTGCCGCCGGAGCCTTCGGAACCGCGCGAATACTTCGAAGTCTTGCTGACCCTCGCCCCGCTCACGGTCGCGGGCTGGTTTGCCGCCGGTTACGTCGGTTATCTGGCGATCGGTCTTTTCTTTCTGCTCGCGGTGATCGCGCTGAGCCTGCGCGTCGGACGCTGGCCGGTGATGCTCGCGGGCGTCGTCAGTGCGCTGACTTGGAATTTCCTGTTCATTCCGCCTCTATTCACGTTCTCGATCGGAAAGTTCGAGGACGGAATGATGTTCGCCGCCTACTTTGTGGTCGCGCTCATTGCAGGTCAGCTCACGGCCCGCATTCGTGCGCAGGAGCGCCATGAACGCCTGCGCGAGGAGCGAGCGACCGCGCTGTTTCACCTGACACAGGCCCTCAGCGCCGCGCGCTCGCTCGACGACGCGGTGTTCGCCGCGCTCCGCCAAGCCGATGCGTTGTTCAACGGCCAATGCGCGGTGCTCCTCGCCGGGATGAGTCCCGAAGGTCTGACCCCGCATTTCGCGGGCTCGTATTGGTTACCCGAAAAAGAGCGCGGCGTCGCCGACTGGGCGTGGCGCAATCGCAAGAAGGCCGGACGATTCACGGACACGCTGCCTTCGGCGGAGGGATTTCACGTGCCGCTGCTGCGAGAGGATGCAGCGCTTGGCGTCTTGGTCGTCCGTGTTGCGCCGGCGGTGTCGCTCACGCTCGCCCAGCGGGATCTCGTGGAAAGTTTTGCGGCGCAGCTCGCGATCATGGTTGAAAGCGAGCAATTCCGCGCGTCGAGCGACCGCGCGAAGCTGCTCGCTGAGTCGGAAAAGCTGCACCGCACGTTGCTCGACGGAGTCTCGCATGAATTGAAAACGCCGCTCGCGGTGCTCAGTGCATCCGCGGAAAGCATGGAGGCGGCGGACGAGCCGACGCGGCTAAAGCTTACGGCGGAAATCCGCACGGCGACCCGACGGCTGCACCGTCTCGTGAACAATCTGCTTGATCAGACGCGACTCGAATCGGGAGCGTTGAAGCCAAAACTCGACTGGTGCGACGCCTATGATCTCGTCAACGCGGCGCGAGAAGGCGTCGACGATCTATTGGCGGAGCATCCCTTGGAAATCTCGATCCCGGCGGACATGCCGCTCTTTCGCGCCGACTTCGCGCTCATGGAGCAGGTCATCGCAAATTTGCTCCTCAATGCCGCGCTCCACACGCCCGCCCGCACCTCCGTTTTTCTGGCGGCCGGCATAGAAGCCAGCCGCGAGCGCGTGTTTTTCACCGTCGCCGACCGCGGCCCCGGGCTTCCCCCGTCGATGCGCGATCGACTCTTCAAAAAGTTTCAGCGTGGCGACACCGCGCGAGTCGGAGGTCTCGGCCTCGGACTATCGATCATCAGCGGGTTTGTGAGCGCGCAAGGCGGCGAAGTCGTCGCGGGCGAGAATCCCGGTGGCGGCGCGGTGTTCACCGTTTACCTGCCATATACTCCGCATGCTAGCGTGCCCAACGAATGAACGCTGCCGCGCCTAAATGTGATGTTTTGGTTATCGACGACGAGGTGCAGATTCGCCGGCTGCTGCGCATCACCTTGGAAGCCGCGGGCCACTCCGTCCGCGAAGCTGAGACAGGCCGGCTTGGCTTCGACGAAATTGTGCGTCGCGCTCCCGACGCCGTTGTCCTCGACATGGGCTTGCCGGACATCCCGGGCCTCGAGGTTTTGCATCGGCTGCGCGAGTGGTCGCGCGTGCCGGTCCTGGTGTTGACCGTGCTCGCGGCGGAGCCGGACAAGATTGCAGCCTTGGACGCAGGCGCCGACGACTACCTGACGAAGCCGTTTAGCGGCGGCGAACTCCTGGCGCGATTGCGGGCAATTTTGCGGCGAGCCCCGGCGGGGGAAGAACTTTCGGCGGTTACGTTCGGTGATGTCACCATCGACCTGGCCGCGCGCGTCGTCCGGCGAAAGGGTGCGGAAATTAAGCTTACGCCGCGGGAGTATGCGCTGCTCAGAATTTTAGTCCTTCATCGCGGGCGAGTGGTGACGCATCAACAGATCCTTCGCGAGGTATGGGGACCGAAATCGGAAGAGCAGACGCACTACTTGCGCGTGCATATGACCCACCTTCGACAAAAGATCGAAGCGGACCCGCATCGACCGCGGCACCTGAAGACCGAGTCCGGCATCGGCTATCGATTGATCGAAGAATGGAGTAGCCGGAGAGACGGGTTCCGAGTCTGGCCCCCTGACGCCCGATGAAGGGCGCTCGGTTTTCTCTTCCGAATCGCCGCGTTACGCTAAAACATTGATGAACTTCAGGCGGCAAGTGCCAGTAGACCTTGCCAGTGGCGGCCTAAAATCTCGTAACTGCCTCGTTGTTAAAATGGGCAGCCAACGGGGAGGCGAACCGCGATGCCCCGCACGGACTTCGCCACAGTCGTCCCGGGGCGCTTCTGGCACGTCTGTGAAAACGACGGATTTGGAGGCGAGACCACGATACACTTTGGATCGTCGCCGGATGAATTTCGCGCTCTCCCGGAGGCGAAAATGCACGCACAGAACAACCGTGAAACTCAGTGCTCCCGTTGTCACCTACGTTGTCACTACGGCGCTTTTCTAAAAATCAAAAGCCGCTAATCATTGCTGGTTAGCGGCTTTCAAAGATGGTGGACCTTACTGGACTCGAACCAGTGACCTTTTCCATGTCAAGGAAACGCTCTAACCAACTGAGCTAAAGGTCCGCGAAATTTGAGTCGGTGATTAAGCCCAATTCGAACGCGCCCGTGCAAGAAAATTTTCGCGGCAGCGCGCTCATGATTTCACTCTTTTCCGGGATCCGCATCCGCCGCACGCCGACGTAGCCCTGCACGGGAGCGCAGGGGACGATCACCCGGCTCTCCCGCTCGATGCCGCGGCTCCCGCCGCGAGCTGCGACTAACCCCTGAACGGGACGCCTAGCCCTTCCGGCTCAACACGATCTTCGTCACGCCCGCTTGAAACGCGTGGGTCGTACACGCTCCATCCGGCCAGCACACTTCGATGCTCACCGGCGGATTCCCCGACGCGTAACCGAAGAACAACAACGGCTCCGATTGCGAGAGGTAGCCCGACCCCGCCGCGAGTTCCGCCACGCGCACCGAGCCATCCTTCAACCGAATTGTCACCCGCGCGCCGATCGCATCCGCGTTCCCCGTCTGACCGACGAGCTTCAACGAAAACGAATGCCCCGACTTCACGCCCCGATCGATCAGCGTCAACACGCTCGCGTTCGGCCGCGTCACGATCGCGTCCGGCCAGCCATCGGCGTTCAAATCCGCCACCGCTACCGCGCGCGCTTCACCGGGGATAAACACACCGCTGTGTGCAGGTGTCATCGCCGTGAAGCCGCCTTTTCCGTCACCGCGCAACAACACGCCCACCCCTCCGTCGAACCGGCCGGTCTCGACCTGAGGACCGAAAAAATTCTGCACCGCCAGGATATCCATATTTCCATCGCCGTCGAAGTCGCACACCGCCGCGCCAAAGATCGGCGACGTCTGCGCGAGCCGCGGCAGTTCGCGGAACGTGAAGTGCCCGTGTCCGTCGTTGAGGAACACGCCCGACGCGAGTTGCGTCGCGGTCAGGTGCAGCCCGCTCGCGAGTTTCTCCGGCGTGTAAATCTCCGGCAGCAGCGCCGCGCCAAATTCGCGGAACGTCGGGAACTTCGTTTTCAATGTCGGCATCGCGCGGGACGAACAGCTCCGTCCGCGCACCGGATAAATTTTATCTCCCTCGTACTCGCTCTCAATGATCTGCGGCTTTCCGTCGCCCTCAAAATCCACGTAGAAAATCCCGACCGGCCGTTCCGTGCTCGCCCGATACTTCGTGTTCAGGCCGACGTTCCCCGCGACATAGTCGATCGCGCCGTCACCGTTCACGTCCGCCGCCGTCAGCGAATTCCACCAACCTGTCTGTTCCGGGAAACCCGCCTCTGCCGTCGTCTCCGCAAACGTCCCGTCGTGTTGGTTGTGAAAGACGCGCGGCGACATCCATTCGCCGGCAATCAGCAAGTCCACCCAGCCGTCCGCATCGACATCCGTCCACAGCGCGCACGTCACCATCCCGCAGTGTCGCAGGGCCGGGCACGCCGTGTCCGTCACGTCGACCAGCGCGCCCTGGCGATTCTCGAGGAGCACCGATTCGGGCGCGGTGGGATATTCGCCCGGCACCACCCGCCCGCCGATGAAAACGCCCAGCGTGCCGTTCCGGCGAAAATCTGCCGCCGCCACCGCCGCGCCCGAAAAGACCGGCGCGTTGAATTTCTCCGCCGGCGCCTCCGCAAATTTTCCGTGGCCGTCATTCAGATAAAGATGGCTGCGCAGCAACTCGCTATCCTTGTCCGCTTCGACGCCGCCCGCCACCACCAGCAAATCCGGCGCGCCGTCGCGGTTCACATCGAGAAACACCGCCGACATCGCCTCGCGCTCGATCGTGTCGTCCCACGGCTGCTGCTGCCGGTTTCGCGCAAAGTGCCCGGCGCCATCATTCAGGTAGAGCGCGCTGCCGTGCCCCGCTCCGCCCGCGAAGAAGACATCCGCGTGCCCGTCGCCGTTGGCATCGCCGACTGCGATGCCGCCCCCGAGCGTGTTCATCCGGTTCGGCAGCAGGGATTGCCGCCGCATGTCGTCAAAGAGCCTTTCGACGTTCACAAAATCGAGGCCTGTTTTTTCCGAATCGTCGGCGAACAAGCCCTGGTCCGTCGCGCGGCTCGCGACCGCCACCGGCGGCTTCGCCTTCGTCTTCGGCTCGGTCACAACATAGCGTGCGTTCGCCGCGAGATTTTTGAATGTCTGCACCTCGCCGCTGGGCCACCGAATTTCCAACTCCGCCATCGTCAGGCTTTCGCCCAACCCGAAATGCATCACCGGTTCCGACGACGATAGCGCCCCGCGCGCGACCGTGAGCCGCCGCGTCTGCACGCCTTGTGCCGTCCGCGCGATCGCCTGCGCGCCGATGCCGAAGCGGTTGCTCGTGGTGCCTCGCAACTGCACGATCACGCTGTTTCCCTTCGGGCAGTCGTTCCGGTAAACACTCAACGTGTCGTCGTAGTTCACGTAGACGAGATCGAGGTCGCCGTCGTTATCCAGGTCCGCCAACGCCGATCCGAAACTCACGCCCGTGTGATCGAGCCCCCACTCTTTCTGCACCTTCGTGAAGTGCAGGTTCCCGTCGTTGTGCAGCGCGAGATGCGTCTCCCGCTGCGGCGGCTGGCGCTTCATCAGTGCCACGCTCTCCGCCGGCGAATTCAGCTTCTTGATCTGGTTCAATAAATCCGAATCGATAAACGGCCGCACCATGCCGTTCGTCACGTGCAGGTCCACCCAGCCATCGTTGTCGAGATCCTCGAAACGCGGCGACCAACTCCAGTCCGTGCTGCCCAGCCCGGTCAGCTTCGCAACTTCGAGGAAGCGGTCCGCACCCGAGTTCACGAAGACCGCGTTTTTCATGTACTGCGGCGTCACGAGCGTATCCATATAGTTCACCAGCCCGCCCATGTCGCCCATCGCGACTTTCGATTTGAAGTGCGTCGTGCCCGCCATCTCCGCGATGAACAGGTCGGGCAGTCCGTCGTTGTCGATGTCCGCCGCATCCGAGCCCATCGAAAACCACGTCGTGTGCGGCACCGCGGTCCCGAGCACGTCGGTGAACGTCCCGTCACCGTTGTTGCGATAGAAACGATCCGGTGGCCCGAAGTCGCTCGTCGTGTAAAGATCCGGCCAGCCATCGCCATTGTAGTCGAGCCACGTCGCGGAGTGACCGTGCGCCGGCTCGCGCGAAATCCCCGCCTTCGCCGTCACTTCCTCGAAGGAGCCGTCGCCGCGGTTGCGATACAGATGCGGGGCCTCGCCATCCGGCGAGCGGTTCGCGTCGAGAATGTTGCAGAGGACAAAGAGATCGAGGTGCCCGTCGCGATCGTAGTCCTCGAACGCACCCACCACGCTGCCCGATGCGAGATCGACGCCCGCCGCGTGCGCAACTTCCTTGAAATGTCCCCTGCCATCGTTGAGGTAGAGCAGATTCGGCGCATTGAACCGGCACACGTAGATATCAAGGAACCCGTCGTTGTTCACATCCGCCATCGTCACGCCGGTCTTCCAGCCGATGCCATTGGCGGCTGCCGGTCCGCCGACGCCCGCTTGCGCCGTGATGTCGACGAACTTGCACGGCCCGACCTGCCGGAAGAGCTGGTTCGGCCGTGTCTTGTTCGCGACGAAGATGTCGGCCGGTCCGTCGCCATCGACATCGCCGATCGCCAAACCCGAACCGATCGCGCCGGTGGAAAACTCGCGATACTTCTCTCCCCACATTGCCGGATCGTCGTAGGGATTCGCGACCGCAAGCCCCGACTCCGCCGCGGGTATCGCAGTAAACGTCATGGACTCACTGCTCCCGCTTTTCTTGGCGAAGGGCTTCCGCTCCAGCGCCGAGGCGGCACTCAGCGACAGAGTGATGGCAAAAAAGATGCCGGCAAAGCCGGCGGCATGAGCGAAACTCGGGGGTGTTTTCATCGCGGAGAATTTGGGGAGTAGCGACGACGCGTGGCGCGCACGCGCCGAACAATCGACCCGAGTCTACCGCTGCACTCCCCTCACGGGCTCCGCAGAATTTGTGAATCGCCTCGCGGCGATTGAAGGCAGCTCGCCACGGTTCTGCCGCCACTCACCCCAGTGGGAATTTTCCGTGTGTGACACTCAACGCGTCAGCAATTTCACTAATTGTTCCGGATCTCGCGTCGGGAGCTGACAAACAAAGTTTTCGCACACGTAAGCCGTGGCCTCGTCCCCGCGCGCCTCGGGCAACTCCCCGATCAGCGGCACGCGCTCCGCAAAATACGCGCGGCTGGCCGCGTCCACCCGCAGCAGCACATGCCGCGGGAGGAATCGCTGCCACACTTCGTGCACCAGCCGCCTCGTCTCGGGCGAATCCGCGGCCCCTTGAATCACCACCTGCTTCGGCGAACCTTCGAGCCAGCCGAGCGCCGCAAGCAACTGGGGCATCGCCGTCGGCGCCCGCTCGAACACCGGCGCGAACGCCCGCCCCGTTTTTTCCGCGAGGTCGCGCCAATCGTCACGATGAAATAACGCCGCCAGCCGCAGGAGATTTCGCGTGGCGACCGAACTCGCCGCCGGCTCCACGCCATCGTCATCGGCTTTCAGTCGCAGCAACACACTCGGATCGTCGCTCGTGTTCGCAAAATAACCGCCGCCCGCCGAATCGAGAAACAACTCGTTCTGTTTTTCCTGCAACGCCACCGCCCATGTCAGCCAGCGCACGTCGAAGCTCGTTTCATAAAGGTCGAGCAGCCCCTCCACGAGAAACGCGTAGTCCTCCGCGAATCCGCGTTCGTCCTTCACCTCCCGGCAGTAGCTTCGCGCCAGCCGTCCCGTCGCCGGCTCGTAAAGCCGCTCCTGCAAAAATTCCGCCGCGCGCGTCGCGACCTTTGCCAGCTTCGGGTCATCGAGCACCTGCGCACCGCGGGCAAACGCGGAGATCATCAATCCATTCCAAGCTGTGACGATTTTTTCGTCCCGCGCCGGCCGCGGCCGTTTCGCGCGAGCTTCGCGCAACCTTTCCAACCCCCGCCCGATCGTCGCGTCGACCGCCTCTGCGGAGATTCCGAATTTTCTCGCGCACTTCTGCGTGCTTTGGGTGCGGTGCAGGACATTCTGCCCGGCGAGTTCATCGCCACCGGCGTTGCCATCGCGTTCCAGCCCGAACGCAAACGCGAGCAGCCCCGCGTCCTTTTCGCCGACCAGCGCCGTGACCTCCGCCTGCGACCACACGTAAAACGCCCCTTCCGCGCGCCCGGCGTCCAGCGTTCGGCCGCGCGCACTGTCCGCGTCCTCCGCCGAGTAGAAGCCGCCCGCCTCGGCGCACATGTCCCGTTGCACGTAGCCAAGCGTGTCGCGCGCCGCCGCCTTCAGCGCCGGATCGCCCGACAACTGCCAGGCTGAGAGCAGCACGCTCGCGAGTTGCGCCTGATCGTAGAGCATTTTCTCGAAGTGCGGCACGTGCCACCGCGCATCCACGGAATAGCGGTGAAATCCGCCGCCGAGTTGATCGTGAATCCCGCCATCGGCGATTTCGCGCAGCGTTTTCACCACCATCGCGAGCGCCTTTCCCCGCTGCGGCGCATCGCGGCCCGTCGCACTCTCCTCGAGCAGAAAGCCGAGCAGCGCCGGTCGCGCGAATTTCGGCGCAGGCTCGAACCCGCCATGCGTCGGATCGAAGCCCGCGACCGCTTGCTCGAACGCTTTCTGCCTCCAGTCCGCGAGGGCCAGCGTTTTCGCCGGCTCAGCCGGGGCGGTGTCTGTGGTCAGCTGCGCAAGCATCTGCGCGGATTTTTTCCGAACGTTCGCCGCATCCTTCCGCCACATCTCGGCGACGCGCGTCAGCACGGTCTTGATTCCCGGCCGCCCGCCATGGCTCTCGGGCGCGTAATAGGTTCCGCCGAGAAAAGGCTTCAATTCCGGGGTGAGCCAGACCGACATCGGCCAGCCGCCGGCGCCGGTCGACGCCTCGACGAATGTCAGATAAACGCGATCCACGTCGGGTCGCTCCTCGCGATCGACTTTGATGCAGACGAAATTCGCGTTGAGCAGCGCGGCGATTTCCGGATTCGAAAACGACTCGCGCGCCATCACATGACACCAGTGGCACGTCGAGTAGCCGATCGAGAGGAAGATCGGCTTGTTCTCGCGCCGCGCCTTCGCGAATGCCTCCTCGCCCCACGGAAACCAGTCGACCGGATTGCAGGCGTGCTCCCGCAGATAAGGCGATTTCTCATGAATCAACCGGTTCGGCGCCGAAGCCGTTTCGCTGCGCAACAGAGAGGTGGCGAGCGTGAACACGATCATCCCCCACCATCCCACCGCACGCCTGGCGCGAAGTTCGGACATCGCCGGATGCAACCGACGCGCGCGTCCCGACGCAAGATCACGCCTCCCCGACGACAAATTACGACCCGCACTCGCCAAGGTCTGCGCAAGCGACGCTCGCGAAGCGACAAGCCATGCGGAGAAAATTTCCGCCAATTCGTCAAAATGTCCGCGTGGATGCGCCGACGCCCGAAGCACTCGATCGAGACACTTCCGAACTCGCCGCCGAGGAAACCCAGCGGCTGCTCTCGCGGCTGCTCTCGCGCCTCGCCCACGAAATCCGAAATCCGCTCGGCGCACTCGACGTGCACGTCCAACTGCTCGAAGAGGATCTCGCCAAACTCACTCCGTCGGCCTCCACCGAATCCGCGGCGCGGGTCGGGATCATCCGTCGCGAACTTTCGCGTCTCAACGAGATCGTCAGTCACTACCTCACGCTCGCCGGCCCCTCCTCGATCACGCTCCAGACCGTCGATCTCCGCGAAGTCCTCGACCACGTCTGCCACCTGCTCGCACCCGACGCCGCAGCGCGCGATATCGCCCTGACCGTCCTCGCCGCGGACGACCTTCCCCGCATCAGCGCCGATCGAGGCCAGCTCACGCAGTCGCTCGTGAATCTCGCGATCAATGCGATTCAAGCCGTCCATCGCAACGGCCGCATCCACATCACGGCGACCGTCTCCGCCGATCGCGATGGCGTCTGCATCGAGGTGCAGGACAGCGGGCCCGGCATTGATCCCGGCAAGCGCGCGGCAATTTTCGAGCCGTTCTTCACCACCAAGCCGGAAGGCAGCGGCCTTGGCCTTTGGATCGTGCAGCAAATCGCCATGGCTCACGGCGGCACCATCACCGTGCACAACGCCTCCGAAGGCGGCGCGATTTTCGCCCTGCATCTTCCGCGGCAACCCCGCGATCGCTCGGGATGAATCGCTCCCGCATCCGCATTCTCGTCGCCGATGACGAGCCCGCGCTCCGGGCCGGCATCCAAGAGGCGCTGCAACGCGAAGGCTACGTCGTCGACGCCGCCGCCGATGGCGCCCGCGCGGTGGAATATCTCGGCGCGCGGCTCTACAATCTCGTGCTCAGCGATGTGCGCATGCCGCAGCTCGACGGCCTCCGCCTCCTCCACGAAACGCGTAAGCGCAGTCTCGATACGCAGGTGATCCTGATGACCGCCTACGGCACGGTCGAGAACGCCGTCGAAGCGATGAAAGAGGGCGCCTACGACTATCTCACGAAGCCGCTCGACCTGAAGCGCCTGCGCGCCCTGGTCTTCAAAGCGCTCGAGCACCAGGCCGTCGTCGCGGAAAACAGCGAGCTGCGCGAGCGCCTCCAACAGCAGAGCGCCCCCTGCCCTCTGATCGGCGAGAGCGAGGCGATCCGCAAAGTGGTCCGCACCGCCGAAGAGGTCGGCCGCAGCGACGTGACGGTCCTCGTCGAAGGCGAAAGCGGCACGGGCAAGGAACTGGTCGCCCGCCTCGTGCACGCCCACAGCGCGCGCGCCGCGAAGCCGTTCATTTTCGTCAACTGCGCCGCGCTGCCGGAATCGCTCGTCGAGGCCGAGTTGTTCGGCCACGCGAAAGGCTCCTTCACCGGCGCCGTCGCCGACAAAGCCGGGCGCTTCCATCTCGCCGACGGCGGCACGCTGTTCCTCGACGAGATCGGCGATCTCGGTCCGAAGGGCCAGGGCGACCTGCTTCGCGTGCTGGAGGACGGTGCGTTCCGTACCGTCGGTGGCACTACGCTGCAACGGGTCGACGTCCGCATCATCACGGCGACGAACAAGAATCTCCAGGACGCCGTCACCGCCGGGAAATTTCGCGAGGACCTGTTCTACCGCCTGCAAATCGTCCCGATCGCGATTCCCCCGCTGCGTGAACGCGCCGAGGACATTCCACTCCTGATCGAGGCGTTCCTGACCCAGTTCTCCGGGAAGCACAAACGCCGCCGCAAAAAACTCGCCCGCGAGGCGATTCAGCTCTGCCAGCGCTTCCCGTGGCCCGGTAACGTTCGCCAGCTCCGCAATGTCATCGAGCGCCTCGTCGTCACCTGCCCGAGTCCGACGATCGAAGCGGCCGAGCTGCCCGATTTCATCCAGGCGCACGATCGCAGCGCCCAAAGTTTCGCGATGCGCGTCGGCATGACGCTCGCCGAGGCCGAGAAGCTCCTCATCCGGCAAACGCTCACGCAGGTGACCTCCAATCGCGCCGACGCCGCACAGGCCCTCGGCATCAGCCGCCGTGCGCTGCAGTACAAGTTAAAGGCCTACGGCCTCCTCGACCGCTAGGACCGCAGAGCTTGGGCCATGGTACGGCGGGGCCACTGGACCCACCGGCTCTCGTTTCCCCCCTCGTTGCACCTTCACATCCGTCCGCGTGCAGAATTTGCGCAAACTGCCTCGCGCCACTGGCGCACGCCGCCACCCAAAAACCGGCTGATGTTTTGATTTCGCGGAGACCGAACGCTTTAAGCGCTCGCCACCCACGACGGCATGCCGGCTGCAATCATGCGGGCAGGATCTCATGTGAGGTCCATCCGTTCATCATCCATCAGAAAATTAATTCAATGAATCCCGATACCCATGTCTCCACGGCCGCTCCGGCTGCCGTTTCCTCAACGAGTGTCACGACTCCCGTTGCACCCGCCACCACGGCTCCCGTTGCTTCGTCTCCGCAGCCTTCCACGAAGTTCCAGAAAGGCTTCGGTAAGAAAGCGAAATTCGGCGGCAACCCGGCCAAATCGTAACCTTTCGTTCGTAAATTAACGAAGGCAGGTTCGCGTGGCCGGTCGTGGGACCGGCCACCTTTTTTTAAATCCCTGTCGTGCTCACCATGAAAAATATCGTCGAAACTCTTTTTGCGGCCCAGACCGCTCTGAAACGTCATCCGCTCCCCTCGCCCGAGCGTCGGGCCATCCTCGAAGACTTGCGTGCGCATGTCTCCGCTCCGGTCCTCGCGCATTTCCTGCGGCTCGTGGAACGCGGCCGTCCCGGCGTGACGCTCGTGCGCCACGGCGTATGCGGCGGCTGCCACCTGCGGGTCGCCTCAGGCGTTTCGGCGGCGCTCGCGAATCCCAAGGACCTGCATCTCTGCGATAACTGCGGCACCTATCTGCTGCTCGCTCCGGAGGAACTTGCTGCCGTGCACGAACTGCGCCGCTCCCGCCATATCGCGCCCGCCACAGTGGCCGCGTAGAGCCGGTGACGAACTTTCTTTTTGTCCTCCGTCGGTCGGGCGGGCACTCCGCCGCCCGCGGGAAAGTTTTTTGATCGTCGCGGTTCACCGCGCCCGCCCGACCGATGCCACGGCGCCGGGCGCCTGCCGAAGAGGAAGTCCGCTCACCTACCCGCGCCAAACTTTTCCGCTGCATCGCGATCACGCACGATTTGCAGCCTCAACTCCGCCACGCTGCCGAACTTCATCTCCGGCCGGAGAAAGTGCAGCCACTCGACGACGATCGCGTCGCCCGCATCATAGGCACATTCGCCGAGCACGTGTACCTCGAGCCGGGGCTCGGCGCTTTGCTCCACGGTCGGACGCAGGCCATAGTTGGCCACGCCGCGCAGGGGCGCGTTCGTTTTCGCGCCTCGTACGCGCACCACGTAAACGCCGAACCTCGGCCGAAAATCGGGCGACCACACCAAATTCAAAGTGGGGAATCCGATCGAGCGCCCCAGCTGTTTGCCGCGCACGACGACGCCTTCCGCGAAATACGTGTAGCCGAGCAACGCATTGGCCTCCGCGATCTCGCCGGCTTCCAGTCGCGCCCGAATCCGCGAACTGCTGATCGGTTCGCCGTCGAGGTTCACTCGCGGCGCGCTGAAAACGCCTAATCCGAGCTTCCTTCCTTCGATCACGAGCAAATTCACATCGCCACCACGGCCGCGGCCGAACCGCCAGTTCTCACCGACGTAGATCGCCGTAAGCTGCGGGAGTCGCGCTTTCAACCACGGCAGAAATTCCGCGGCGCCGATCTGCGCAAACGCCGGCGTGAACGGCTGGGTGATCACCGCGTCGACGCCGAGTTCGCCGAGCACCCGCGCCTTGGCCATGCGATCCATGAGCAAATGCGTGGGCTGGTCCGGCCGAAAAAGCACGCTCGGGTGCGGCGAAAACGTAAGCACCGCCGACTGCCCGCGCGCAGCGCGCGCCGACTGCACGGCGGCTTCGATCACCGCGCGATGCCCGAGGTGCACGCCGTCGAAAATACCGATCGCCAGGTGCAGCGGTGACGACGCCAGTTTGACCATCTCCACGCCATCGAACTGTTGAATCTCTCTCATCGTTGTAGCGGCGGTCTATCACCGCCGAAACCATCCGCCCTCCCTCGATCCCGGCAGTCACAGACCGCCGCTACGGCGGAGATTCTCCGAAAAAAAACCGCCGGCTTCACGACGCAATCATCGGCGCGGCCTGGTGCACCGGGATCAGACGCTTCTCGATTTCCGCCAGCGGCATCGCCTCGATCTCCGGAATCGTCAGCGCATCCGCTACGTTGAACTTTTCCGTCGCCGTGCGACGCAACGCCGCGAGGTGCGCGCCGCAGCCGAGTTTCGCGCCGAGATCGTGCGCGATCGTCCGTACATACGTTCCCTTGGTGCAGCGCAGCTTGAAATCGAAGCGCGGCAAATCGAAGCGCGTCAGCTCGAAACTCATCACCCGAATGAAGCGCGGCTCGCGCTCGACCTCCACGCCCTTGCGCGCGCTCTTGTAGAGCGGCACACCGTCGATCTTGATCGCCGAATACATCGGCGGCAGCTGATATTGGTCGCCGAGAAAACCCGCCATTGCCGTCCGCAGTTCCGCCTCCGTCAGCGGTGGCACCGGCTTCGTCTCGAGCACTTCACCGTCGGCGTCCTGCGAGTCGGTGACTTTGCCGAGTTCGATCGTGCCTTCGTATTCTTTGTCGAGACTGATCAGGAATTGAGAAATTTTCGTCGCCTTGCCGATGAGCACGATCATCAACCCCGTCGCCATCGGGTCGAGCGTCCCGGCATGTCCGATACGCTTCATGTTCAGCTTGCGGCGGAGTCGCGCCACGACGTCGTGCGAGGTGTGATCGCCCGGTTTATCGACCAGGAGCACGCCATCGATTTCTTTGCGCGGCAGGATCATGATTGTTTTTTTGCGTCCACGGCGGCGATCTGCGCGGCGAGGGCCGCCACGAGTCGCTCGCGAAAATCATCCGCGCGACCCTTGAGACTCAACCCGGCTGCACAGGCATGACCTCCGCCGCTGAACTGCGCGGCGATGCGATCCAACCGGTAAGCCGGGTCTTTGGCCCGCAGGCTCGCTTTGACTGAACCGTCCTGACGCTCCTCGATCAGCACGCCTACGTCGACGCCATCGATGCAGCGCGCGTAATCGACCAGCCCTTCGGTGTCCTCCGCGGTCGAACCCGTCGCTTCGAACACGCCGTTCGGCAGCACTCCGATGCACACGCGTCCGTCGCACTCCATGCGGAGCGACGCCAGGAATCGCTGCAGCAGCTGCAGTTTTCCCGTCGTCTCGCGTTCATAAAGTTCGAAGCCTGCCTCGGTCGGTTTGGCTCCTCTTGCCATCAACTCCGCCGCAAGCAAGAACGTGCGGCGAGTCGTCGAGGTGAAACGAAACTGGCCCGTGTCCGTCAAAATTCCGGTGTAGAGTCCCTGCGCGGCTTGCGCGTCCACCGTCAGGTTGTTGTCGAAGAAAACGCCCGCCAGAATTTCGCAGGTCGCGGCCGAGCCGCTGTCGACCAGGTTCGTCTCCGCGTAACCGATATTCGAAAGGTGATGGTCGATGTTGCCCACCGGCGCCGGAAACCGCGCTTTCAATCGTTCGCCCGCGCGCGAGTGGTCCGCGCAATCGACGAAGACCGCGGCGTAATCCGTCGGATCGCGGAGGGCCTCGTCGGTGCGGATGAAAGGCATCTGAGGCACGAGAAACTGCAGGCGGCGCGGCACGACATCGGCATTCACGCAGGTGACTTCATGGCCGAGTGTCGCGAGCACGCGGGCGAGCGCGATTTGCGAACCGATGCAGTCACCGTCGGGTCGCGCATGGCCGATCACCGCGATCTTCCGGCCGCGGATGCCTTTCAGAAATTGCGCGAAGCGCAGGGAAAGTTCGGGATAGAATTTGGTCATCGCGGGAGCACGGAGCCTCCTGGCGCCGCCGAGGCGGCGGGCGGTTCATCGGGCGGGGGCGGCGGAAGGGAGTCGAGGATCTGCAGCAAGCGCGTCGCCTTCTCCGTCGAGTGGTCGACGAGGTATTCGAAACGCGGCATGAACTTCAGCACGATCCGGCGGCCAAGCTCGTGGCGGATGTCCTTCGAGTGGGATTTCAACCAGCGTAATTTCCGCTCCGCCTCGGCGTCGTCGCCAACAATGGAGACGAACACTCGCGCATCCCGCAGGTCAGGGGCGACGCGCACTTCCGTGATCGTGATCGCGACGCTCTCGCTTTGGTAGCGCTTGTGCAGGATGTCGCTGAATTCGCGCTGTATCAGCTCGTTGACCCGAAGCGTGCGGTTGCTCATGCGATTTTCGAATCTCGAGTTCGAATTTCGATTTCAGAGTCGAGCCAATCGAAAATCCAAAATCGAAAATCGAAAATTTACAGCGAAGCCCTGACTTTCTGAACTTCGTAAACCTCGATGACGTCACCGGTCTGGTATCCGTTGAAATCGTCGAGCTTGATCCCGCACTCGAGGCCCGCGCGCACTTCGTTCGCGTCGTCCTTGAAGCGTTTGAGCGTGGCGATCTTGCCCTCGTGCACGATCTCGCGACCGCGGCGGAGACGCGCGGAGGCGTTGCGGGTGATCTTGCCTTCGGTGACGAGGCAGCCGGCCACGAAGCCCTTGGCGAGCGGGAACACCTGGCGGACTTCCGCCGCGCCGGTCTTCGTTTCCTTGAGATCGGGCTCGAGCAGATCGGCCATCATCTCGCGGACCTTGTCGCCGAGTTCGTAAATGATGGAGTAGGTCTCGACCCGCACGCCGTGATGTTTCGCCAGCGGCGTCACGCCGTTCTCGAGTTTCGTATTGAAACCGATCACCACTGCGCCCGAGGCGGCGGCCATCAGCACGTCGTTTTTCGTGACGAGTCCGACTTCGGTCGAAACGATCTCGAGGGAAACCTTCGTGCTCTTGATGCCTTCGAGGATGTTGCGGATTGCCTCGGTGGAGCCGAAAACGTCGGTCTTGATGATGAGCTTGAGAACCTTCGCCGTCGTCGCCGCGATATTGGCGAAGAGCTGCTCGACGGAGACTTCCTTCGGCGCGGCGTCGGAGGTCGTCGCGGTTTTGCGCAATTGCTGCTCCGCTTCTTCGGCGAGCTTTTCGGCCTCCCGCGCATTCTTGGCCGCCTTGAACGTCGCACCGCTGTCCGGCGTGCCGGACCAGCCGATCACGCGCACGGGCGTCGCGGGCGGAGCTTCCTTCAAGTTCTCGCCCTTGTCGTCGAACATCGCGCGGACGCGCGCGTAGTGCGGACCGCACACCAGTGCATCGCCCACCCGAAGGGTGCCGCGCTGCACGATGACGGTCGCGAGCGGGCCGCGGCCGACGTCGACTTGGGATTCGATGATCACGCCGCTGGCTTCCGCCTTCGGGTTCGCCTTCAGCTCGAGCACGTCCGCCTGCAGGAGGATCATCTCGAGCAATTCGTTGATGCCCTGATTCTTGATCGCCGCGACCGGCACGGTGATGGTTTCGCCGCCCCAATCTTCCGGCGCGATGTTGCGCTGCTGCATCTGCGCCTTCACCTGGTCGAGGTTCGCGCCCTTCACATCCATCTTATTGACCGCAACGACGAGGGCGACCTTCGCGTTTTGAGCGTGCTTCAGCGCCTCGTCGGTCTGCGGCATAAAACCGTCGTCCGCGGCGACGACGAGCACCGCGATGTCCGTGACCTCCGCGCCCCGCGCGCGCATTTTCGAGAAAGCGGCGTGGCCGGGCGTATCGAGAAAAGTGATCTTCCGGCCGTTGAACTCGATTTGATACGCACCGATGTGCTGCGTGATGCCGCCCGCCTCGCCGGCAGCGACATTGGCTTTGCGAATCGCATCGAGCAGCGAAGTCTTGCCGTGGTCGACGTGGCCAAGAATGCAGACGACCGGGGGCCGCGGCACGAGGAACTTCGATTCGTCTTCCTCCGGCTTCTTTTCCTTTTGCTTCTGGCCCTGCTGCTGCGCCGCGGCATCGCCGCGGTGCTTGATTTCCAGCATGAAGCCGTGCTTTTCGGCGATCTTCACCGCCACGGCCTCATCGATGTTTGAATTCATCGACGCGAAACCGACGAGCGCGTTGAGCTCGGAAATGAGTTTAAACGGTTTCAATCCGAGCGCAGTCGCGAAATCGCGGACCACGATCGGCGGCTTCAGATGGATGAGCTTAACATCGCCCGAGGTTGTGGCTGTCGGCGTCGGCGCAACTGCGGCGGTCGGCGTCGGCGGCAGCGGGGCCGGTGACGAGCCAGGCAGCGGGGGCGGCGCGGGTGGCGCGGCAGCCGGCCGGGGCGTCGAAATCACCGGCGCTGGCGGCGGCGCGGAAACAGAAATGGGGGACTTCGTCACGGGCGGCGGCACGGCCATCGGCGCCGGCGCCAGAGGCGGACGCGCTACCGGTGCCGGTGGTGGCACGAAGGAGGGACTCTTCATCGGCGCCGGCGCGACGGGTGGCGCGACCCGTGGCGGAGCCGACGGAATCGAGACCGGGCGCGGAGCGGACGGCGGAGCCACCACGGGAGCCGGACGGGAAACCACCGCGGGCATCGACGGAGTATAGGGAGGGATGGCGGCGGCGGCCGCTTTCGCAGCTGCGGCCTTCGCGACGGCGGCCGCTTCCTTTTCGCGGTCGACGTCTTCTTTCGTTTTTACGAATGCGCCCGGGGGCATGCGCAGCCGCGGAGTTTCTTCGATGGCAGGTGCGGCCATCGTCGCAGTCGAAGCCGGGCCCACGGTCGCGACGGAAGTGCCCGCTTCGGCGGCCGAAGATGCCGCCGTGGCGGCTTTGGCGGCGAACTCCTTCTCGATTTCCTCGATGTAGATTTTGCCGACCGTGCTCGAAACCGATTTCGTGTCCGCAGAGACGTAGCCTCGCTCTTTGAGCAAGGCCAGCATGTCCTTGCCCTCCATGTTATATCGTTTGGCGAGTTCGTGAATGCGGAGGCTCATCAGTTGTTTCGGCGGTAGATCGGAGGTTTGAGAGGTGAATCAGCGGCGCGTGACGCGGCCGATGATATCGGCGGCTTCCTCGGGCGTGAAACCGGCGTCGACGAGATCGTTGGCTTCGACACCTTCAAACGCAGCAGGCGAATTGATGCCCATATCGACGAGGCGACCGGCGACCGCCGCCTCCAGCGCGAACGCTTTGACGAGCGACGCAATGGCCTCACCGCGAGGATCGCTACCGATCGCCCGGAATTCCTCGATGTCAAGGCGCCAGCCGATTAAACGCGACGTGAGTCGCGCGTTCTGGCCTTTGCGCCCGATGGCGATGGCGAGGTCGTCGGTGGCGACTTTGAGGAGGATGCGGTGCGACTTCTCGTCGAGCACGATCTCGCGCGGCACCGCCGGCTTCATCGCCTCGATGATCATTTCCTTCGGGTCGGCAAAATAGCGGATGATGTCGATCTTCTCACCGTTGAGTTCACGGACGATCGTCTTCACGCGCGCCCCTCGCGCGCCGACGCAGGCGCCGACCGGATCGACCTTCGGGTCTGCGGAGACGACGGCGATCTTCGTGCGATAGCCCGGCTCGCGAGCAAATGCCTCGATCTTCACCGTGCCGTCGGCGATCTCGGTGACTTCCAATTCGAAAAGGCGGCGAACAAATTTCGGGCTGCTGCGGGTGAGAATGATTTCCGGCCCGCGCGGCGTGCTCTCGATGTTGAGCAACAGGCAGCGGATGCGCTCGCCCGGCTGGTATTCTTCGCCGGGCACCTGCTCCTTCGCCGGCATCACCGCCTCGGCTTTGCCGAGATCGACGAACAGGTCGTTGCGTTCGCGACGACGCACGGTGCCCGTGACGATGTTGCCCACCTGATCTTTGAAATCGTCGAAGATGCGATCCTTCTCGAACTGCCGCAGCCGCTGCATCACGGCCTGCCGCGCCGTCTGCGCCGCGATGCGACCGAGCGTGGACGGATCGATTTCCTTCTCCAACACCTCGCCCATCACCGCGCCGGGCTTCACGGCCTGCGCGCGCTCGATGTGGATTTCCGTACGTGGATTGCTGACGGAATCGACGACCTTCAACAACGACCAGGCGTGCAGTTGCCCGTTCTTCGGATTGATATCGATCCGCAATTCCTGTCCCGAGCTAATTCCTTTCTGCGCCGCAGTTTTCAGCGCATTGGTGATCGTCGCGATCATGTCGGCGCGCGGGATTCCCTTTTCCTTTTCCATGTACTCGAGGACGGAAAGAATTTCGCTGCTCATAAGGTGGGATAGACGGAAGAAATATGGGAAAAAAAAAGCGGGCCGCAGGGCCCACTTTTTGGAAAGTGAGTGTTGTAGAGTCGGGAAACTTATTTGCTGGCGCCAAACCTTGTCAAGCCCCCGCGCCCCGCGGAGCGCCGGCGAACTCGCGCTGCATGCGTGAACTACGATGCCGACGGCGACGCACGCGGATTTTCGCGCTCGATCAGCCAGCCCAACAAGCCCTGCGCCGCGCCGTGACACGCCGGCTGCGACCGTCCGCTGAAGACGCCGAGCTGCCGCAACGCACTCGACAGCACCGGCGGCAAGTCTCCCGGAAACCAGTGAAACCAAATCGCGCGCGCCGTCCCGCCCCCTGCATTTGTGTTCGCCGCGAGCAGCGGCAGGAAACCGTCGCACATCAGATTATCGAAACGCGTACCGCCGATCGCGCCCGCGCAGACGTTTTCCGCCCAGGTTTTCCGCAGCGCCTTGAATCGGTGGACACGCCGCAACTCGCCAGTCGTCGCCACGCCTCCCGCCTCGCTGCCGGCCTTCTCGGACGCCTCGATCGCCGGTAGCCGTCCTGCCAGTTCCACCGCCCTCGCGGGCCAATCCGCCCGCGCACGGGCCCACGTTGCATACTGCGCGAGCCGCAACCTCGGGTGATTGGCCGGCCGGATACCTTGCAAACTCCACCTGCCCTGTTCGCGGTCGAAGACCTCATCGGCGCTCAGCGTCGGGTTCGCCCAATCGCGCAACGGCCGGGCGGCCGCGATCCGCAGCATCGGCGTGCGGTTGAACCGATACCCGAGAATCTCCATGGCGGTCTGGTGGCAGGCCTCCTCCCAGCCGAGCCGCTGCACGCGCAGCCGCGCGAAATGCACTTTCTGCCGCCACCGCTCCGCCGCGTACTGCGCGATCAGCGCTCGTAATTCGTCCGGCGGCAGCACGCCCAGCGTCTCGACGATCATCGCCGCCGGCCGATTCGCCAGCCGCTCCACGGCTTCCTCCGCCGCGTATTCCTCGAGATCGTGCAACAGCAGCGGCAGCAGCGCGAGCACGGGAATTGCCTTTCCCTTCGCGCCGGTCGTCACGTGCCCCACGGGCGGCGGAAACAACACGACATGCAGCCGCACGTCGTCGTAGGCCGCATCGCCCGCATGCCCGTGCGCCGCCCAATCCGGGGCGCGCAGATGCAGCTCAACGTCGCCCACGATCTCGGCCTCATCGCCAAACCGCAATCGCGCCTGCTTGAAGTCCGGCCCGCCGAGCGAATTCCATCGACCCGGCTGCACGACTGCGATTCGCCGGCCGTCGAGCAGCGTCGCGCGCCCGGAATCGAAGCCGCCGCGCCACCAGATTTTTTGGAGCAACTTTTCGGAAAACGCGAACGGACCATAGAGCCCCTGCACCTCCGCCACTTCCGCGGCCGGCTGCTCCGCCGCGCCTTCCCGGGTGCTGCTTTCGTCGATACGGCTCATCGCTGCTCTTCAATCGTCTTCCGCGGCCTGCGGTGCATGCGACGAACTTGGGCAAATCCGGCGCCGAACTCCACGTTTTCCGCCGAAAAACTGCGTCAGCACGGAGTGCCCTCACGCCTCGCCCAATCTCCACCACCGGGCCCGAGGCGCCGAACCCTCGGCTGCGGCCCGACGCCCGTCCACCCACCGGCGTTCATTCACACCCGCGTCGTCCGCGCTAGCGCGTCCTGCACCGCCTCGATCAGCCGCCGCGACTCGAACGGTTTCGCGAGAAACGACACTGCGCCGTTCCGCAACGCCGTGCGCTGCGCCTCCTCGTTGACCACGCCGCTGCAGAAGATGATCGGCACGTCGTAGTTCGTACCCTGCAAGCAGCTTTGCAACGACAGCCCGTCGATGCCAGGCATCACCACGTCGAGCACGAGGCACTGGGCGCGGAGCAGCCCGCCTTCGCGGATGAAATCCGCCACGGACGCATGGGCCTCCGAGTTGTATCCATGATTCTCTAGTATCCGACACACGGCATTGCGGAACGATTCGTTGTCGTCGACGACGGCGACACGCTGCGGCTCATTTTTTTTTGGAGAGTGCATCACTGCGGATGTCCGTGAACCGAAAGCTCCGATGGAACAAAGTTCCGGATTCACGCGTTTCCGTTCAAATCCTCACTCACGCCGGCGAAACTGGCGGAGAGGGAGGGATTCGAACCCCCGGGACCTTGCGGCCCAGCGGTTTTCAAGACCGCCGCAATAGACCACTCTGCCACCTCTCCGGGATGGCGCTAAACTTCGTGAATCGCGCGGAGTGTCCAGCTTCGAGTGCGCGCGCCAGCCCCCCGCGGTTTGACAGACGGTCGGCTGGATCGCGTATCCTTCCTCTCCTCACCGACCTGTTTTTCGTGCCCATTCCCGCCTCCATCGTCCCCGCCCGTCGCACGCTCCTCGCGATCGCCTGGCCGATCTTCATCGAGCAGGCCTTGCGCATGCTGATCGGTGCGGTGGATACGTTCATGGTCAGCCATGTGTCCGACGGCGCCGTCGCCGGCCTCGCGGTCGCGAACCAGGTCGTGATCCTTTTTCTGATGGCGTTTAACTTCATCGCCATCGGCACGAGCGTCGTCATCACCCACTACCTCGGGGCGCACGACCGCGCCGGCGCCTCACGCCTCACCACCAGTTCGATCGCGGTGAATACGTGGTTCGGCTTCTTCGCGAGCATCACCGTTTTTGTTTTCGCCGCACCGTTGCTGCACCTGATGCAACTTCCGCCAGGCCTGATGCCCTATGCGCTGCCATTCCTCTCGATGATGGGCGGAACCCTTTTTATGGAGTCGATGAACATGTCCATCGCCGCCGTGCTCCGCGCGCACGGCCACACGCGCGATGCGATGTTCGTCACCGTCGGCCAAAACATCCTCAACGTCGCCGGCAACTGCGTGCTGCTCTTCGGCCTGTTCGGTGCGCCCAAGATGGGCGTCGTCGGCGTCGCGCTGTCCAGCGTGTTCAGCCGCTGCTGCGCCTGTGTCACGCTCTGGATCCTGCTCGACTATCGCACTCATCTCCGGCTCCGCGCGCGCGATTTCATCAACATCGATTGGGGTAAAGTCGCTCGCGTGCTGAAAATCGGCCTGCCCGCCGCCGGCGAAAACGTGTGTTACTGGATCGCCCTGATGACCGTAACGACGTTCACCGCCCGCCTCGGCGCCGATGCGCTCGCGACCCAATCCTATTGCATACAAATCCAGTGGTTCGTGATGCTCTCGAGTTTTTCCATCGGCCTCGGCACCGAGATCCTCGTCGGCTACAACGTCGGTGCCGGTCGCCTCGACGAGGCTTATCGCACTCTGCTCACCAGTCTGCGCACCGGTTTCACCTTTGCGATCGGCACGATCGCGGTCGTCGCCGCGCTCGCCCCATGGCTCATCGGTTTTTTCACCAAAAACCCCGCGATCGTCGCCACCGGCACGACGCTTCTTCGCTTCGCCATCCTCCTCGAAACCGGGCGCGTGTTTAATATCATCGTGATCAATTCCCTTCGCGCCACCGGCGACGTCGGCTTCCCGATCAAGATGGCCGCGCTCTCGATGTGGCTCCTCTGGGTGCCCCTCGCGTGGCTGCTCTCGCTCAAACTCGGCCTCGGCGTGCTCGGCATCTGGATCGCGATGGCGACCGACGAATGGGCCCGCGGCATATTGATGTATCGCCGCTGGAAATCCCGCCGCTGGGTTAAATATGCCGAGCGCACCCGCGCCGAGATCTCGGTGTCCCCCATCGCTTCTCCCTCGTGAACCCTGCTGGTCGGTGCGCAAGAGCCGTGGGCTCTCACGTCTGCTCCGACCGCGCCATCGGCCGCGCGCGTTACCCGCTTCCGCACACGGCCACCATCCCGGGCCACGTCCCCGCCCAGCCGACATCGCCTGCGCGCAGGCTCCTATAGAAGCGCGCTCAGCGCCAGTTCGCGACAACCTTTCAGGTCGAGCTTGCCGGTGCCGAGCATCGGGATCTGCGCCACGCGCTTGATGATTTTCGGCACCCACAGGTTGGGCAGCCCGGCGTCGAGCAGGCGGGCGCGGAGTTCTTCACTCGTCACGTTTTCCGTCGTCAACAGCACCAGCGCTTCGCCCTTCGTCATATCGGGCACGCTCGCGATCGCGATCGTCGGCCGCTCGGTCTGGTCCCAGCCGAACGTCTCGACGATCTTCTGCTCGATCGTGACGTGCGGCACCATCTCCGCGCCGATTTTGGAAAAACGCGAGAGGCGCCCCTCGATGAACAGAAAACCGTCTTCATCGAACCGGCCGAGGTCGCCGGTCACGAACCAGCCATCGCGAAACGCGGCGCGCGTCTTGTTCTCGTCGTTGAGGTAACCGGAAAAAACATTCGCGCCGCGGAAAAGCACCATGCCCGTTTCGGTCACGGCGAGTTCGCGCCCCGAATCAGGATCGACGATACGGGCCGTCATGCCGGGCATCAGCCGGCCCGTGGAGCCGGGGCGTTTGCCGGTCTGCGGCTCCGCCGTGGCCGTCGTGATCGGCGGATGCGGCTGATTGATGTTCGTCGCGGGCGTCGTCTCGGTGAGTCCGTAGCCTTGAAGAATCTCGATGTGGAAGGTTTCGAGAAACGTGCGGTAAAGGTCGTCCGGGAGTTTTTCCGCGCCCGTGACCACGAGATCGAGCGACTTCAACTCGGCGGGCTGCGCGCGTTTCAGGATCGGGCGCACGAACGTCGGTGCGCCGATCAGCACGGTGACGCCCTCGTCGCGAATCGCGTCGACGATCTTGCGGGTGTCGAGCGGACTCGGAACCGTGACGACATGGCAGCCCCGCAGCATCGGGTACCAGAGCGTCACCGTGAAGCCCATGCTGTGGAAAATCGGGAGGCAGCCCATCAGCGAGCACTTTTGGGGAAGGATCGAGAGCGAGGAAATCTGCGCGCAGTTCGCGAGAATGTTGCGGTGCGTGAGCACGACGCCCTTCGGTTCGCCGGCCGTGCCGCTGGTGAAAAGCAAGCCGGCCTCGGCACGGTCGCCGACGCGTGGGAGCCGCAGGAGATTCGCGAACCATTGATTCGGCAGCAGCCACGCGGCGAGCAGCCACGGCAGCATTGCGCGCTTGCCGCCGGCCGCGGCAAGTTCGACGCGCAAATCGAGCGTGTGCTCCGGCCACGGAAAGGTGGGAATTTTTGTCCGCACAGCCTCGGCGGACAAGACGGTGCGAATACCGCTGAGCCGGAGGCTCGCCTCGACCGACGCGCGCCCGAGCGTGAAGTTGAGGTTGACGGGAATCTTGCCCGCGCAGAGCACGGCGAGATTCGCGATGAAAGCGCCGGCGCCGGGCGGCAGCACGATGCCCACGCGATTCTCCGGCGCCACCGCGCGAATCCGCCGGACCAGCACCGCGGCGGCGGCGAGGAGCTGGCCGCTCGTCATCGGGCGACGGTCGGCGGTGCGATCGACGACGAGGACGCGGCCCGGGCGTTTCGCGAGGGAGCGCACGCATTCGCGGGCGAGGTGGCGGCGGAGCACGGGGCGTTCGTCAAAGGCGACGGAGCCGAGATCGAGCAGGGCCTTGCGCGCGACCGCGACGGTGGCTTGCTCCGGCGGGATGGACGGGCCGAACGCGACAAACACCGGCGTGGATTTCAGCCGCGGCGATTTCCAGAGATATTTGTTGCCGGCGAAGGAAAACACCGAGCCCCAAAGTCCGTCGATCGCCGCGGGGATCACCGGCACGCGAGCCTGGCGGGCGATCATCTCGAACCCGCGCTTGATTTCCATGAGCTGGCCGGTTCGTGAAATGTGTCCCTCGGGAAAAATGCAGACGAGTTCGCCGGCCTTCACCGCCTGGATGGCGGCCTTGATGCCACCGGCGGGATGCTGCGAGGAGATCAGCCGGGCGCCGCTCCAGCGCAGGCAGAGATTGAAGAAAGGGTTGTTCTGAAGCCCCTCGAAGCCGATGAAGCGAATCCGGCGCGGACACGCCAACTGCAGCACGATCGGATCGACGTAGGAGAGATGGTTCGCGATCACGACCGCCCCGCCCGTGAGCGGGACGTGTTCGCTCCCGCTGAATCGGACGCGGTAAAGCGCACGCGCGGCCACAGTGGCGAGCAACTCGACAAAAAACGGAAGATAGGAGCGCCGGCGAAAAAACGGGGTGAGCATGAGCGCAGTGTCATATGCCGACCGACTTTCGCGCTTTTCAAAGCTTTTCGCGGCCCGCGTCGGCAAAACGCAACCTCCGCGCAGGCGTCGGCAATTTCCGCACCAAAAAAAAAAGCCGCGCCGAAATTTCGGCGCGGCGAAAGAGAGACGAAACGTAGGGCGGCTTACTGGATTTTCTGGAGTTCTTCCTGCGTCCACTCGTGACGATCGCCTTCCTTCGTGTGGATGGCAGCGACCTGCGCAGCGGTGATGGGGCCGGCTTTGTTGCCCCACTCCTGGCGAACATACGTGAGGACGGCGGCGATACGGTCGTCGGTCCAATTGTAACCCGAGCCGGTGACCTTGCCGATGACGGGCATGGCAGCCTGGCCGAAAGCCTTGCCTTCGACCTGCAGCGGGCCCTTCAGGCCGTAGAGGACGATGCGAATCACGCGCTCCGGCGAACCCGTGACCCACTCGGAACCGGCGAGCGGCGGATAAATTCCGGCCACGCCCTGGCCGGTGGCCTGATGGCACGTGATGCAGACTTGCTCGTAACTTTTCTTGCCGAGCACCACCGGATCGATTTTCGCCGCAGCGGCGCCGCCGGCGGCTGGCTTCGCGTGCTCGTTGAAAATCTCGGAGTGATAGTGGCCGGAGTAGCGGTTGAGATAGGTGCCCGAGTAAAAAATCAGCCCGCTGAAAATGAAGAGCAGCACGATCGGCAGCATCTTGTAGTGGCCGCCGTCGTCGGGTTTCTTGCCGAGCTGCTTCTCGTGCGCGGAGAGGAGGCTCGCGTCGGTCGCGCCGGATTGCTCCAGGCGTGGATCGGAGGATGGGTCGCTCATTTCTTCTCCCCTTCCTTCTGCTCGGCGGCAGGCTCGAACGGGCGGGCCTCGGGATATTCGTAGGGATGATTCAAGCTCAACAAATAGGCGACGAGCCGGCGGGCCCGCAGCGTGGGCACGATCTCGTAACCGGCGGCCGGCGCGAACCGGCCGTGAAGATCGAGCGCGTAATCCGACGGCTGGCGGCCGGCGGTGGCGCGTTGCTCGAAGAGAAACTTGTAGGACGGCATCGTGCCGGAACCGGCGTAGAGGAGCTTGTAGAGATCCTGCGCGTCGTAGGGCGTCTTCCGGCCGCCGACATTCGCGAGGTCGGGACCGACGCGGCTTTCGCCGAGTTGAACGCGGGTGTCGTAAATGTAGTCGCGGGACACACTCTGGTGCTCACCCCAACCGCGCTCCTTGTCGGAACCAAAATCGGGGCGGCGCACCTGCTGGGTGTGGCACGCGACGCAGCCGAGATCCTCGTACACGAAACGCCCCTCCGCGCCGATGCCCGAGGTGCGAGCCGGGAAGGCTTTTCCCTCGGTCTCGTCGAAAAGCGGCGCGAGGCGGCCGAGCTGGTAGTTGGGCCAGAGCACGACGCCGGCCCACGAGAAGGCGAGCGCGGCGAACAGGCCGACGAAGAAGATCAGACCGTTTCTCATGAGACAGACGCCTCCATCACTGCGGGCTGGCGGAACAGGTTGGCGGCGGGTGCCGCGGACTTGGCAAAACAGAGGCGCGCGAAATTAAGCGCAAGGAAGAGATTACCCACGAGCAGCAGCGCCTGCGCGGCCGCCGCAGCGAGCAGCCACGGGCGCGTGTGCGCGGCGATGTCGGCAAAGGAGACGGACGCGTTGGCCAGATCGGTGCCTTGAACGTAGCCGGCGGTCGCGAGCGCCGCGACGAGACCGATCGTCCCGAGAAGCGCGGCGACATAGTGCGTGCGGATCAGCGCCGTCGACGGCCACGGGCTGAGCTTCAGGCGCGGCATCAGGAAATAAATCGCGCCAAACGCGATCATCGAGAAGGCGCCGTTCAGCGCGAGCTGGCTCTGCGCCTGTGGGATCCAGGTGAACTGCGTGAACTGCGCGACGGTGCGCATCGCGGTGACGGCGTCGGCGAGCCCGCCGAGGAGATACGCCGTGAGGCCAAAGGCGATGAACTTGAGCGTCAGGCTGCGCTGGCCGAATGCGCCGCGGAGATTCAGCGCGGTCACGAGGTAGTGGAAGAGCAGCAGCGAGCACGACACGATCGCCATCGAGGGCACCCAGGCCGGCACCGGTCCGCCGATCAGGTGGCGTCCTCCGGTCCAACCGCCGACGACGAGGAGCGTCCAGAAACTGAGCGGCGCAAAATCGTAGTTCGGGATCACGCGGCCGGTGATTTTCGGGACGAGGTAATAGGCGGCGGCGAGGGCGAGCGGCGCGATCCAGAGGGTCCACGCGCCTTGGACGAACCAGCCGGCGGTGATCGCCTGGAGCACACCGCGAACGGGCGCCCACATGAGCATCACCTGCGCGGCGGAGAAGAGCCATGGGAAGAGGAAGAGCGCGGCGACGGCATACCACTGCGCAGCAAAAGTCGTCGCGCGATCGCGGCCGGTCCACGCCAGCACGCCGGGCACGGCGATGGCGCCGAAGGCGACGAGCAGGAGCGGTTGCACGTAGCGCGGCAGGTGGAGCAACGCGACGGACGTGCCGTCGCCGAGGACGATGCCGACGAGGCCGAGCGTGACGCCGAGATTCCAGAAGACGGCGCCGGCGACCGCCCAGTTGAGGGAGCGTAGCGGCGAACCGCCGAGGCGGCCGAGAATCCAAAGGGCGATGGCGAAGCCGGCGTTGGCGACCCAGCCGTAGATGAACGCGCTCTCCTGCAGATACCGCACGTGCCCGAACGTGAAGGCGGGACAATCCGCGAGAAACGCGGGATTGAGCGACTGCGCGAGGCTGACGAGGGCGAGGGCGCCGCTGACGAGGAGCCAGGACAACGCGGAGGCGACGAGGAGCGAAATCGGCCAACGCGCGGTCGCGTCGATCTCGGTCACTTCGGCTGGGGAAACGGTGGACATCACGGAAAGAATTTAGCGTTTGGCGTGTTGCTGGAGCGTGAGCTCCATGGCGCGCTCGAGCGGGAGTTGGACGACGCCGGCCTTCTGGTCGACCCAGGCGTAGCTGCCGAGCTGCTTGGCTTCCTTCGCGCGGAGGTCGGCGAGGTTCTTTTTCCGCTGGGTGGCGGTGTGAATGCCGTCGTCGGTGAACGCGCCGGTGTGCCGCGGCAGGTAGAGATAGTAGACGAGCCCGAGGAAGAGCGCGAAGAGGATGAAGATCCCCAGGACGCTGATCAATGGGGCGCGATGGGACGTGCTCTCACTCATGGTGGGTCAGGGACTCGTTGATGCGCGGATCGCGGATCGGAATGAGCTTCGCGGTCGGAAAACTTTTCAGGTAGGCCCAGACGCAGACGCCGCCGACGCCGACCATCGAGGTGAGCACCCAGATGAAGTTGAGCGAGAGCAGCGGTTCGGGATCGCCGTGAGCATCCTTCAACGCCGGGAGGACGTTGTAGCAGATGTCGACGAAGATGATCGTCAGCACCCACCACGCGATGCGGCGGATGATGTGCGGCGTGACTTTGAAGCGATAGGACAGCAGCGCGCAGAACGGGACGACGAAGTGGCCGAAGAGAATGACGAGGCCGACATACCACCACGAATTCGTGGAGCCGTCGCGATTCAGTTCGCGGAGGTTATACCAGAACGTTTCCTCGGGGACGTTGGCGTTCCAGATCAGGAAATACTGGGAGAAGGTGACGTAGCCCCAGAAGATGGTGAACGCGAGCATCAGCTGGCCGATGCTGTGGAAATGGTTTTTATTGAGCACGCCTTGGTAGTCGCCGCGATCGAGCAGCCAGACCATGATGAGCACGCCGCAGCAGAGAGCGCCGCGCACGCAGTTCGCGAAGAACCACACGCCATACATCGTCGAGAACCAGTGATATTCGAGGGACTTCACCCAGAAGATCGCGGCGAAAGTCAGCGTGAGCGCGCCGATGGGCAGGCCCATGCCGGCGGTGATGCGATTTTTGATGGTCCACGCGGCGTTGCCGTCGAGGTCTTGCGTGAAGGACGCCTTGCGCAGGCGAGCAGAAAGCCAGATCCAGAGGCCGAAGAAAACAACGTAGCAGCCGACGAACACGTTCATGTTCAGCAGGCCGGATTTCTTCAGGTAGAGCGGATCGTGACCGACCGTCTCGCCACCGTTCACGACGTGGTGCGGATCCATCCACGGCCAGACGATGTCGGCGCGGTAGAACCACGTGGCGAGGAGCAGCGGCAGGAAGAGCAGCGCGAGCCACTTGAAGGCGGAGAGTCCGTGCTCCCACTGGCGGCGGATGACCACCGACCAGGAGGCGTCGAAGATGTGATGAATCAGACACATCATCAGCATGCCGATCGCGATGGCGGTCCAATAGGTGACGCCGACCAGCCACGCGTAGGCGACGTGTTGCGCGCCGGAAACGAAGATGCCGAGGGCGGTGACCACGATGCCGGCGAGGCCGATCATGAGCGCACGGGACGCGCTCGAAGCAGTGGACTCAGCCGGAAGGGCCGCAGGGGCGGAAGCGACGTGGGAGCTCATTGGAGTCCGAGAGTTTTGCGGGCGGCCGCGTCGGCGACGTCGGCCGCGGTGCCGGTTTGGGCGCGCTGGAGCGCGCGGACATAGAGGATCACGGCCCAACGCTCCTCAGGGAGAAGTTTGTCCGCATAGGGCTGCATGTTGCCTTTGCCGTGGGTAATCGTGTTGAAAATCTCGCCTTCAGCCATCTGGCGCAGGCGCGGGTCGTGGTAGGTGGGCGTGGCGCCCATGCCATAGTGCTTCGTGATGCCGTTGCCGTCACCGACGGCGCCGTGGCAAGGCTGGCAGTAAATCGTGAAACGCTCGCGGCCGTGGGTCATGAATTTCTCGTCGACGGTGACGCCGGCGGGAAAACCGCGCACCCAGGAGCCGTCGGGATTTTTGCCGGCGTAGAGCGCGTCGTCGTTGCGGAGTGGATCGCGCGAGACGGTATGCGCGGGCAACGGGCGGTCGACGCGACCATCGGCGAAGAAGGCGCTTTCGCGCTGGGGCTTGTATTTGGGCTGATACTTCATGCCCGGGAAAGCCCACTCGGGAAACACGTCGGCGGGCGGCTTGGTGAAATGCGTGCCGCGCACGCCGAGGATGGAGACGGCGACGACCACGAGGAACGCGGTGACGAGGTAAACGTTGCGCATGGGTCAGGCCTCGAGGTCGGTGATTTCCGTGCCGCCGGCTTTGGCGAGCAGCGCCCGGGTGTTGTCGGCGTTGAAGCGGGGATCGCGGGCTTCGATGACGATGAAGAAGAGGTCGTCCATGCCGCGTTTGATCTTCGGATACTTCAGCACGGGATGATAGTGCATCGGCAGGCCGTTGACGAGGAACATGCCGATGATCGTCGCGAAGGCGGTGAACAGAATCGTGAGTTCGTAGGAAACCGGGAAGGCGAACATCGGCGAAAAGAGCGGTTTGCCGCCGACGACGAGCGGATAGTCGAACTTGTCGGTGAACCAGATCATCGACATGCCGGTGCAAAAGCCGGTGATGCCGCCGGCGAGCGAGATACGCGGGACGATCGAGCGCTTCAAGCCCATGGCTTTGTCCATGCCGTGAATCGGGCATGGAGCGATCACGTCCCAGTTTTTATAGCCGGCATCGCGCACCTGCTCCGCCGCGTGGTAAACCGCGGCGGGCGTCTGGAAGGTGGCGATCACGCCGTAAGGTTGTGCAGCCATGGTCGGAAGTTAGATTTCCTCCAGCTTGACCGGGTCGCCGAAACCCGTGGTTTGCGGGTGGTCGTCGGGACCGTGGCCGTGGACGTCCGCCTGCGGCGTGACGGCTTTCAACTCGGCCATCGGCATGATCGGAAGGAAGCGGATGAAGAGGAGGAACAGCACGGAGAACACGCCGAACGTCCCGAAGAAGGTGAAGATATCCACGATCGAAGGGCTGAAGTAGCCCCAGCTCGACGGCAGGAAGTCGCGGGTGAGCGAGGTGCAGATGATGACGAAGCGCTCGAACCACATGCCGACGTTGACGAAGATGGAGAGCACCCACACGAGCGTGGTGTTGTTGCGCACCTTCTTGAACCAGAAGAATTGCGGCGTGATCACGTTGCACGAGATCATGATCCAATAGGACCACCAGTAGGGGCCGAACGCGCGATTGATGAACGTGAAGCCTTCGTAGGGATTGGAGCCGTACCACGCGATGAAGAACTCCATCGCGTAGGCGTAGCCGACGATCGTGCCCGTCGCCAAAGTGATCTTACACATGCAGTCGATGTGGTACTGCGTGATGAGATCCTCGAGCTTGTAGATCGCCCGCAGCGGCAGCATGAGCGTGAGCACCATGCCGAAGCCGGAGAAAATCGCGCCCGCGACGAAATACGGCGGGAAGATCGTGGTATGCCAGCCGGGGATCAGCGACACGGCGAAATCGAACGACACGATCGTGTGCACCGAGAGCACGAGCGGCGTCGCGACGCCGGCGAGGATCAGGTACGCCATCTCGTAGTTGCTCCAGTGGCGGTTCGAACCGCGCCAGCCCATCGCGAACAGGCCGTAGAGGAACGAGCGCGTGCGCTTGCCGGCCGCCTCGAAACGGTCGCGCAAAATCGCGAGGTCGGGGATCAGGCCGATGTACCAGAAGAGCACCGAAACCGTGCCGTAGGTCGAAACCGCGAACACGTCCCACTCGAGCGGCGAACGGAAATTCTGCCAGATGTTATTGTAATTCGGGAGGGGAAACAGGAACCAGGCATACCACACGCGACCGACATGGAAGACCGGGAAGATCGCCGCGCACACGACCGCGAAGATCGTCATGGCTTCCGCGGCGCGATTGATCGACGTGCGCCACTTCTGGCGGAGGAGGCACAAGATCGCGGAGATCAGCGTGCCCGCGTGGCCGATACCGATCCAGAAAACGAAGTTCACGATCGGCCAGCCCCAGTTGACCGGCGTGCGATGGCCCCACACGCCGACACCGGTCGCGACGAGATAGGCAATGCCCGCGACGGTGAACGACGCGACGAAGCACGCCAGGATGAAGCAAACCCACCACCAGCCGGGGGTCTTGCCCTCGATGATCCCGCAGATCTTATCGGTGATCCACGAGAAGCTGCGGCCATGCTCGACGAGCACGGCGCGCGGGAAGACAGCGGGCTTGACCTCCTGCAAAATGGCCGGCGCAGCGGCGTTTTCAGCGTGAGCCATTAGCTAAGTCCTCCGAAGAATTTGTTCACCTTGATTGAAGCGTGGCCGGCTTTCGGCTCTTCGCCGTGCGCCCCACCCTTTTCCGAATGTTCTTCCATGCCCGGAGGTTCGTTTTTGCGATCGTGTTCGAGGCGGCTGAGCGGCAGCGCGGCGTAGTCGGGCATGCGCGGATTGGGA
This sequence comes from Verrucomicrobiota bacterium, assembly GCA_048498075.1. Classification (GTDB taxonomy): domain Bacteria; phylum Verrucomicrobiota; class Verrucomicrobiia; order Opitutales; family Opitutaceae; genus Opitutus. The sequence continues at coordinate 30,095 of JBEHYR010000006.1, read as the reverse complement.
TTGCGCAGCTTGGCCGAATAGGTGGTGCGGGGCCGGGTGTTGAGGTAGCCGAGCAGCGAGTAGTCCTGCGAGCGGGCCTTGGCTTTCGACACGGCACTCTCGGGATCGAGGATGTTGCCGAAGACGATGGCGTCGACCGGACACACCTGCTGGCACGCCGTCTTGATGACGCCATCCGGCACGACGATGTCCTGCGGGTGACCTTCCTGGGCGACCTTCACCTTGTGCTGAATCTTGCCGTTTTCGATGCGCTGCACGCAGTAAGTGCACTTTTCCATCACGCCGCGCATGCGCACGGTAACCTCGGGGTTCTTCACCATTTTCACGAGTTCCGGCATGCCGTGCGGGCCCGCGGGCCCGAGGTAAAGGCTATCGAGGCTGCGCTGGTTCCAGTCGAAATAATTAAAGCGGCGAACCTTGTAAGGACAGTTGTTCGCGCAGTAACGAGTGCCGATGCAGCGATTGTAGGCCATCGCATTGAGGCCTTCCTCGTCGTGGACGGTGGCGTTGACCGGGCAAACGGTTTCGCAAGGAGCGAGTTCGCACTGCATGCATGCGACGGGCTGCAACGAGACTTGCGGGTCTTCAGGCAGCTCGGTGTTACCCTTGCCGCCAAACGCGCCCGGATCGGCCTTGCCGTCGGAGTAGTAGCGGTCGAGACGAATCCAGTGCATCTCGCGACCACGGAGCGCCTGCTCGCGTCCGACGATCGGGATGTTGTTCTCCGCCTGGCAGGCGATGACACAGGTGTTGCAGCCGATGCAGGTGTTCAGGTCGATCGACATGCCCCACTGGTGCACACCGGTGAATCCGGTTTTGTCGATCGCGTTGGGCGTTTGATAAAGCGAATTGCCGCGCGGGATCGCTGTGGCGCGCTCGGCGGGCGTCATGGCCTTGCCGACGTCACCAATCGTCGAGGGCGTCTCGGCCTCCATGCTGCCCACTTCAACGAAACCGGGATTCTCGGCGAAACCCTCCGACCCCGTGGCGTTGGCCTCGCGCACGAGATCGCGGCCTTCCATGGACCAGTGAACCTGGGTATTCGCGAGCAAATGCATCTCCTCGGTAAGGGCGATTTTCGCGCCCGTCGCGAAGTGGAGCGAACTCGTCGTGCGAAGCGGGTAGACGTCGAAGCCTGCGCCGGTGCCGATGTGTCCGGACTTCGAGCGGCCGTAGCCGAGCGGAAGCACCAGCGTGTAGTTCGAGAGGCCGGGCTGGATGTGCACCGGCCCGCGAATCTTGCGGCCGCCGATCGTCACCTCGGCGATGCGCGCGTTGTCGCGACCAAGGGAGTCTTCTTCCACGCCCTCGACGCGGGCGACCTGTAGGATGGAGCTTTTCGGATACACGCCCAACTCGCGGGCGAGCCGCGGACTGACGTGGATCGCGTTGTCCCAGGAAATTTTCGAGATCGGATCGGGCAGTTCCTGCAACCAGCCGTTGTTGGCGAAGCGACCGTCGTCCATTTTGTAGTCGGTGACGAAACGGACCTCGAGGTTGTTCAACGAGAGTGCTTCGGCCCGCGGCGCGGCGGCGAACAATGCGGCAACGCCGCCGGCGTTGTAGCTGACGGAGGCGACCGGGTAGGCCGAATTCGCGAGCAAGCCATCGTGGAGGAACTGGCGGAAAGCTTTCTCGGGATCGCCGCCGGCTGTCGCGGTGACCGTCTCGAACACGAGCGCGTAAGGATCGGGATTCGTGGCGCCGAGGATGCGCGCGAGCACCTCGATCTCCGTGAGGCCGCCGAAGAGCGGCAGGATCATCGGCTGGACCGGCACGATCGTGCCGTCGACCGTGCGGGCGTCGCCCCACGATTCGAGATAGTGCGCCGCGGCGAGGTGGGTGCCTTTCGCCGATACGGCGGAAGTTTCGTCGACGTAGTAGCCGAGGCGAACGACGTTCGCGACGGAGCCCTGCCGCTTCGACCATTCGAGATCGGCGGGCGCGTTGTAGGCGGGATTGCCGCCGAGGATCACGAGCGTGTCGATCGAGCCTGCGCCGATCGCCGTAGCGAGACTTTGGAGACTGCTCGCCGCGGAGGCGGGCGTGGTGACGAAGTCGACGGTCGCGCCGATATTGCCGAGGAACGCGTTGATCGCATAAGCGATCGCGTGGACTTGCTCGGGCAGGTGCGCGCCCGCGACGACGAGGCTGGCGCCACGATTCGCGAGGAGGTCCGCAGCACATTCGTCGATCCAGCCCGGCTTGATGTCGAGGCCCGTGGCCGACGCGGCGAACGTGTCGGCGCCCGTGACTTTCGCGGCGAGCGCCGCGGCGAGTGCGAGCATGTGGCTGCTCGCGAGGCGGAGGCGGTGATCCGCCATGCTGCCGGTGAGGGTGAAGCCGCTCTCGGCGACGTAGAGGCGGTTCATCGCCTCGGCGTCTTCCTTCGTGACCACGCGACGGCCCTTCGTGAACTCGCGGGCGTAATACAGGCCGCCGCCGTCGGGGCGGAGGAAGTCGGCATCGAGCGAGACGATGCGCTTCGCCTTCGCGAAACGATAAAGCGGCGTCACGCTCGCGCCGAAGGCGGCGCGGGCGGCGCCGGCGGGCGGTTCGTCGGCGATGGGCTCGTATTCGGCCCAGATGGCACGGGGGAATTTCGCGCGGAGTTGCAGCAGCAGGCGCGCGCGGGTCGGCGAGCTGGATTCCTCGGCAACAAACGCAAGGCCTGCGCCACCGTTCGCCGCGTGATCGGCGCCGAGCTTCGCGAGCAGCGCGTTCACCTCGGCGGCCTTCAACTCGCGGCCCGCCTGCGTGTGCTGGGTCGCGCGCTCGGGGTCGTAGAGATCGAGTACGGACGCCTGCGCGAGCAGCGAACTGGCGCCGCCGTGGGGCGCGTAGGACGGATTACCCTCGAGCTTCGTCGGACGGCCCTGATGGGTTTCAGCGAGGAGCGGGATCGCGGAGCGACGCAGCGGCATCGCGGTGGCGAAATAAAGTGGCAGGCCCTGAATCACACCCTCGACGGATTTGCCGTAGGGCAGAACGTATTGCTCCGGGCGGCGACAGCCGGCGAGGCCGAGTCCGCCGAGCGCGAACGAAGCCGCCATCAGTTTCAGAAAATTCCGGCGATCGACGCCGTTGAGTTCGGACGCGCCCTCCGGAAATTCGCGCACGAGCTGCGCCTGAAAGCCGGGCGTCTGCGCGAGTTCGTCGAGGCTGCGCCAGTATTTCGGGCCAGTCAGCTCTCGTTCCGATGGAGCGGGATGTTCAAATTTGCGTTTCATCGGTGGCAGCCGGTGCAGCTTTGCGGGGGCGAAATCTTCCAGTCGTGCACAAATTTCTTGCCGGCCTCGAGGCCGGCGGTCGCAGCGATCGTCTTCGAGTTGAGGTTAAAGACGTCCGAGGGCTGGCGGACGCGGGACTCGGGATGGCGATGGCAGTCGAGGCAAAAGCCCATGCTCAACGGTTGGTCGTGCGCGACGACTTCCATTTCGTTGATCTGCCCGTGACACTCCACGCAGCTTACGCCGCGATTCACGTGGATGGAGTGGTTGAAGTAGGCGAAGTCGGGCAGATTGTGAATTTTCACCCATGGCACCGGCTCGCCGGTCTCGGCGCTGTGGCGGACGACCTCGAGCAACGGACTGTCCTTCTTCACCTGGTTGTGACAGTTCATGCACGTCTGCGAGGTCGGCAGGTTCGCGTAGCCGGACTTGTCGACGTTGCTGTGGCAGTAGCGGCAATCGAGGCCGAGCTGGCCGACGTGCAGCGCGTGGCTGTAGGGCACCGGCTGGACCGGCGCGTAGCCGACGCGCGTGTATTTCGGCGTCATGTAGTACGTGGCGCCAGCGGTGGCGATGCAGGAGAGCACGACCAGATAGATCACGATCTGGAACGGGAGCTTGTTCGCCGATTTCGGAAAAAGGTTCGACATGTGCCGGGGAGTCGTCGGTTGCCGTCTCGGAGGGTGGTTTAGATCGAATCAGCGCGACGGGCCACCGTGCGGGCATCGGAGCGAATCGCAATTTTCGCGGAGTCCCGCGTGGCGGGATTTTCGGTCGGGGCGAGCACCGGTTTCGCGAGCGTGCGAGGAGCCAGCCCAGCGACGGCCGCAAGTCCGATCAGTTTGCCGAGAAAGTGTTTTCGCGATGGGTCGTGGCTCACGGTGACAGTGAAATGGTTAGAGTCGGCGCCAAGGAAGGGAGCGGGGTTTTAGATGTAAACCAAAATTTCCGAATGCGCATTTTTTGTTCTCGAAATATGACGTCCGCTGACGGTCAGGCGCGGTCGCGCTAATGACCCGAACGGCGCGGCGAATGCCACCGGTACGCCTAAAAGCTGAGGGCGTGCGGGATTTTTCCCGCCGCTTCGAGCATCTGCAGCCACGTCACCGGCTCGCTGCGCGAAATCGCGCCGACGCGATAGAGCAGAAGGACATAAAAATTCCACGCGCCCGCCGCGACGCCGAGCGAGAGCAAGGCGGCGCGCCCGCGCGGAGTGGTGCGTGGCAGAAGCCACGCCACGCCAGCCATGAGCGGAAGCAGCGCGGCATCGAACGAACGGCTGCCGAAAGCCGAGGCGAACCACCAGCACCACCAGGCGGAGTTCAAATAAATCGTGAGCGCGACGAGCGTCAGCAGAACCAGCGCGAGCCCGGATTTTCTTGCGGACCACGCGGCGAGCGCGGCGAGCGCCACGAGGAGAAACGGGTGCCAGTAGAAGAGACCGTGCCACGGGGAAAAAAGTGCTCGCAGCAGCTCAGGGCTTGCCCAGCGGAACGATTCACCTTCCACCCCGTAGCTGAAAACCAACCACGCCCCATACACCGAATGCCACGCGAGAAGTTGCAGAAACACTAATGGCGCAGCGCCGGCGGCAAAAAATGCGAGCGCGCGGAAAACACCGCGTCCGCCGGCGGCACCGAAGAGTTTCCAGCCGCTCCAAACCGCGAGCAGGCCGAAGATCCCGAGTTGAAAACGCGTCGTAAACGCAAGTCCCCACGCCGCGCCGGCGAGCAGCCACCAGCGGAAATTTTTCTTCGGCCCAGCGGCGGCTTCGTCGGCGCGCTCGGCGCGAATCAGAGAGTACGCCATGAGTGTGACGGCGAAAAACGCCGCGCCATGGCTCATGCTGACATTCACCGACTGATAGTAGATCAGCGGGCTGGCGGCCCAGACAAGGATCACGCCAGCGAGCGAGTTCTCCCGCGACGCGCCAGCCGCGCCGCTCCACGCGGCGACCACGCGTGCCGCCAGCCAGAGCGCGAAGGCGCCGAGGGCGACGTGGCCGAGTTGGATGCAGATTTGGTAAACGGGACTCCATCCGTCGCGCGCGAACGTCCCCACGCCGAGCGCGCGGCCCACGGCGACGAGGGCGTCGGCCAGGAGGTAAAACGGCAGCGTGAGCACCGCCCAGCCCACGCCGTATTTGTTCGGGACGCGCCCGATCGCCGTGCGCGGCAGCGAAAGCGCCGAGGCGCGATAGTCGGGCGGCAACGTGTCGCACTGCGCGAGGTCGTTGCGGAAATCCCAGTCGCCATCGACCAGCGCCGAGCGAAGCCAGAGGTAATTGAAGGTGTTGTCGTAGCCGCGCAGCGCGCTGCGCGCGGGAATCTCCGCGAGTTGGGAAAGCGCGAAGAGAACACCGACGACGAGGCTGACGAGCAGCCAAACGCGGAGGATTTTTGGGAACGCGGGCGAAGTCATCCGTAGGGCGGGCTTCAGCCCGCTTCCGAGCCCCTGGCGCTCCACCGTGGCGGGCTGAAGCCCGCCCTACTCTGCACGTCACCCGATGAAGAGCCCATCGCGCATCGGTCTAACGGTGTCGCAGCGATTGGCGATCTCGGGGTTGTGCGTCACGAGCACGACCGCCTGGCCATTTTCCTTCGCGAGGCGCGTGAGCAGGTCGAAGACGAGGGCGGAATTTTTGACGTCGAGATTTCCCGTCGGTTCGTCGGCGAGGATGATCGCAGGCTGGTTCGCAAGGGCGCGCGCGACCGCGACGCGCTGTTGTTCGCCACCGGAGAGCTGCGTGCCGAGACGGTGGGTCTTGTCGCCGAGGCCGACGGAATCGAGCAACGCGTGGGCGCGGTCCGCCATCTCGGCGGGCGTGAGTTTGCCGAGCTTGCGCATCGGCATCATCACGTTGTCGAGCGCGCTGAACTCGAGCATGAGAAAGTGAAATTGGAAAACGAAGCCGATGTGCGCGCCGCGTGCGGCGGTGCGCGCGAGGTCGTCGCTGTTCGACATGCGCTGGCCGTTGATCCAAATCTCGCCGCCGTCGGGCTGGTCGAGGAGGCCGAGCAGGTAGAGCAGCGTGCTTTTGCCGCAGCCCGACGGCCCGACGATCGCGTAGACCTGCCCGCGGCGCGCCTCGAACGAGACGCCTTTCAGCACGTGCACCCTGCCCTCGCCCACGCCGAGATAGCGGTGGACGTTCGAGCAACTGAGCGAGGCGGCTTGCGGGTCCGGGTTCATCGCGAATTCGTTTTACTGAGCCGTGCCGCGGACGATGTCCCCAGGCTCGAGCCGCGCGGCGCGGCGCGCGGGGATGATGCTCGCGGCCATGACCATGATCGCGGCCGTCAGGATGGCGTAGAAGTAGTGCCAGCCCGAAACGGAAACCTGAAACGTGTCGGTTTTAAAAATCCCGTTGATCGGGAGCGGAATCCGGGAAACCGCGAAGGTGCCGAGCGCGCCGACAATCGCGCCGACGACGGCGCCGATCGCGAGGACGATGGCCGCCTGCCAGAGGAAAATTTGCGTGATGTCGCGCCGTTCGTAGCCCATCGAACGCAGGATCGCGATGTCCTTCGTCTTCTCGAGGACGATCATCGCGAGTGTATTGAACATCGCGAGACCGGCGATGAGCGTGAAGACGGAGACGGTGATCGCCGACGAGACGCTCAACGCGCGAAACGCTTCGAGCCAGGCTTTCTCGCGCTCCTGCCACGGCAGCGCGCGGTGCCGGAGCACGTCGAACATCCGCTCCGCGTCGGCGGGCGCGCGATCCCGGTCGAAGAGGTTCACCTGGATGAACGTCACGCCGGTCGGTTTTTTCAGGAGCGAGCGCGCCTCGTTCATGTGCACGTAGACGCGAAGTTTATCGATGTCGCGGATGCCCGTCTCGTAGATCGCGCTGACGCGATAGCGGCGCAACTGTCCTTGCACATCGAGAAGGAAGGAACCGCCGACATTGAGATAAAGGCGGTCCGCGAGCACTTTCCCGACGAGCGCGCCGGCGGGCGACTCGCGAAACGTGGAGAGTTCGCCGAGCACGATCTGGTGCTCGAGGTCGGAGACCTTCGTGTGCTGGTCGATGTCGATGCCGAACACCTGCGCCGCGTCGCTTTGCGCAGCGCTGCGGACGGTGACGTTGCCCCGCAGCACGGCGGAGGTGCCGGAGACGTTTTCAAATTGCCGGAGCGCGTTGATCACCAACGCCGGCTCTTCGACGCCTTCGATGTATTTCACGCCCTCGCGGTGAGCTACCATGAAATCGGTGCCGCCGGCGGCGTTCATGCTGCGCAGCGTGTCCTGAACCTTATCCTCGATCTTCATCGCGCCGTCGGCCGCAAGAATCGTTTTGATGAAAAAATCCTCGAAGCCGCCCGTTGTCGCCTGTGTAACGACGAAGAGGCCGACGCCGAGCACCGTGCAGGAGAGGCTCATGAGCATCGCGCGCTTTTTCGCAGTGAGAAAGCGGCAGGCGATGCGAAGATTCGGTGACATCAGAAGAAGACTCCAGGAAACGACAGCGACGTCCGTCGGACGGTGCGTGCTATTTGACGACCTCGACATTCACCCGGTCGCCGTCGCGGAATTTTTCGAGTTCCTCGACGACGACCTGATCGCCCGTCTTCAGCCCATTGGTGACCTCGGCGATGTTCAAGCTGACGTAACCGACCTCGACTTTGCGCAAGTGCACTCGGCCGTCCTCGACGACGTACACGTTGTTGTCGAACAGCGCGCGGCGGGGAATCAAGGTATCCGACATGCGCTCGCCCGTGGTGATGTTGACCTCGCCGGTGAGGCCGGGGACGAGTTTGTCCGGATCGATCTTTACGTCGAGGTGCACAACGTAGCGCTGGGTTTCGGGATCGGCGGTCGGAAGAATTTTTACGACCTTCGCATCGTACAGCCCGTCGCCGTAGCCGAGAAACCGGACCGTCGCGATCTGGTCGAGTTTGATGTTGGCGAAATTTTCCTCGCTGATTTTCGCCTCGATGGTCCGCTTCGTGGCGATGAGCGTGGCGATCGGCGTGTTGGCGTTGATGAGGTCGCCGGCGCGCGCATAGACCGCGGAGACGACCCCGTCGAACGGCGCGGTGATCGTCATCTTGTCGAGCTGGCGATGCTTGACCTTGAGGGTGTTTTCAAACGCGGCGAGCTGCTGGGTGTTCGCGACATCCTCGAGGGCGACACGTTGCTCGATCTGCTTCACCTGGCGGCGCTCCTTGTCGAGTTCCGAGAGAGGAAAGGTGCCGGCTTTCGCGAGACGCTCGTGGTTGGCGAGGGATTCGTTCGCGTTTTCCAGCTCGAGCTTGATCGAGGAACCGACGGCGATGCTCTTTTTCTTCGCGTCGTATTCGCTTTGAATGTGCTCGATCTCGAGTTCGAGATCGCCGGTGTCGATCTGCACGAGGACGGTGCCCGCTTTCAAGCGTTTGCCCGGATCCAACTCGCTGTGAATGACGCGGCCCGGAATCTCGCTCTTCAGTTCCATCTGGTATTCGGCTTGCACCGTGACGCTGCCGGGGACGGCTTGCACGGCTTTGCCCTTCCAGGCCGCGGTCACCTTCGCCGTGGGTTTCAGGAAGCTGCTGAGCGCGAAGGCCGCCACGACGAGAACGGCGACGGCAAGGAGGATTTTTTTCATTGAGCTACTTGGAGGACAAATTCGAGAGCGCCGGATCTTCGAGCATGCTCGAGAGCAGGCCGGCGACACCCATCAGGTACTCGGAGCGAGCGCCAAACGCGCTGAGCTGCGAGTCATAGAAGGCGAGCTGCGCCGCACTGACGTCGGCCTCGGACGAGAGGCCGCGGGTCACGTCCTCTTGCCGCCCGTGAAGGCCGGCCTCGGCGGCCTCGAGGAATTTTTCGACGATCGCGAGGTTGCGGGCGGAGAAATCCAGCTGCCGCGCCTGCGCTTTGATGGCGGTGATTTGATCTTCAGTTTGATCGTGATACGCGCGTTCGAGTTCGCGGCGATGAACGAGTGAATTCGCCTTTGAACGTGCTGTGGCGAAACCGTCGAAAATCGACCAGCTGAGCGAGAGGCCGACGTAATCGTCGCGCACCTGATACGGCGACTGAGTGCCGGCATAGTGCTGTTGGTCCTGACTCGAACCGATCGTCGCGCTGAGCTTCGGGCGCAGACGGGTTTTAGTCACCGCATAATTAAGTTTTTCGATTTCGATCTGCTGGCGAAGATTTTTCAGCGCGAACGTCTCGAAATCAGACCGCGTCGTTAACGCCGTCAGACGCGACTGCAATTCGGCCGAGGCTGGCGTGATGCGGGGGATCGCATCCGGGATCTGCGCGTCGGTGAGCACCGGTGCGCCCGTCAGCTTGGCGAACGCGGTCTTGGCCGACGCGAAATCCTCCTCTTGGCGCTCGGTGGCGAGATGAGCCTGTTCCGCATAAATCTGGGGGCCGAACATGTCGGACGGAGCGATCACGTGTTGCGTGAGCTTTGACCGCGCCAACTCCAGCTGATCGTCCACCAGCTTCCGATTAAACCGGGTTCTGACGAGGGAGGCATTTTTTATGACGAGTTGAAGAAACTGGGCGCGAATCTCGTTCACGAGCAGCCGATAGGATTCAGCGGTCTGACCTTGGGTGATCTTTTGCTGAAGCTCGGCGATGCGCGTGGTGTTGCGCAACGCGCCCCAATAGAAGAGAGGCTGAGACAGCGAGAAGTTGTAACCGATTTTCTGGATGTTGCCGACATCGTGGGTGTCGTGGCCGTTCACCTGCACCAAGCGACTCTGGCGATCCAAAGGAAAATAAGAAAAGTAGCCACCGACGGTGGGCAGCTGTCCCGCACGAGCGATGACGCGATTATTCTCGGCAACAGCCTCTTCGGCGTTGCGGGCGATCATCCGGGGCGACTGCTTGACAGCGCTATCGATCAGGATCTTGAGGACTGGAAAATAGTTTTCCGGAAGGGGCGCTTCCGTCGACCTCTCCTCCGCGCGGCCAAGCGCCACCAGGCAAAAGAACGAACCGGCCACAGCGAGACGACGGAGAAGGTATTCCATTCGGAGTTTACTGAGAGTGATGGCTGAAAGAGAGAGAAGGGTGAAGACAATCGACCATGCGAATGTTCCGCTGCAAAATTGCGTAAGCCATCGTGAAGATAAGGCGACGCAAGCCCAAAGTCGGTTGTGGACCTCGGTTGCGGAGCACTCCACCTTTGCGCGAGCATCGCTATCGTTGCGGGTGGCCGATTTTGCGCTGGGTCTTTCAGCTTTGCTTGGCCTACGATCGTGAAAATGTGCGACGCTACCATTGCTTCTGATACGGCGGCGACACACCATCGCCCTGGCGCTCGGAGTGTTAACGTCGAATGGCTGACGTTGCCGCGCCTCGACTCTTCTTACATTTAGCTCGGCGCAACGCTTAGCGAAGAGCAAATGCGTTCGACGGCGAGACGGCTTAAAAAAATCATTCAGTCTACCATGAGCAGGGCTTTTATCACCGGAATCACTGGCCAGGACGGCTCCTATCTGTGCGAGCTGCTGCTCGAAAAGGGCTACGAGGTGCACGGCTTGGTGCATCGCCCGGACGGCTTGGCGAGCGGCAATATCCGCCACCTCGTGGGGGATCCGAAAATTTTGGGGAAACGACTCTTCCTGCACACCGGCGCATTCGAAGACGCCACTCATCTCCGGCGGATCATCAGCCGCGCGAAGCCAAACGAATTTTACCATCTCGCCGGGCAGTCAAGCCCGCGCCTGAGCCTCGAACTCCCCGAGAGCACGGTCGACAGCATCGGCATGGCCACGCTGCGATTGCTGGAAATTCTCCGCGACCTCCCCGATCCGCCGAAATTTCTTTACGCATCGAGCAGCGAAGTCTTCGGCTCGCCGCCGTCGTCACCACAGGACGAAAATACGCCCGTAAACCCCACGACGCCCTACGGGGCTGCGAAGGCGTTTTCCCAGCAGATGGCGCGTATCTACCGCATCGCCTACGGCCTGCAGACCTGCGCCGTTATTCTCTACAACCACGAGTCACCGCGACGAAACTCGAATTTCGTGACGATGAAAATCGCCCGTGCCGCCGCCCGCATAAAACGCGGGCTGCAACAGGAACTCACCCTTGGCAGCCTCGAGGGCCGTCGCGATTGGGGTTGGGCTCCGGATTACGTTCGGGGAATGTGGCTGATGCTCCAGCAATCCAAGGTCGACGATTTTATCCTGGCGACCGGCGAATTGCACAGCGTGGAGCAACTGGTCGGCCGAGCCTTCGAGTATTTAAACCTGAGCTGGCGGGACCATGTGCGTTACGACGTTGGCCTGACCTCCAGCGTCGAGCCGGTCGCGCCCTGCGGTAATCCCGCCAAAGCGCGGCGCCTGCTCGGCTGGGAAACGACCGTTAAGTTCGAGAACATGATCTCGCTGCTGGTCGACTCGGAGCTGAAGAAGCTAGATTGATGACTCTCGCTTGCCCGATCGCCGCGCAGCGCGCTCTACGGCAAGACTTGGCGCCACGCCCATCGGAGAAAACGTTTACAGGAAGGTCGCGAAGTTCGCAAAGTCCGGCGCCGCCCTGCCATCAGCCAGGGCTCTTCGTGATCGCAGCGATCTTGGTGTAAAATGTGGTTGGTTGTGGCTCGGACTTCGGATCGACCTCGGGTTTCCTCCCGTTCAAAACAAGCCGGTCTGGTCGGGAATTTCACCGAAACGAGAAGCCCCAGACTGCCGACGGGCGGCAGCTCTACCGGCCGCCGCTCCACCTCGCATGCGCAGCGCCCTGTCTTCCCCATCTTCCGTTCTCCCTCTCTTCCCCCAACTATTCTACGCAGGGCTGATATTCAGGGATTACGACCTTGAGGCTGCGCTTCAGGTCGTCGGCCGACATTCCGTCAACAAACGGCTCCACCTCGGCAATCGCCATCCGACTGGCTTCGGCCGAATCAGCTCCGCTGACAAACCGCATGATTCGCGGATGCTCGGTCGGTTGGTGGTGCTCGGTATGGTGCTGAAGCTCTTCGAACAGTTTTTCGCCCGCTTTCAATCCGGTGAACTGGATGTCGATATCCTCGCCGACCTTGAAGCCGCTGAGTTCGATCATCTGGCGGGCTAAATCCACGATTTTCATCGGCTCGCCCATATCGAGCACGAAGATTTCGCCGCCCTGCCCCATGACGCTCGCCTGCAGCACCAAGCCGACGGCCTCTGGAATGGTCATGAAGTAACGGGTGACGTCGGGGTGTGTGACGGTGACAGGCCCGCCCGCCTCAATCTGTTTCCTAAAAATCGGCACAACGCTCCCCGAAGAGCCCAAGACATTGCCAAAACGCACCGCCATGAGCTTCGTTCGAGACGAAGCCCCGGTTTCCTGAGGAGTGAACGGTGGTGAACCCTCCGTCGAGGACTGCCCAGCTCGTTTCAATTTTTCCGCCAATGTCGACGTTGGGTCTCCGCTGTCGCTCGCCAACCGGACATTGGACGCGGACGCCTTGCTCTCAACTCTCAGCTCCCGACTCTCAGCGTCGGCTTCCTTCCGTCTCCCGTGCAACGCCTGTAAATGCAGTTCAGCGAGCCGCTTGCTGGCCCCCATGACGTTTGTCGGGTTTACCGCCTTGTCGGTGGAAATAAAAACAAACGCCTCGGCGGCATGGGCGATGGCCACTTCCGCCAGCTTCCGCGTTCCCACCGAGTTATTTTTAACCGCCTCCGACGGCTGCCGCTCCATCAGATACACATGCTTGTGGGCCGCCGCATGAAAAACCACCTGCGGCGAATAGGTGGAAAACAGCGAGTTCATCCGCGCCAGATCGAGAATGTCGGCAACCAGTGGCGTCGTCGTTCCGGTAAAGCCCGCCCGGTTGAGTTCCTGCTCGATGACAAAGAGTGCCGGCTCCGATTGCTCCACCATCAAAAGTCGTCGGGGATTCAGCCGCGCGATCTGCCGGCAGAGTTCGCTGCCGATGCTACCGCCGGCCCCAGTAACCATGACGATTTTATCCTGAACAAAGCGCGTGATCGATGCGGTATCGAGTTCGACCTCCTTGCGCCCCAGCAGATCTTCTACGTCAACCGGCCGGATCCGGCTGACTTTCGCTCGACCTGACGCGAGATCCTCGAGCGCCGGCACGATCTCCACCTTGTAACCATGCTTGGCCAGAAAGAGCACGATTTCGCGAATTCGCTTCTGCGGCGCTGAAGGCATGGCGATCACCACCATCGTCACATTGGCGACCTTTGACTCAGGCAGATCCTCCGGCCGCCCCAACACTTCCACGCCATGAATCAACGTCCCTTTTCTACGAGGGTCATCATCGAAAAAAACGACGGGGCGGAGCCCCCGGGCAGGCATATTCAGAAGATCTTTCGCCAGCGAAGCGCCGGTATTACCCGCGCCGACAATCGCAATCCGCTGCATGGATTTCGTCGGGAAACGCTGCGCCAGAACCAGTCGCTCCTGAAGCACGCGCAGACTAAGACGAAAAACGCACAGACCGCCGATACTCAGGATGAAATCCACCAACGCAACGCCACGAGGGATGACGTAAGTCCCGGCGTTAAGGGAACGCGATGCCAGCACCAGCGCACTCGCAACGGCCATCGCGCCCCCGATGCCGAAAAGGTCGGGAATGCTAAAGTAGCGTAGAACGCTGCCTGTCTGTCGAAACAAGATCAGCAGCACGAGCTTGACAGACAATGCGTAAGCGAGCAGCCGCATGCGTTCCTGCTGAAATTCAGCCGGCACCGCAAAATCGAACCGTATCTCGTACGCCAAATAAAAACTCGCCGCCAAGATCGCTGTATAAGCGATCAACGCAGTAATGGACCGCATACCCGGATAAGGTTTGAGGACGGATCGAAGTCGGTTTCGCATTCGGAGGGGCTACACTTGCCATCGAAGCCTACTGATTGCAGCAGAAAAATGAATCCGAAACCAAAGGCTTTCCGGTTTTGGTTCGGATCGTCAGGAACGTTGCTTCCGTATTTCACCGAATAGGGATGCCGTCCGATGAGGCTGTTCCGTCTCTCCGAACAAATGTCCTCACGGACGACGCGAAGGGCCATCCCGATCAGCGAACCGGCAGAAACCGAGATAAACCCCACGCACTTTTCGTCGATTCACCGTGCTTGACCACGATGTGGTCAAGCGAGAGACTATCGACGCAATGATTACGTTCACCGTTTCCAAGGCCAAAGCAGGTTTCTCGGGGATCGCCCGCCGCGTGATCAAAACGAAGCAGCCTGTGATGGTAAAAACCCCAACCGGCTATGTCCAAATCATCCCATGTGAGGTTCCTGAGTTTGTTCCACCCGCCAAGAAGGGTGACTTCGTGTATTCGGATGAAGCAATCCGCCTGGCCAATACGATTGGCGAAACGCTATGAACCTCCAGCGATGGGATCTCGTATTCGTCAAAGCCGACGAGACCGATCCCGTGGGACACCCCGCCGTGGTGCTTTCGCCACCCGATATTATTGAGGATCCTCGCCAACACCGCTTCAATGTTTTACTCGGTTCGAAGAAACCTCCGGCGGCCAAGATAAAATCCTCCGAGGTCATGCTCGATCATGCCGACGGACTTGAGTTCGCCACGGCGGTCAATGCCACCTTGGTCTATCAGGTCCGCAAGGCCTCCGTTTTGCGCTCAACTGGACGCGTCACCCACCTCCGCCGTGGGGTTATCGCCGCCAAGTTACGCGCGGCGCTCGGTCTCGGCTGAACGGTCGAAGCGATCCTCCGATTCCGTGCCTACAGCATCCGATTTCCGCTCAAATTCTCACCACGGCGCCCCGAGCGCCAGATTTGCCATTTTCAATTCTTCATTTTCAGGTCGCAGGTCTCAACTCTCAACCCTAGCGCCCAGCCTCCGGGCCTACTTCTACAGCGGGTGGGCTTTCCTGATTCCCTACCTGTTTTTCTACCTGCTTTATGAGTGGGAGAAATGGCCGGCGAATCCAGTGGCAGGCGCCATTGAGCGTCCGCCAGTAGTCAGCAGCCAGCTATCTTTGGTCCATGGTCCTTCGTCCGTGGTTCCCTGTTTACTTTACGTCTATTGGGCGCTGCACGCGATCCATTTCATCCTCGCCGCAATCGCTTTTCGCTCTTGGTGGAAAACTGTGAAGGAGTCTGCCGTAAGAGATAAGCTACCCGCGAAGATTTCAGACGTTTCAGCTCTCAGCTCTCAGCTCTCAGCTCTCAGCAAAGCAGTTTCGCCCGCTTTACCGTGGGCGCTCCTCGCCCTCGTCTTCTACATTCCCGGCGTTTATCTCGAATGGCCGTCCGACCCGTGGGAACATTATCGGCGAATCAACGCGTGGCACTTTTTCCCTACGGTAACGGAATGCAGTTTCTGGCTTAAAACGAATTACTTTTTTCAATATAGCCTGATAGGAACGCTGTCTGCCGGAGATCAAGTGCGCTGGCTTCACGTATATTCAGCGATTTTTAATCTACTCTTGAGTTGGCAATATTATCGGCTTGCGCGTGCAACCGGCCTTAGCGAGCGGCCCGCTTTACTTTTTGTCGTTCTTTTAGCGGTCACATTCGGCAACAGCAGCTTTTCCTTTTTCCGATACTACGATTTGGCAAGCACTCTGCCTGCCCACCTCGCGGCGGTCGCCTTCGTCCGGATTTTCACGGTTTGGTTAACCGTTGCCTTGAAGCCAACGGTCAGCCGACGATTCTATCACATTCCGCATACCTTGCTCGCGGCCTCCCTGCTCGCGGCACTCATGGCATTTAACCATTTTCAATCCCTAGTCATTAGTTTGATAGGGACCATGGCAGCGTGTCTCTGGTGGCTGGCGAGCCGATATCGCCTTCGATTATGGTGGATTATTTCATTCGTTTTGATCGTGAACGCAGGTGCTGTATGGGCTCTACCCCACCTATTTAAATTGGCATCACACCTCCAATACGAATCCTGGCTGACATTTTGGGGCGGTTTTGACATCTTTACGATTGGCGGCCCGGCGCAAAATAGAGCCATAGAAATGATAGGCGGATTCGGGCTGATTAATTTGACCGCCGGTGTGTATTTGTGGCGGCGAAATCATTTGGTAGGTTGGCTTACCATCGCGCCCGTTATTTTCCTGATGTCTCCATGTTTCGCCCTGCCTTTTATGACGTGGGCCGCGAAAGGAGCCGCCGATGCCTCCCCGATGTTTTCTCGAACACTCTTAGCAATCCCTACCGGATTGGCTGTAGTCACTCTTTTTAGCGACCAATCTGCATTCAGGGGTCGCGTTTTAAGAACGATTCCATTTTTTTCTCTCTATTTAATAGCTCTACTATTACTTATGATAGCTCCTCCCATACGACCCTTCTTCAACCGTTTTTGGCATTCGACAGTTCAAATACCGGCCGATCTGAGCCTTCGGCCCATCATAGCTCTAATGCCGAAATCGGGGAGAGAAAAGATGAGCGGTCCTTACGACAGAAATTTCCTTGCCCCGCCCGGGATTGGATTCGCAGCAGCCGCAATTGGTGTGCCCGGTATCATCTTCGATGAGCGCCTGATTAGCTATCCCCTCTTGTTGCCGCCCTCCGGGGCAGGAAATCGCGCATTCAGTTTTTTATGTAAATCGCAGACGGAATCAGTTCGCTTGATCATCATCGCACCGCTAAGCCTTTACACCCCGGCCTCACAGGCAGGGATTGTGTGTGGTCACTGGTTGCCACAAGAGGTCGCGTTGCGGTATGCCTGTTCGGCAGAGATAGAAACATGGGCGGTCCATCAGCACGCCACTCCTCAGCATCTTTCCAGAGATATTACAATATATAGATTCGGATCATCACCTAGTGACGATGGGTTACAAACCCACTGACGAAGCACGTGATCTCGCGATCCCGAAAGAAATCGATGGCAGTTGCAGAAACATATGTCTAACTACGATCAAGGAGACCATGGGTCAACTCATCGATCGTTGCTTTGCCATGGGCGAACGTTGATTCACGCAAAGCTAATTTTCGGATCGCCAACTGATAGTCCGTTCCGCTTAGATTTCGAGGTATGCGGACGGAACAAACCATGAGCATTAAAATCGGAAATAGAGCCGTCGGTCAGGGCCGTCCGTGTTTTGTAATAGCGGAGGCGGGTGTAAACCATAACGGTGACCTCGGAATGGCACGCGAGCTAGTGCGACAGGCTCGTTTGGCCGGAGCCGACTGCATAAAGTTCCAGACCTTTCGAGCAGAACGGGTAGCGACCGAGGCAGCCCCTAAAGCAGCTTACCAGCTGGAGCAGACCGACCCCGCTGAATCGCAGTTGGCAATGTTGCGCAAGCTGGAGCTCTCCGCCAAGCACCATCGCCTCCTACTAGACGAGTGCCGGCGGCTCGACATAATATTTCTCTCGACGCCCTACAGCATTGAGGATGCTGAAATGTTGCACGATTTGGGTGTCTCCGCGTTTAAAATCGCTTCCGGCCAGGTGGTGGAATTGCCCTTTCTCTCCGCAATCGCAAAGTTCGGACGGCCCGTAATCCTCTCAACCGGACTCAGCACGCTCGAAGAGGTGCGCGCAGCTGTAGTTACATTGCGCACGCACGGTGATCCCGGGCTGGTCATTCTGCAGTGCACAACCAACTACCCATCGCAGCTCGCGGACGCCAACCTCCGGGCAATGGCGACGCTGACGGGCGAGACTGGAGCACTGGCCGGATATTCCGATCACACTGAAGGCCTAGTGGCCTGCCTGGCCGCCGTGCCGCTCGGCGCGTGCGTAGTCGAGAAGCATTTGACGCTCGACCGAAATCTTCCAGGCCCTGATCATCGCAGTTCTGCTACGCCGGCAGAGTTTACCACTCTCGTCCGCGGCATTCGCGATATCGAGCTGGCATTAGGCGACGGCATCAAACGTCCATCTGCGGCCGAAATCGGCAATTTAGTCGGGGTGCGCCGGAGTATCGCCACGACGCGAGACCTCCCAGAGGGGCACATTATCGGCGAAAGAGACCTCCATTTCCTCCGGCCCGCTACAGGACTCTTGCCCCCCGAGTGGCCAAGGGTCGTGGGCCGCTCAACGCGCACTGCGCTGCCGCGTAATACCTTGCTGCGTTGGGACCAGCTGACATGAAGCGGCGGATTGGTTATGTAACCGGGACTCGCGCCGATTTCGGTTTGATGGAGCGCACTTTGGTGAGGATTCATCGTCATCCATCGCTCGATCTCGGACTTTTCGTCACCGGAATGCACCTTTCCGCCGCCTCCGGAATGACGGCAGAGGAGGTCGCTAAAAGCGGCCTACCAGTATTGGCGCGAATTGCTGTCGATTTGGAAGCGGGCACCGGTGCGGCTATGGCAGAGGCCCTCGCTCGGGAATTGTCCGGGCTTGTCCGCGCGTTTCTGCACCATCGACCCGACATCGTTCTTCTGCTTGGCGACCGGGCAGAGATGCTCGCAGGTGCCCTCGCCGCGATCCACCTCAACATTCCGGTCGCCCATCTTCACGGCGGGGAGCGTTCCGGCACGGTTGACGAGCCAGTCCGACACGCCATCTCGAAACTCTCCCACTATCATTTCACGGCAACGCTCGCTGCTCGCGAGCGGCTGGCCCGCATGGGCGAGAATCAGGATCACATTTTTGTGACTGGCGCACCCGGTCTCGACGGCCTGACCGATGAGCGACCGACCGATCGACACAGCCTTTGCACACATGTCGGCTTCGATGCTTCGCGTCCTGTTGCGCTCGTGCTCTATCATCCCGTTCTGCAGACTGAGGCGACCGCAGGGGCGGAGATGGCGGAAGTGCTGACCGCTATAGACATCCCTGATGTCCAGATTTTGTGTTTCCACCCAAATGCTGACGCGGGCAATCGCCTCGTTCGTGCCGAAATTGGCCGCTGGTGCCACCGTCCTGGCTTCCGAGCGTGCATCCATTTACCGCGAGAGCAATTTATCGGCTGGCTGGCAGCCGCCGACGTGCTGGTGGGTAACTCCAGCAGCGGCATCATCGAAGCCGCGTCCTTTGGCTTGCCGGTGGTCAATGTCGGCCCGCGCCAGCACGCTCGCGAACGCAACCTGAATACCGTTGACGTGCCAGTGGAACGTGGAGCTATCTCCTTGGCCCTGCACAACGCCCTCGCCCGGGGGCGATATCCCTGCGAGAACGTCTACGGCGACGGAAAAGCTGGAGAGAAGATTGCCAGCCTGCTCTCTACCCTGCCAACCTCGGGGGATTTACTGTGCAAGCACAATGCCTACTGAAGTCCTACTGCTGATCGGTGCCGGAGGTCACGCCCGCGTTGTGCTGGATGCATTACGGCAGAGGAACGCGGCGGCTTCGGTGCAGATCGCCGATGACGATCCCGGTCTTGCGGGGCAGTGCTTCGAAAGCCTGTCGATCCAAGACTCAGAATGGTGCGAACGCCGGATGCCGTGCCGGTTCCATGTCACCATCGGCAGCAACGATGCGCGCCGACGGCGTTTCGAGCGCATGCTGGCCATGGGCGGCGAACCAGTAACGGTCGATCACCCCGCCGCGATTGTGGCCGCCGGCGCGGTTGTCGGGGACGGCTGTTTTTTGGCGGCTCGGGCCCTCGTCGCTCCCGGCGCTCGGATTGGTCGCGGCACGATCATCAATCATGGTGCCGTGGTCGACCACGACTGCACGGTGGGCGAATTCGTCCACGTCGCCCCCTTGGCCGCCCTCGGCGGTGGCGTCATTCTGGGCCATGGCGTTTTCGTCGGAACCGGGGCGGTCGTGCTGCCGCGCATTGTAATCGGCGAGAACGCTGTTATCGGCGCCGGCGCGGTCGTCACGCGCGATCTGCCTCCCTCTGGCACCGTCGCGGGTATTCCTGCCCGTCCCCTTTCCTCCCATGCCTGAGATCACCGCCCTCCTCGTTCGTCCTAGCACCACGCTTCGCGAGGCCATGAGCACTCTCGAAGCTACAGGCCGCACGGTGCTGCTGCTCGTCGATACCGAGGGCGGATTGATGCGAACCGTGACCGACGGCGATCTCCGCCGGCTGCTGATCGCGGGCGCGACCCTCGAGACCACACTCACTCGGCTTCCGGCGCAACGGCCCACCGTCATCGCCGCCCCGGCGGATCCTGAGAAGGCCTTGGCGCTCCTGAACGAGCGGCACATTGATCAGCTGCCCGTCGTAGATGGGAGGGACCGGCCCGTCGGACTGCTCCTGCGCCGCGAGCTGGATAGCCAAATTCTCCTTTCCACTCCGCACATCGGCGAAGAGGAGCGCGAATTCGTGGAAGCGGCGTTTCGGTCGAACTGGATCGCCCCGCTCGGACCGAATGTCGAGGCGTTCGAGCGCGAGCTGGCTGCCAGAGTGGGGGTCGCACACGCCGCCGCCCTCGTGTCGGGCACCGCAGCGATTCACCTCGCTCTTCGCGTCCTTCACATTGGGCCGGGGGACACCGTGTTCTGCTCCAGCCTTACTTTCGTCGCTACCGCCAATCCCATCCTCTACGAAGGCGCGACGCCGGTGTTCATCGATTCGGAGCCGGAAACGTGGAACATGTCCGCCGCAGCGCTGGATCGAGCCCTCCGTGAGGCAGCCGCGCGCGGCGCCCTACCCAAGGCCGTGATCGTTGTGAGCCTCTACGGCCAGAGCGCTGACATGGCGCCGCTACTCGCCCTGTGCGCACGCTACGGCGTGCCTGTGATTGAGGACGCCGCCGAATCCCTCGGTGCTACTTATCGTGGACGCGCCAGTGGTGGCTTCGGTCGCATTGGGATTTTCTCATTCAACGGTAACAAAATCATCACGACATCCGGCGGTGGTATGCTCGTCTCAGAAGACAAAGCGATCGTGAATCAGGCGCGCTTTTTGTCCACCCAAGCGCGCGATCCCGTTCCCTCCCCCTACTATCAGCACACTCAGGTAGGATTCAATTACCGGCTCAGCAACGTGCTCGCTGGCATCGGACGCGGACAGCTGCGGGTCCTTGAGTCCCGCGTTGAGGCCCGCCGCACCGTGTTTGAGCGCTACCGCGACGGCCTGGCCGACACCGGTATGTTCAGTTGGATGCCGGAAGCAGATTTTGGCCGGAGCACCCGGTGGCTGACCGTGGGTCTGCTTGACCCCGCAGCGTGCTCGTTCGATCCCACGCGTTTCATTCGGCGGCTGGCCGACGAAAAAATCGAGGCGCGGCACGTCTGGAAACCGCTGCACCTCCAGCCCCTGTTTGCAGGCTGCGCATATTATCCGCATCGGGCGGGTCATAGCGTGTCGGACGAACTCTACGCGCGGGGTGTCTGCCTGCCGTCCGGCTCAAACATGACCGTCGAGCAGCAGGAGCGCGTCATCCGGACCATTCGCCGTCTGCGCTGCGTTCCGTTCTCTTCCTGACCTTCGTATGAAAATTACCGTCATTGGACTCGGCTCTAT
This sequence comes from Verrucomicrobiota bacterium, assembly GCA_048498075.1. Lineage (GTDB taxonomy): Bacteria > Verrucomicrobiota > Verrucomicrobiia > Opitutales > Opitutaceae > Opitutus. The sequence goes on along the minus strand of JBEHYR010000006.1, from coordinate 8,600 downwards.
GGGCAAGCGACGAATTCGCTGTCTTCACACCCTTGGCTATCGCGATATTCTTGGAGTGGACTCGCGCGCGGATCGGCGCGAAGAAACGGCCGCGCGCTATGGCGTTCGGACGTTCGCCACCTATGAGGAGGCCGCGGCGGTCCGCCGCGCCGACGCCTTGGTGATTTCCGTCCCGCCTGACGCACACCACGGCGTTATGACCAAGGCCGTCGCGGATTGCATTCCCTTCTTCGTCGAAGCCAGCGTCGTGGACAATGGCATCCGCGAAATAGACGCCGCATGCCACGCGGCGAGCCTGCTGGCGGCGCCATCCTCCACCATGATTTTCCACCCGGGCATCCAACTCGTTGCGAAAATCGTGCGCGAGGGACGCCTCGGTCGGATTTCGAATATAGTCCACCATTCCGGCCAGTATCTCCCTGACTGGCACACCTACGAGCACGTGCGCGACTACTACGTCTCCAAGCCCGCGACGGGCGGAGCGCGCGAAATCGTTCCGTTCGAACTCAGCTGGCTGACAACCGTCTTCGGCTTTCCGGGCCGCGTCACCGGCACCGCCCGCAAAACGATTGAGATCGAGGGAGCGGAAAAAATCGAGGACACCTACAACTGCATTTTCGACTACAGTAGCTTCTTCCTGGTGCTCGTCGTCGACGTCGTCTCGCGCCACGGCACACGTCGTCTGATGATTAACGGAGACAAAAAACAACTCGTCTGGGACTGGGATGATCAAGAGGTGCGTCTCTTCGACCCGGCCGTCAATTCCTGGGAGAAGCTGCGCTACGACCAGGGCCAAGCGGCCGCCGGCTATAACACCAACATTGGCGAGACGATGTATATCGAGGAGCTCCGCTCGTTTCTCGCGGCCGTCCAAGGCCGCGGCTCGTTCCCGAACACGCTCGCAAACGATCACACCAACCTCCGACTGCTTTATGCGGTCGAGGAAGCCGACCGCACTGGCCGATTCGTTGAATTCCAGCCATGAACTGCGGGATTTTCATCGTCGCGCGCCTGGGCTCGCAACGGCTCCGCGCCAAGCACCTGCAGCTCGCCGATGGGCAGCCCGTGCTGATGCATCTGATTCGTCGCATCCGCCACGCGCTCGCCGTCCGCATCGCCGCGGGCGAGGCCCGCCTCGTAGTCACGACTTCGGACGAGCCGGACAACCGTGTCCTCACCGAGGTTGTCGCAGGTGAGGCAGAGGTGTTCTTCGGCTCGATCCAGAACATCCCATTGCGCCAGTGGCAGGCAGCGCAGGCCGGCGGCTTCACCGAGATAGTCTCGGTAGATGGAGATGACATCCTCTGCTCTCCCGCCGGCATTCTTGCCGTGGCCGAACGCCTTGCCGAAGGGGCGAACTACGTGCAAACCCGCGGCCTGCCGTTCGGCATGAACTCGTTCGGCTACAGCACGCGCTATCTGGCCGAAGCTGTTAGGGCCAATCAGGGCGGCACGCTAGAAACCGGCTGGGGACGCATCTTCGCGACGCGCCCGCCGGAAACGATCTCGTTCCGCGGTCTGCCCCATGACGAACGTCTTCGCTTCACACTCGACTACCCCGCAGACCTTCGGCTCTTCCAAGCCGTTATCGAGGAGCTTGGCTCGCGTGTCGCATCCGCCAATGACGCCGAGATCGTCCAACTCGTTCTCGAACGTGATTTTTGCCGGCACAATGCGGCCTTGGCCGAGGAATACTGGGCCAACTTCCGCCGCCAAGTAGAAAAGGAACAGACTTCCAACTCCCGACAGACACCATGACAGAACCTGCGACTTCTTCTTTCTCCTCAAGCGGAGCACGTCTCTGGCAAAAGGCCAAAGGGCTTATACCCGGCGGCAACCAGTTGCTCTCAAAACGCGCCGAACGCTTTCTCCCGAATCTCTGGCCGGCCTATTACAAGAAGGCCAAGGGCTGCGAAGTATGGGATTTGGACGGCACCCACTATTACGACTTTGCTCAAATGGGTGTGGGCTCTTGCGTGCTCGGCTACGCTGACGACGACGTCGACGACGCGGTAATCGAGTGCATCCGTAATGGCAGCATGTCGACGCTCAACTCCTACGAGGAAGTCGAGTTTGCGGAGCTTATCCTCAACCTGCACCCTTGGGCGCAAAAAGCCCGCTTCGCCCGCACTGGCGGCGAGGCCTGCTCAATCGCGGTCCGCATCGCCCGCGCCGCTTCGGGCAAGGACGGGATCGCCTTCTGTGGTTACCACGGCTGGCACGACTGGTATCTAGCCGCCAACCTTGCTGATGCCGGGAATCTCGACGGCCAGCTTATGCCCGGCCTCGCCCCAGCTGGTGTGCCCCGCCACTTGCAGGGCACGGCTGTGCCATTCCATTTCAATGACTTGGCGTCACTCGAGCGCGCCGTCACTGCTAACGTGGGCCGCATTGGCGTGATTATCATGGAACCGGAGCGCGGCAGCAAACCAACTCCCGAGTTCCTCGCGGGTGTGCGGGCGACCGCCACAAAAATCGGAGCAGTGCTCATCTTCGATGAGGTCACCTCCGGCTTCCGTCTCAATGTAGGCGGCATTCATCTCACCCTTGGTATCGATCCCGACATTGCCGTCCTCGGAAAAGGTATGAGCAACGGCTATCCTATGGCTGCGATCATCGGCCGCGCTTCTGTCATGGAGGCCGCGCAGGACTCGTTCATAAGTTCCACGTTCTGGACCGAGCGCATAGGCTTCACTGCCGCCACCGCCTCTATCCGCAAAATGCAACGCTGCAACGTGCCGCAACACCTCTGTGCCCACGGCGAACACCTCATCCGCGGCTTGCAGGAAAGCGCCAGCCGTCACAATGTTCCGCTGGCTATCACCGGCATCGCACCGCTGATCTATCTCGCGTTCCATGTGCCGAAACCAATGGAAATCCAAACCTACTTGGCGCAAGAGATGTTAGCTCGTGGTTACCTGCTCGGTGGTGCGATCTACACGTCCTACGCCTACACGCAGGAGATCATCGATCGCTTCCTCGCCGACAGCGACGCGGTCTTCGCGAGGATTCGCTTCCACTTGGACAGCGGCGACCTAGCGGCGCAATTGCGAGGGCCTGTCATAATGCCTGGATTCCGTCGCCTTACATGAACGGCGCCCTCAAAGGACGAGTAATTGTCGTGACGGGAGGCGCCGGTCGAATCGGCCGCGCCTTTTGCACCGAAATTGCACAACAGGACGGCGTCGCGGTGATTGCGGACACGAACGATGCCGCAGCACGCGAACTCCAATCCGACTTGCAAGCGCGATTCGGGTCCGAGGCGGCAACGGTCGCGACATTCGACATCACGCGCGCGGAGCAAATTGACGCCGCCATCGCTACACTCCACGAGCGGCACGGCCGCATCGACGCAGTCGTCAATAATGCGTATCCGCGCAACGCTCGCTACGGCGCTCGGGTCGAGGCCGTCACTTACGAGGATTTCGCGGACAATGTTTCCCGCCATGTTGGCGGTTACTTCGTGACGACCCAGCGGTTTGCGGCATACTTCGCCCCCCGGCGCGCCGGCAACATTGTCTTCATGGGGTCGATCTACGGTGTCGTCGCGCCGCGCTTCGAGGTTTACGCCGGAACACCGATGACTATGCCGGTTGAGTATTCCGTGATCAAAGCCGGGCTGATGCACCTGACCCGCTACCTCGCGCAATACTACAAAGACAGCGGCATTCGCGTAAATGCCTTGAGCCCCGGCGGCGTGTTTGCCGACCAGCCGGCCGAATTCGTTCGCCGCTACGGTGCGCACGCCGCCGGAGGCCGCATGCTGGCTGCCGCTGATTTGACGGGTTCGTTGATCTACCTTCTTTCCGACGCTTCCACGCACGTCACAGGGCAGAACCTAGTGGTGGATGACGGCTGGACATTGTGACATCATGTTCCGCCGAACAATTCTGATTCCAATCGCGGTATCGTTGCCACGCGGCGGCAGGGTCCTTGACTCAGCTCCCGCAGATTCTTTGTCAAAAAACGTCACGATCCTCACTCAACTTTCCGCATTCTGACCTCTCGATCTTCCGGTCCAATCAAGCAGTCTGAACTGGGTGAGGGAACCTCAATCCCTATGGTGCCTTACTGTCTTGAGCGTCCGCGCGATCATGTAGTTCTGTATTCCGGAACCGCCAGGGCGTTCCGCACCACGCTGCTCGGTTACGTCTACGAGCTATGCCAAGAATATTCTGTCACCCTGCTCGCTGAAGAGTTGGATCCTTCTACCCGTGAACTACTCAAGAAGCGGGAACTCTTTCCTCACTTGGCCGAAATCGTTCCGGCGGAACAATATTCCGGGAAACGTCGCGGCCGGTTCGCCACAGCCCGCAGGCTTTGCCGCATCGCACGTTGGATAATATCGACGCGGCAGCCCGTGATTGTCGTTGCAACGAGTGACAACGATTCTTTGTTGGAACTCTTCCTGATGCGGTTCGCACGGGAAACCGGGGCGCTTACCGTCTCGGTTTCGTGCACCCTGACGCACCCCGATGCCAGTGCGATCCGGAGGTATGTTGACCTTACCAACCTTCACCACCGCACTCCGCGCTCACTTCCCTTGGCCCTCCGCTGGCTGGTAGTTCACACACGCCGTTACGCCGGCCATGCGTTCACGTATTGGATTCTCCCCCTCATCTGCGGTGAACGTCCGTTCGGCGGGCAGGCCAGCTATATTCTGCATCGAGGTTTGTCCGGGATGCGTGACGCGAAAGTGCAAGTAGTCATGCACGAAATGGACCGGTTGACTTACCTGCGCCGCGGAGTGCCGGCAGAACGGTTGGTTGTGCTGCCTCACCCCCTTAAACGGGCCGCCGGAACGGTCTTGCGCCAAATGGCGCCTCAATCGCGACCGAGAAATCAGCCGCAAGCGCTTTTTTTGTGGCCCGAAAACTCTATATCGTTTCAACGGCGCACTGGCGCATTGATCCCCGAGGCCGAGGTTCTACGCGTGCGTCTGGAGATACTTGCGGTGGCGGCGCGTGTGCTGCCCGGCTGGACGTTCTTTATCAAGCCCCACCCATTGACCGAGCATATTAGCGACATTGCAAGCGCCTGCAACGCTGTTTGTCCTCAAGCGATATTACTCCCGCCCGCCGTTCAAATTGAGGACCTGTTTCAAGACGTCGATGCGGTAATCGAATTACCACGCTCGGGTAGCACTGCGCTCTACTCTGCACTCCTCTGGTCTCCACAGATTCCGAAAATAACCCTCAACGTGGCGGATGAATTCTATGCCGACTATTATCGCGACTTTCCCGGTGTTGCGTATGTAACCACGTTATTGGAATTTGAAACATTATTGCGGACGCTTCCATCTCAGCCGTCGCGGGCGGTTACCACAATGCCGGAATCTACATCCACAGTTTGTGATTTGTTGCGCGCGCAAAACTCCACGAGTTCGCGGCCAGCGCTGTGATTTGATATTGCATGTCACCTCTGCGGGAATTCATAACGAAGAAGAGCGCCGTGATCGTATGCGCTCTCGCGACGGCTCCCGCCTCACTGCTATTCGCCGCAATGGCGATCCGGACCGCCAGCGCACAGGCGTATGGCGGTTTCGTCGTCATCAGTTCGCTGATGACCCTTGGCGTCGGGGTGGCACCATTCGGCATCGACTTTCGCTTTAAGCGCAACTTCCCGTCAGATTTCGGGACGATCGACGCACGGTGGCCATCGTTCGCCCCGCAGTTCTTCGTCCAGTCCGCAGCTATTTTCATCTTTGCGGTTATCGCCGCAGCGGCACCCTTGGCCGAGTGGTTTGACATCGCAGATCTTCCCCGCTGGGCGCTGCCAGGGTATCTGGTAAGCTACGGGCTATTCAGTCAAGCTGTTGATTATCTGAGGTATAGTGGCCGGATTGTGTCAAGCGCTGTAATGGGTGTCTTGCTCGTTTGGCTGCAGATTGCGCTGACCGGAGCTCTTTGGCTAATGCGGGGGCGGCTTGCTCTGGTTGACCTTTTTACCGCGCTGCTTGCCGCCTTGGCATTGACGATATCACCCGTGATTGTGCTGATGTGTCGTGAGATGAAATGGCAGCGTCCGAATCTCACCCTTACGCAGCTGCGGCACGATTTCGCTTTGGGATATCCGGTGACAGCCAACTTTGTCCTCGATCATCTGATTAGTTCCGGCGGCCGCTACGCTCTGGCGCTCATGCTTTCGGTGGGCGCTGTCGCACACTATAACTCGGCGCTGCTAGTCGCCAATCTGGCACTCTTCGTCCCCCGGGCGAGCACGACGGCGCTCCAGCCGCTAATGTCTCGGTATTTTGATGCCGGGTCTCAGGACACAAGTCAGTCACTTCTGCGGTGGTCGACCCGATTCTACTTTATTTTCGGCGTGCCGTTTGTCGCTGGAGCGTGTATCCTCGACCGCAGAATCATGGCGTGCATCGCAACGCAAGCCGTTGCTGACCAAGCGCAGCACGTTTTGCCACTGCTGGCGGCTGGCCAAGTCGCTGCCGGCTTGGTGAGCATTTGGGGAAACGCATTGTTCGTTTCTCGTGACCTGCATTTCCAGCTGCGCGTCAACGCGTTGACCGCGGGAATATCCTTATTGCTAATCTGCATGACTCTATACCGCTGGCCCAGTGTCTCGGCGGTGGCTGCGATTTTTTGCGGAGGGTATTTTGTTTCTTGCGCTCTCTTGCTCGCCCGCATCGGTCGCACTTGGGATATCGTCCGCACGTTACCGTCATTGCGAGCGGCGGTCGGCGCGGCTCTTATCATGAGCGTCGCAATTATCGGTTTGCGCCAAGTCGTAACCAGTTTGGCGCCGACGGCACAATTGGTAGCGTTAATCGTAGCTGGCACCGTAATCTACCTCACTCTTCTAGCCGCTAGCGGAACACTTCGCTGTTTGGCCAAACTCGACTGATTTATTCTGCCGAAATCTACTACCGCTATCCGGCGTCAGTTTCTCAACAAACTACTTATTCTCTTCTTAACTTTCGCCGACACAGAGTGATCATTTTCTCGATTCGGCGTGAATAAACGCGTCGAAAATTCGCCCGCCCTTTGGAGTTCCCGATCATACCCTCTCCCGCCCCAGCCGCCTTCTGCAAGCCACCTCCGCTCACGCGCTTGCTGTGGTGGGGCATAGCATTTATTCTACTGATAGCGGTAGTCGAAAAATGGGGGTTCTATCCTGGGTTTAACCTGAAATTCTACGAAGTCGTCTTCGTGATCTGGTCGCCCATAGCGATAGTTTGGGTAGCGATGGAACCGGCCCGGCGGTCGCTCCCGCGACCACTCCTGATTGTGGTTGTGCTGAAATTGTTCTATCTCGGCCTAGTATTTGCGAGTGGCTTCGCCCTGCTGACTAATTCAAATGACGTCGATGGCATTCCGTTTTTCCTCAAGGGCGCGCTGCAGATTGGGGTCCGAACAGGTCTCTTTGTACTGCTGGTTCTAGTCCTTTCTAATTTCACTGCCTCGCAGCGGCAGCGCCTGGTAGGCGTCCACGTCGCCGCTGTATCATTGTCTGCTTTTTATGGTTTGTTGCAAGGTGCCGCGATACTCTGGCGCGCCATCGATGTGGATCAAATCGTCAGTGAGGTGCTTGAACCTTTGACCGGCAGCGCGGGCGCGTCCCTCGCGCGCTATGCTTATGGGCCTTTCTATCGGCTGAATGGTCTCGCCGGTGATCCCAACCTACACGCGTCATATGCGATTACGGCTGTTCCTATCCTGTTCGCCCTATTTCTTCGGCGACCACACTGGTTGATGGCAGTGCTGTTGGGCTGTCATGCGTGCATGTTAACGCTGACAATGTCCTTGAGCGGCATTGTAGGCCTTACCGTAAGCATGCTCCTTGTCGCTTGTTTCCACGGATTTAGTTTAAAGATCCGGCACTTCGTCTACGGAGTGCTGCTAGTGCTATGCGCATTCGCCGCATTCGTGCATTATCAAGAATCCATACTCCATCTTGTCGAAGTTCGGACAGACCCGACCGGCACCGCAACCCAGCATGCGGCGATTGCCGGTGAGGCGTTGCAGATTTATCGTCAGCATCCATTTGGAGTCGGTTACAACAATTTCTCCATAGCATGGCGGGATTCCACCGATATGTATAGCGACCGGGCAATGAATCCGCATAACAGTTACTTGGCAATTCTGGTGGAATCAGGGCCCCTGGCTCTGCTGTGCGAGCTGACGACTTACGGCTTTATCGTCGGCTATTCGCTACACCGCGGAACTCCATTCGCCCGGGCTTTTGCCGCCAGCGTCGCTGGTTTATGCGTAGCAGCTCTAGCTTATCAAACCTTTGAAATGTTCTTTGCTCAACTTTTTATTCTCCTCGGTTTCACCTGCGTTGCTTCGGGCGACAAGGTTTGGTTTGGTTCCCCGCGGCAGGCCAAAGCCTAGCGGGGAGGCGCCGGCATAGGACACGCCTGAGGATGATTCTGCTGGCATTTTATTTCGTCGTTTTTAGGCGACCGCGATCACCACCAAGCTATTTAAATCGCGGCATTCCCTTTTTCCGGGTGAATTTACGCCCCAAGTGCATGCCCGGAAGTAAGCGTCGTTTCGGGTGCCTCATAGATACCGTAGCGACGAAGTGGTAGTGTGGCTGGATGGGAACAACGGTCAGCACGGAGTTGGTGCATCACGGCG
>JBEHYR010000005.1:0-155239 GCA_048498075.1 Verrucomicrobiota bacterium | reverse complement strand
TCCACACCTCCATCCCCGAGGCGCCGCTTCGCGGCGACCTCAGCGACAAGGTCGAAATCAGATTGTCGCTACGGTCGGAAACAGATCGTCGTTGACCAATCCCCGCACCCTTCCCCACAGAGGGGGTAGGTGCAGTTGTGAAAAGCTCGTTTGTCTTCAAGGGTTTGGTGCGGCTTTGCCGGGTCTTTCACATCCCCGACTTCGGTCGGTTTTGGTCGAGCGCGCTCACGCTTGGATCGCTCGCCCAAAACCTCCCTCACCCGACGCTCACGCGTCGGGGGCCGAGGGCCTCTCGGCCACGGGTTCAAGGGGGATTAACGGATTAACGGGTTCAGACGCGGACGGTAGAACGGGTTTCCCGTAACTAATAAGTGGTTATACCTGTATTTTCTATACGTGTCCGTTCAAGTTTTATATGCTGATCGGTGCATATAACCTCTAAGGCCTTAAAAAGCGCAGGTTTCATTCTGTGGCCAGCGATGATCCTGGACACTTGTTTAGGTAATTCGAAATACTCTTCCTGCTGAATTATACGAACCTCCTTTTCATATCTCCACGCCTTGTATTTTCTGGTTAAAATATTCTCGGCTTCAATAAGCGGATCGAACTGCTCTCCGATTTCAATCTCATGGATGTCTCTGTCGTATATTACGGCCTTTACTTGAGGGGATGCTCCTGGAAGTTCAACCTCGACGGCCAGGCCATCAAACCCCGAAGCATAGTGCGCCCATAATAGATGGCTTTCGAAAGTCCTAGATAGTGAGCACACTCGAAGTCGTTTCTTTTCTCGGATAATCATTGCTACTTCTGTTTTTCTGTCTCCGCCAGAATAGGACGAATATGCATAAACAAAACGGCCTTCCATTGGGTCGTTAAGGCGAGCCCAATCTGCACAGTAGAGTCGTTGGTTGAAAACCATGTCGAGCGCGAGGTCGAACTGCGCCGATCCACGAAATTTATAGGCTGTGATAGGGCGCCGTGGCCTCCCGGGGGCTAAAGAACCGCTGAGACTCATCGACGAAGTCTTTGAATTCGAACAATGCTGTCAATCCCTGGCTCGGGGCACTATTAATCGATACTGTATTGCGAGACAAGCTCTGATATACTTATAAGCATTCCGCACTGACACGACCTCGTTTCCAGTCGCGCCTCTATTGTCTTGTCGGCTCGCAAAAAAGCGTATGCCGCCAAAATGAACCCCGCCTCTTCGAGAGCCGGCGGTGTTCTGGGGTATTTCTCCGTGGAGTAGAGGCGCGAGTGAAAGATGATGAAAATGTGATTTTGGGGATCCGAGATGCATGGGGGCAGGAAAATCCTGTCTCGCTTTCGTGTGCGGATCGCCGCCGCCACCTCTATGTCGTCGGAATGACCGGCGTAGGTAAGACAACCTTCCTCAGGCAGATGATCGAACAGGACATTGCCGCCGGGCGAGGCGTGGCGTTCGTCGATCCGCACGGCGACGATGCACACGATCTACTCGACTACATTCCCTCACACCGAATCGAGGACGTAATTTATTTCGATCCCAGTGATTCAGAATACGCCATCAGCTTCAACCTTTTCGCGCGGGTGCCGCCAGATAGGCGGCACTTGGTGGCCTCGGGCATCGTGGGTGCATTCAAAGGGCTCTTTGCCGATTCATTTGGCCCTCGCATGGAATATTATTTCTACGCCGCGGTCATGGCATTGCTTGAATGCGAGAACGTAAGCTTTCTGAGTCTCCAGCGCATGCTGACCGATGCCAAGTATCGGCGATGGGTGGTGAGGCAGGTAAAAGATCCGATGGTCAAAGCGACTTGGGAGCGAGAATTCGAGCCCCGCGACAAGGCGAGCAAAGAAGAAATCGTTTCCCCGATACTCAACAAGGTCGGCCAACTGCTCATGACGCCCCAATTGCGGAATATACTCGGCCAGGTGCGCAGCCGAATCGATTTCCGTCACATAATCGACAGCGGTAAAATATTCATCGCTAATCTATCGAAAGGAAGAATTGGCGAAGACAAGACGAACCTTCTCGGGTCATTTCTCGTGTCGCAATTCCATCTTGCGGCGATGTCTCGCGCTGACGCCCCAGAGGACAAAAGACCCGATTTCTTTCTCTACATCGACGAATTTCAGTCGTTCGTCTCGGATAGTTTCGCTTCGGCACTCTCAGAAGTGCGTAAGAATGGACTTTGTCTCACACTCTCGCACCAATACCTAAGTCAACTAAGTCCACGGGTCGCCGCAGCGGTCGCGGGCAATGTTGGTAATCTGATTGCGTTTCGTGTTGGACACGAAGACGCGGAGGCGCTTGAAAAGGCGTTCGGTAAAACCTACGCGGCGAGCGCCTTCACCAGCCTGAGTAACGGAGAAGTCTATGCGAAATGTCTTTCAAGAGGACGGCACCAAGAGCCTTTCTTGGCGCGCACACATCCACCTCAAGGTCCGTATTGCGGGAGGCGCGACACAATTATCCGACGTTCGAGGGAAAGATTCTCTGTTCGTCGGGAAATAATAGAGAGGAAAATAGACAATGCCTTCAAATCCACCCGACGAAATAACCCGTAGGCGTATGGCTCCGTTGGAAGAGGCGGCAGCGAAGGTGATGCGGGGGATGCAGCCTTTCATGAATACCGGAGCGCTTGAAGAGTTTTTTAGCACCCCGGCGGCAAAAAACGCGTTGAGAGAATATCGCGTGGTCGTTGACCAATTTGTCTCGAATCAAGAATATGTTGGGCGATGGGGATTTTTAACAATCTCCAGAAAGGCGAACGTCGCCGACATTGGCTGGGGATTTTACAACCTGCCTCATGAAAGGGCGCGGTATACGGTCGCCGTCTCCGTTGCGGAGGTCGCGCTTGATTCTCCCGATAGCCTGTATCCTATCCCGATCCATGCCGATAACGCTTCGTCGCAAACGACGCGGATCAGTGCCCAACTTTTGGAGGGCTCCACTTATTACGTAGAACTGATCATTCGCGACAGTCAGGGGGAATTATCCCAACCGGGTTTTGACATTATATGCGCCGCAGTGTCGGTGCCTCTGTCGAAGAAGAATAAGGATATTTTTAAGGCCGCGTTGGCCGCCGCTGAAAATTCAGATCAGCAGATGTCTGACGACATAGATTCATATATAAAGAAGCGTGACGCTTTTGACAAGAAGCTCGCTGACGGGATCAGTCAAATCAAGGCGAAGGGGCTTTCTCCAGAGGATGAACGAGAGAGGATTGAAGAGTTTGAGGACTATCTACGTTCACGGAAAGAGAGTTTTGGATTATAAAAAGGAGCTGCACTAGCAGCTCCTGTGTTGACCGTCATTTGATTTCGGTCGGCTTACCAGGCAGACGGATGTCGATCTTGGTGCCTTTCGGAAGGCCAAGAGCGGCAACCAAACGAGCGTGCGCGGCTGCAAGTTCTGCGAGTGGTTTCTCCATACTTGCCTTGATGTCGCTGATATCGCTGTGGGATGACATTGGTGGTTCGTGAAGCCGATTACGGCGCGTAACCGGCTTCATTGAGCCACCAAGCAACCCTGCCTAAGCTTATTATATCATGGTTTATTATAATGTCAAATAACCGGATAGCGCGCAGTGGTTGGGTATTTGTAGGAAAACGTATGTCCTGATTTAATGGAGCGGTAACGCGTTCTTTAACCATTAACCAAGGACTGGATCATGAGAGTGTGGGTCAACTTCAAGGAGCTACGTGCACGCCTAAAATTCGAAGAGGTGCTTAAGCTCTATAAGATAGATATCAGACGCAAGGGCCCGCAGCACCAAGGCCCATGTCCACTGCCCAGGCATACCGGAAGCAGAGAGTCAGCATCATTTTCGGCCAACCTTGACCGCGGCATATTTCAGTGCTTTGGCTGCGGTGCGAAAGGCAATGCGCTCGAATTCGCCGCCCTGATGAAAGGCATCGATCCTCAGGACGGCGAAGCTTTGCGGTCGGTAGCGGTGGAAATGCAACAGCGCTTTTTTCCCCGTGAGGCTACCCAGAAGATAAAATCTGGGACGCCGACGCTTCCGGACGAACCGAAAGCGACACCGGTCGTAGTGAATGCTCCACTCAATTTTGAGCTGAAGGGTTTGGATGGCAGTCATCCATACCTCTCGGGACGGGGCTTTACGCGCGAGACCATGAACTATTTCGGGGTCGGCTATTGCTCGCGCGGCCTATTGACGGACCGCGTCGCGATCCCGCTTCATGACAATGATGGAAAGCTGCTCGGTTATGCAGGCCGCGTGACCGATGACGCCGAAATCAGCGACTCGAATCCTCGGTATCGGCTGCCATCACGACGGGAGCATAGTGGCACGGTCTACGAGTTCAAAAAGTCGCTGTTCCTTTACAACGCGTTTCGCGCAAAGGAGCGGGCGGGACCATTGGTGATCCTCTCGGGCTTTCCGTCTGTGTGGTGGCTTACGCAGAATGGAGTGGGGCGCGTCGTCGCCACCATGGGGCCAGAGTGTTCTGAGGAGCAACTGGAACAGGTCCTTTCGCTTTCGCCTGAGGACGGCCAAGTATGGATCATGCCTGACGGAAATAAGGCCGGTGAGCGGTTTGCTGAATTTCTCCTCTTACGACTCTCGCCCCACCGGCTCGTGCGATGGGTTAAGCTTGAAGAGGGACGGCAGCCGACCGACTTGACCAGAGACCAACTTAAAAATTGTCTGCCAGCATAAAATGCGAGCGACCCCTGAAGGGTCGCTTTTTTATATTAGACAGGTTCTATCTGAGGTCCCTCTAAAAACAAATCTCCTTTCCGGCTCTAGCCGGGATTTTCTGATTCACGAGCCCAAGATCGACTGTTTCATGACTTTCATCTCCACGGTCAGATCGCGAGCAGTCTGCCGCCGGTAGGCCCGCTGTTCGCGCATGTCAGCTCGGGCGTAGGGCGTATGAGCAAGGGCATCCCGATAGTCTATGGGGCGAATCCAGATCGCCCCGAAGGGATCGCGCCGAGCATCTGCGAGCGTGGAGAGGTAGACTTGGGTGAAAATTGGAGGATCGTTGCGAAGTAAACGTTCTGCCATGTTGTTCCGGCGCTCCGCCGTCTTGAACACCATGAGAACCCGAAATGGGTAGTCCTTATATGCCGAACGCGGTGCGCCATTGTGCGCTGCGAACCCTCCCGACTTGTAGTGGTTAAGGTAGTGACCGGCACGCGCAGCGAGCGTGTCTAGCGTTTCGGTTGACCGATCCAATTCTAGGAAAAAGGTGTGCTCAGAGATGCCATCACCCGGTTCTTTCTCGTGGAGTCTTACGAAACCGTCCGGCCTCACTTTGATTTCATCGCCGTCAGCCCACGGGGCGGTAAACTCATTTAAAAGCGGCCACGTGCTGAATTCTGCCACCGTAATCGGTGGCGAGTCTGCCTTTTCCGCCGCCACGTGAAAAGCGGCCTTCACATCCATCACCTCGAGTTCGTGAGCGAGGGTCAACTGGCTTACGCATGCGCGTCGCTCAAGTGCTGGCAGGTCAAAATCGGGATAGTCGGCGAGAACGCCACGCTCGCTTAGGGACACGAATCCTTTCCGCGCCAAAAAAAGCACGGCGGGCTCGAATACGCGGCGCCGCCGCTCTGAAATCAGATTGGCGGCTTTCAATTTCTGGAGCCGTTTCTTGGCCGCTTCCTGCCTGCCGCCAAAATGGACTGCTGCCGCGTGCGCGGCCGTCATGACGCGACATTCAAAGAGCCCGCGAAGAAACGCGATGTCGCGATCCTGGAGAAGTATCGAAGCCGCTGGTTTTTCTTTTCGAGGCATGTCGTTCTCTCAAACGACCAAAGTATATCATCTGGAAATAAGCGAGCGTCGGTCGGCTGCGATGAAGTCGGAGACGATGTTGAGGGCTAGATACCGCTGCTTCACTGCGAGAGGAAGGGTGAAGAAATCGCCGATGGAGCCGCGGCACTCAGGCGCCCCGCATCTGCAAGTCATCGTTTCAGGATCGTCGGCGATGCACGTGCTGTAGTCCATGAGTAGCTCCGTGCCGCTAGCGATGTCCTCGACCGCCACCAGCCGGACAGAATCCCGTATGCCGCAATTCGGCGCGCAACTGTGATTGATGAAGGCGCCTGGGGGCTCGACATCAATGTATCTGTCGAGACCGATTTGGACTGAGTAGAAGCTCCATTGACCGAGTGCCAGCGTGCTTTTTAGATCGAGTAATTCTCCCGTGAACACGAACACTAACTCGTCTTTCACGAATGGTCGGCCCGCGAACAGTCCCCAGCCAACAAGGGTCCGATCGACGAAAACTCCCTCGATTCCATTCATCGTCCAACGCCTCCTTTTCGTCATGAGTGGAGGAATGTGCGTAGGTCCGCTGACCTCGCATGATGGAACAGGGGCAGCCATGGGCTAGTCTGGCCGCGACAAAAGGAGGATCGAAGCGATAGCGAGTCCGATCCCGACGAAGTCGCGAGCACGCATCGGTTCTCGAAAGATGAGGGCGCCAACGACGGCGAGTGCGACGGTCGTCGAGACGGAAAAAATTGCACCGATGCACGCGAGATTGAGATGACGCATCACGTATACCCATCCAATCGCCGTGAGGGCATAGAGCAGGCACGCGGCAGGGAATGCCCATTCTCGGAACGGTCGGGGATGAGCGCTTGCTACCTTGAGGAGGTAGTCGGCGTAGGTCGCAACAAATCCCAGCATCACCGTTGAGGCGATTGCCGCTGCTGCTGGCGTCATACTGGAGTTGAAGAGGCGCACACGTCGATTACCACCCGAGAAGATTCCTTTTACGGTCTATTGTGCCGTAACAGTCAAGACGATCTTACGGCATATTAGGCCGTGGCCTCTGAGCGCGAAATACAGCGTCAGCTTTCGATTTTCGGCGCGAATGTCCGACGCGAGCGGATGGCGCGCGGGGTCACGCAAGAAAAACTGGCCGAATCGGTCGACTTGAATATCCGCACGCTACAAAAGATCGAGGCGGGCCAAACCAACATCCTCATGACCACTGTCGCTCGCCTCCAAGGGGCGCTCGCCTGCCCGTGGGAGGACCTGATGCGCGGGGTCGTTCGCTGACTTAACGAAGTTTCCGTTTTGCCGTCGCCGGTTCGGATGCGAAATCGCTGAGAAGTTCTTTGGCTAGACCTTCTCCACGCGCCGCCAGCTGCTTCCGTGCATCATCGCCGGTCAGTGCGAAAGAGATCTTTTTGTATGTGTCGGTAAGGAATCGCTCGGTGCGCGCTGAACTTCCGGGCATCGCGGGCACGTCGGGAGTTCGGAGAGACACGGGCGTGCTGATTCCAACAAGCCTAGCAACGGCGCGTCGTTCTTGCTGGTCAAAGAGCGCAGCCATCGCGCGAAATTTTTGTTCCTCAAGGGAACGAAATTGGATGTGCGATAGCTCCTTCCCAAATTCAGGGATAAGCATCGGGACACGGCTGGTGGATTCTGACGAGCCCTCCGTTGACGACTCACTCATGCTTTCTGACTCCGATGAAAAGCTACTATCCGATAGGCTGATCGATTGCGGATCGACCATGGAGGCATCATCCCCGAGGAAATTGCGCGTCCCCCGATTCCAGCGCCAAACGAACCGCCACGCTGTTTGCCTCGCCCGGTGCCGGTGCTTGTCCCTCTGCTGCGGACTTCCTTCATTTCCTCGCGGAATCCTAGAACCTTCGTCGAATACAACTCGTGCTTGATCTCGTCAGGGTCCATGACGCCCATGAAAAGCGACTGTGCCATTGCCTGGAGATTTTCTTCGTGGGTGAGACGAAAAACGACCTTCGAAGAGGCGTTTTCCATGATCGAATTGTATATACGTCGCCCGTTATCTCCGCGATCGATTAACTGATTTGGAAATTGATGGGCCAACGTCAAGTGAAGGCCATAGCCACGTGCTTCATCGAGGTTTTCGGCAATGGTTGGGGTCACGAAGCGCTGAAATTCATCAAGATACACGTAGAATGGCTTTATCTTCGCGCGCTTGCCCCGTTCCTGTGCTGCTGTCCAAAGATCGGAGAGGAGAAGTGTGGCGAAAAGCTCCACATTCTCCTTCGAGACCTTCGCGCGCTCGGTCGCAAGCGACACAATTATAATCTGACCCTCTTCAAGAGCCCGGCCGAGATCGAGCGACGCACCGGGTATGCCGAATACCGTCCGCATCGTCTGGTTCTTGATGAACCGTTGAAGGCGATTTATCGTGCTGCCGATTTGCGCCTCGAATTTTTCTGGAGTGAGCGTATTCGCGAACTGCCAATCTTGGCGCGCGGCCTTGTCGGTCATATCTGCGGTGAGTAGATATCGAATCTGTTTCGATACCCGATCGATCAGATACTCGGCCTCAATCAGGGTAAGCCTTTTCTCATAAAGCGGGCGGATGATGTTGCCCGCCCAGCGGGCGAAAAGGGGCGTTTGGTCGGTGCCGCCCTGGCCCCACACGTAGGCCATGGCGTCGGTGATGCTGTCGATGAGGACTTGCGGGTCGATTTTCTCCCGCTGCCGAAGGAGGTTATAGGAAACGATCCAATCATCCTGACGGAGGTCGATCGGGATGATCGGGCGGTCGATTTTCCGCCACGCGAGCCACTGGATGAGGCTGTCGTAAAGGGAACCGTGAGGGTCGAGGATGAGCATTCCGCACCGACTGGTTCGCCACGCGAGGATGTCTTGGCGAATGATTGATTCGAGGAATTTGCTTTTACCGGTCCCGGTGCCACCGCAGACGTAAAGATGCTTGTCCCGCATCGTGCGCGGAAACTGAAGTGAAGCAGCACGGCCGGGCAGGATACCGAGGTTAAGGTCGTTGCCAGGGACCAGTGGCATTGCCTTGATTTCATGGCGATGCGGATGGTTGGTCAACTTCCGATGAGTTGAGAGTAGCTATTACTGATCGACTAGCCCTCGTAGCCGCCTTGTCTTGCCTTTCCTAAAACAGGACGATGGAAATCCGGTGAGCCCACTCCTCGACAAATACGAGAAGGTAACCTACGAGCACCTAAAACCGATCTGCGACCATAATGGGGCGACGGTGTTCGCGAAGGTTCGGCTTAAGGACGTGCTGCCGGTTGATGGGAGCGGCATAAGCGCCGAGGACTTCGGCTTCAGCATGAAATCTCATTTCGACTTCGTGGTCGTCGATCGCGAGACGCGGCCTCTTTTCGCCGTAGAATACGATGGGGCGGCGCATTCGCAGCCAAATCAAGCCGCTCGCGACGTCCGAAAAAACGCTCTTTGTGAGCGCTTCGGACTTGGACTCTTGCGAATTAATTCGCGCTACATGGAGTCCAAGTTTCGGGGGCTCGATCTCCTGACCTATTTCGTCGACGTCTGGTTCATGAGGGAAGCATTCGATGAAGCTCAGCGTAACGGATTTGTTTCATACGATGAGGATTTCGATCCCTGGCGGATTCTCTCCGACGAACGATCAAAAAAGCGTTTCCCATACTGGCTTTCCGCTGATGCTCAAATATCGCTCATGAAATGGCACGAAGCGCGGAAAATTGCCGAGCCGATAACATCGGATTTTGTCGGTAAAGACGCGGCCGGCACATACCGCTGCCTATCGTGGATAGCCATTATGCCCGGTAAATATGCGGTGATCGAGACCGGCATGCGAGCGCAGAGATTTCCCGTGGCTCTAGCCGATTTGGTGAGTCAAATTGCAACGTGTGATCTCCAGACGCGTGTTGGCCTGGTTCTTGCGGGCAAGGCGGAAACCGTCGGAACGGATGTATTGCTGGCGAAATTAGCAGATTACGAAAAACGGTATCAGGTGCGATCACGGGCAGGCTACGACCCCCATCTCAACCGGGATACCTCGGGCAGAGGTAGTGCGATTTAGGAAATTTGAAATTCCCCGTTCTTAAGCACAATCTTGTTGGATATCGGAGCCTTTCTTACGTCCCACTTCCTCAGCGCGCCAAGCCCTGTTTTTGCGGTGCCTCGTGAAACGGCGGTAACAGCCTTTGCCCTGTTTGACGCGATTGCGGCCAAGTGCTGTGTTCTCGATCTTCACTTTTAAATCGGCAAGCTGAATCTTCCCGAACAAGCCAATCCCGAACTCACGGGCGGGGACGCTTTTTTGCCCCAGGATTTGGGAGGCTGAGGTATTCGACCTTCCGAATTGATTGAAGAAAATCCCGATATGCGGGATTTATGTCCCAGTGAATCAAATCCAGTTCTTGGCGGCGACCTTGGGTGATTAGGGTCGAGTCATCCCTGGCGGATTTATGCGTGAACCCTTTTGGCATATCACTATCTGCATATCTCGCGCCCAAAAAGCCGATGTCGAAAAGATATTTCCATAAAAGAAAAGCATCTTCGTCATTCATTTGACGTAAATGTCTTCCGAAGAGGTTAACCGGGCAGCGGGACGGTATCCGTCTGATGTGGTTCAAAAGTGAGCTAGCCGTCATTGAATACCCCGCTATGTCATATTCGGCTGCAGCAAAGGTCCTAATTATAGGCTCAATGCCCGCACATTCCTGATGGACTTCGCCGCTTAGGTCATCAACCCGCGTTTTCGAAAATTCTGTTACGACAGCCGCAGCGTGGTGTTCATTAATTTTGTCTGGCTTTGACCTGTCCCTGTTTGCGCACTCAATAAGCTTGGCCACTAGCTGCACCAGGTCTCGGGGACGTTCCCTCGAACGCTTAACGAGAAAATCATACCAATTTCTCGCCTGATCAAAGTCAGGTAAAACGACGTCTCCTTCGAAGTAGAGACTAGTAAGTTCATTAGTCGTATGAAAATTAGCGTCTATGCGTGCAAGTTCAAAGCGCCGCGTTGCGATGTCAGCCACATCAGATTCGGTCGGATTAAGTTCTATCACTAGGGGGCGAATGTGATCGACCTGATCGCGATGATTTGTGCGATCTCGGCACAGCCTTATCCATACTTCCGCTCGCAGGGTTACAATGCATCTTATGTTTGGGCAGCGCTCCATGATCTGCCTCAAAGCCAAAATAAATGCCCAAATTCTATTTAAATGGTTAGGCTCATCGGAATCTGTAATTTGATCCGTGTCGTCGAATAGGAAGTAAAAGAAGTGCTTTTGCGTGCCGAGATTAGCCAAAATTGCTTTCTCAATAGTCTCGCGGCTAACCTCTCCTAGTGAAGCGGCCAGTTTTGAATAGTCCACTTTAGCGATTCCAGCCCCTAATGGCAGTATCGTCGCCAGCGCTTTCTCGAACCAGTCGCCTGTCCGTGACTTAGCCTCTAGGGCCACTTTTGAAAGCACCGCTTCATGCTCTTCGCTAATAAACCCTTTTAAATGTCGACCAAGATGTGCTGCGATAGCCGTAACTATTTCATCTTTATAGTAACGAATCAATGCGCCCAAGCTTCTATCTGTGGGAAGACGCGACGCATTCAAATCCGAAGGGCGAAGCAGCAGCACCGGGACTCCCGCTTCCTGAAAGCGGTTTCGGCAATAACGCATTACTATGGATTTTCCGCTGCCCTTTTTACCGACAAGGATTCGAGGGCTGCTGTGAGGCGGGTTGATTATTTCCAACACACCTTCGGGAGATACATACGCCGCGTCGATTATCGTTGATTCGGTTTCTGCGGTGCCAGTGGTGAAGTAGCTAGATAGTGCTTTGTAGGATTGCATGAGGAACCACCCGAAAATTTTGCCGTCAAGGGATTACGGCTGCTTTACATCGGCGCTTTTAACGGGGCATCCACATTTTATGGTGCGATCAATCGCCGACTGGCAAGCAAGATGCGGATAATCAGGCCCAGCTAATTTTCTGGAGCTGATTGTTTAGTCTACGTCGGCAGGTGATTCTGCGGCCCGTGGCGGGGGCAGCCGTCGGCAGGACTAAGAGGACAGGGGTGCATCCGCTCCGCTAGCGCGACAAAAGCCCCGCTCATGCGGGGCTTCGTCGGAGCGCCCGGCTTGATAAACCGCGCTTACGGTTTTCGTCGTGGCGCCTCGCTGGCCAGCGGTGACGCCGTTGCGGTAGCTTTCGAGCGCGCACTCGGAAGCCCAACAGACGAGGTGCTCCGCGGAGCACTCGGCGAGCGAACGCCTCTGCAAAGTGGATCGTTTCGGGCATCCAGTGCGTAGAGCGGTGGCTGAGGCTTCGCTCGAGGAAATAGCCCGCTTCGCTCGCGCCCTCATTTCGGGCAGCGGCTGGACGCGCCGGAAGAGGAGGGGAAAATCGGCTGAGACGTGGGGGAGGATGACCTTCAACCTGGGATTATGGGAGAAGATTCTAATCGTATGTAAAAAGAATTGTCCGGTCGCACTAAACCTATAATCCATAAGGCGCTCTTTGAGACTTTGGGGCGGTGGCTAAAACCCACCGTGTCAAAAACAGAAATAGTCGTTACTGTCGCTCTCAGTGTCCTAGCGAATTGGCTGTCCTCCGGGCTGTTGATCGTTTGGGCAAAGTTGGCGATGCCTGCCTGTCGGAGATTCGTAAGGCTATTCGTGCGCATATTCCCAATAAGAATTTGCATATGGATAAGCTTTGGTCGGCCTACCCCTTAGTTGGGGCTGACGCGTCTATACGGATAGACGTTTTTTAGGGCCGTCATCTGCACGCTGTCATCGGTAGTTCCGAAAAGTGCGGCCTGAACGTGCGCAAGCACGGCTAAAGGTGCAGAGGTGTAAGAAAACAAAGCTCGGTCACCGCCCCATCGCTCAATCGGAGCTGTTGTTTCTAGTCCACTATGAGGCCCTCTCGGACGTTCGGAAGCGATTTGTAGCTAAGGCCCTGCTAGTTCGATAAATCGATCATGTTTCCCTTGACACCGGTTCGCAACTAAGCTTCATTCTCGCACATAGCATTGCGCTGACCGCAGCCCATGTGATCTTTCAAATATTTTTCGGGTAGGAAAAGGGCCCCGATTTCTCGGGAACCCTTGGCGCCGCCGCGTTTACGGACGCGGCCACTTGTCGGCTTTCATTTTCCCTATGAAAAGTCGACCGACCTCCAGTAAAGCACAGAAGTTGCTTGTTATCAACTGTTTGCGTATCGCCGAGGCGAAACGCACTGAGGCCAGAAAGCCAGAGCCAGTGAAAACCCACGTCTCCATCGACAAACTCTTTGTCGAGACCTCCTCCGGAATCGTTCCCCGATTTCAGGTAGTTGGCAGACGGCGGAAGTTTTCCGATTAGACTAAGCGAGACCCTTTAACCGACAAGCAGCCACCCCGGAAAATGTTTTCAAGTTTAGGCCTCCCGCACTGGGAGGCCTTTTTTATGCCGATTTTGCGAGGGTTGGGATTGTTGGAACACGGCCACCACCGGCCTCGGTCAGAGTTTGCGTAACATCGCGGTTTTCACCCGCGCTCGTCGCTATTTTGTTCACCTGTCACGAGAGATCCAGGCCTGTCCGGTCAGACACAATAGACTTCGCTACTTTCAGGAGAATTTCCGTAACGAATGGCACGCCGTGCTTGGCAAACGTCTCTTTGATTTTTTTCCAGGCAGTGTCACTGCGCATTGCTTCGAGAAATTCATGCCCCTTCCACGTGAGACCCTTCACGTCAGAGATTCCTGCGCTCCAGCCCGCTCGTGGCCCGTAAATCCGGCGCAATTCCGCGGAACCGATGATTAATCCACCGTCGACCATGATACGGACATGATGGGCGAGTTGGACATCATCCGCCTTCGGTGCGTCGGCTTGCCACCCTCCCTTTTCCGCCCAAAACAATATCTCACGGACAAGGTCCATATCGCGAGCGAACAACGGCGTTTCCATTTTTGGAGGCTGTAGAATGCTTCGACGGACGACAAGCGCACTCGTGTCCTCCACATTGCCGCTGAGTTCGCAATCACGGTCTGTCCACTGTTCTTTCTCGCACACGTGATCTCAGATCGTCTACCAATTCTCCATGCCGTCTGGAGCAAAAAGCTGGCCGCCTAAAACATGGGTGATGTGGTCAAGCCTCGGGAGTTTGGTTGGCGTCCTGTTTGCCGGCTTCTGGGCTTTCCATACATATACGGTGAATGCCCTGCGCGAAAGCCAGTCCCGGCAACTCACGCGCGAGACTGAAAGGATGAACGATTCAATCGCTCAATTCCGTGCGAATAACCAAGCGTTACTGGAATCCCTCCGCCGCGAGACCGACGCTAAGGCTGAGACCGCTAAAGCCGAACGGCAGATGAAACTGCGAGAATTGGAGCTTTTGAATCAAGCTGCGGTCGCGCAATTGGAAGAGCGTGGACGCCGGGAGAAAGAGACGCTTAACGGAATCGTCGATAGCCTCCGCCAAAAGCTTTCCGTCTCGCGCAGCTCGCTAGAGATTTCCGCCTCCGGGGATTTCGTCAGCGTAAATGATCTGCTGGTGGACGAGAAGACGGCCCTTGCCCGCCTTGCAGAGGGTAATTTCGTCAACCTCAAGCATCTGCTGTTGCCGGATTATGCCGGTGTGGGCTGGCAGAAATTCGAAGATATTTCTATGGCGCAGCTTGACGCTTACGTGCGGGAAAAGTCGATCAAACTGGCGCCCGATGAAGAGACGGCCAAGCAGGTTCAATGGCAACCGCTACTGACGATGTGGGTCAAGGACACTAAAGATGCCGTGGCCGCTGTCGGTGCCGCCGAATTATCTCAGCAAGAGTTCATCGATTTTTTGCAACGTGGGAATGTCTCAACAACGACCACGAGGACTGACAAAGACGGGCTAGAACACTCGAAAACCGAGACGACCACTATTGATGCCAAAAAGCTCAGTGTCATCCCTGTCGGAATCAGCGCCTATACCATTCTCGCGACCACGCTTTTTGCGGACTACCTTACTAATCCGCAACTGCTCACGGTTACCTCATTCTCTGCACGATCTGACGCGTTGCATTTTTCGGCCACCGTCAACGATGGGTCCGGAAAACGATACGATTTCGAACTATTGGTTCTTCAGGACCGAGCTGGGGTTTTCGTCCTCTTTAACGCCTACAACGCGACCAATGCGCTCGACCCTATCTCCCGTGAAGCCACCGATTGGCTTCGTGCCGTGCGCATCGTAAAGAGATAAGCAGGGTTGGCGCTGGTGGACGGGGGCGTCGTGCTGCACAGCGCGTCATTCCAAAAACTCACTCTTCGCCCGACCCCATCGCTAGATGCTTCTCGAACGAGTGGTAGCAGCCCTTGCCCTGCTTCACCCGATTGCGACCGAGGGCGGTATTTTCGATCTTAGCCTTTAGATCGGCGACGACGGCATCCCAGACGCTGAGTTTTAGATTTTTCGGAAGAGCGCCCCATTCATTCTTCACCATGTTCCGGATCACGCCGACGTGAATTTTCCCCCGCCGTTTCTGGCCGAAACTTGCGCCAGCCTCTCGAAATTCCGCGAGGCGCTCCATCAGATATTCCAGGTAATTGTATCGATCCGGGTCTTCTGCAACCGTGCCGGGCAAAATGACCCGGTCGGACTTAGCGCCGTAGTGATTGTTGACGATCTTTTCCGCGATCTGGCCTTCGTTCACTCCAACGTTGATCTCCGTCTTTTTCCGACGAGGAGCGGGACGCTTTGGAGCCAGCCGTGGGAACGGCGGCTTACCCTCGGTCAGGTAGTATTTCACGCGAAAAGCATCGTTGCGCGTGATCATGCCGTGTTTGTATCGCTCGTGGCAGGCGCCGCAGATGGCGATGAGATTGGCATCAACAGTGTTCTCGGGATTTTCGTCCAAATGGTGAATCTGTAGTCCAGTCGTGCCAGCGGTGCCGCAAAATTGGCAGCGACTGCCGGACTCATCCCAAGTTCTGCGCTCTTGGCTCCGTCCGGGACGGATGCGTTTTCCTTTTGTTGGCGGCTGGGGTGCTGGCTCGTCCATGCGCTCTAGACCAATCGGCGATACCCAAATTCGCAATCCCGCTCTCAACCTTGCCCGATGCCTTCAATCGTCACCGCGACCTGGTCTGCGGATATCCACGCCACCTTTGGTTTGAGCAAGGTGCAGGCTTGGTCTGCGATCTCTCGCTTGAAAAAGGATTCGAAGGATTCCGAGTAAAAGAACCCTTCCAATTTCTCGAAATCGTCGCCGTCGTGAAGCACGCTTATGCTCATGCCGATTATGACGCCGCGCACCTCGTCGTGAACCCATGGTGCCCATTCAGGTTCAACCTGAATCGGGTGCTTCGCGATTTTCCGACTCAGGATAAAACCGTGGAGAGTCGAGCAAACGGCAGGCACGAATTTGTCTCCGAACCATGCGGGCAATTCATCATCGTCGCTCGCCACGCCGGATTTCGATGAAGGCAATAAGGCTTTGAGTTCGGCGATCTGGTCGGCTGAGGAACCACAAATGCTGACATGACACTCGGGGCCGACGACGTAATCGAACGTGCTCATAGTTTCTTGCGTGTTCTCTAGATTCGCGCCGATGCTGCTACCAACGCGCCGAGCGGGTCAAACCGGCAGTCAATTGATTTCGTTATGGCAGCCAGAGCATTCGGAGCCACCCGCACCCTTGACGCGCCGGCCGTCGTCAGCGGCTTATCCGGTGACCGGGCTGGTAAAATGGAAGAAGGCGACAAGCGATCGAAGGGGGCTAGATGGCTTCCACTCAAATTGTCCAGAGTTTGTTAGCAGGTCGATATAGATTTAAAAAACATAAGACGTTCGTAAATAAATAGAAACGAATACAGGAATTTTCAGCCTGAATTTCGGGAGGAAAACGGCCGATTGAATACAGCAATGTCACACCAAAATTCAAAAGAAGGGTTTCACGTTGCCATTCAACGCGAACGTATGAACCTCCGAGCCTCAAACGTCGCCGTAATTACGTTGTCCCTTTTGGTGGCATCGATAGTTTTGCTCTACGTCTTTTCTCCAGAGTTGCGCCATTTTGTTGACCTCTGGGCATTCACCCGAAAATGAACCACCGCAGGAAGGAATTTGTCCCTCTCGAAGAAAGGGACGGTAAAGGCCGTTACTCAGTCCACGGGACGATCGCTATAGCTGGCCAAGAATATGTGATTTCGTTCCTAAATTTTAGTCAGAAAAGGTTTCCCAACCGAAACACGCGTAGGATTTATGCCCGCGCCATTGCACGCTTTCTCGACTGGGCGAAAGCAAACGACATTGGGCTGTTTTCTCTTAATCAGGAGGCGGCAGCGAGTTTCCGGAAAACGGTCAATCAGGAGAGTTCGCAGCATCGGCAGATGGCATCCGCTTTAAACGCTTTCTTGGAATGGCTGGCAGAGAAAAATGAAAATAACCCTCAGCGCCGTGCGACGACGCATTCGGATTCGATAGCTCTAGTGCGAGATTCCCTCATCGAAAGTTAGGTGCTACGTCAGCCTTTCAAAATGCGACGGACCGCTTCCCGGCCCCCTTGGGGAGGACCGGAAGGGGGCTTTCGTGAGGAGCTATTTTCAAAATCGCCGCCGCTGAAAAACAGAACCCCTTCGGTTTTTCCTCCGCCCATTCGTGGTCAAAGGCGAACATCCCCGGCTAGCGGGAGCGGTTTCGCGGAGGGCGGTATCCGTTCCGGCTTGAAGACTACGTTACGCCGCTTTGGTAGCCCCAAACGCCTTTACTTGATCGATAAACTGATTTGGCCGCCAGCCTTTGAGAATTCGGTCGAGATAAAATTGATCAAGCGCGCTCAGCGACAAACCCGCTGCCGTGCCAGCACCTCCGGCACCCAGGGCGTCAATACCGGCGCCCGCCGCGGTAAAAACCGCCCAGCGCATGCTTTTAGCCGGGAGCATATCAATCCATGATTCTTTAGTCACGGCGCGGTAATACTCCTTCATGAGCGATGCGTCGTCTCCGAGGGACGCTGACCATTGTTTGAACCTTTTCGAAGCCTCCAGCACCTTCAGAAATTCATCGATTGATCGGGCTCCGCTATTAATCGCGGACTTCACGTCCTTGCCCTCATCGAAATTGAAGGCCTTGAAAAGATCGATCTGGGCCGTGCTTTTCTGCCGAGCAGCGACCGCAGTTGAGAGTTCAAGCCGTGCGAGTTTCTGGTGGAGAGGGTCGTTCGCGATCTCGGCATCAAACGATGAAGCAAAACACGTGTCCTCTTGCGAGTTGATGAAGTGCGACAGAAGCAGAGGTGTTGTGATCGTCGAATGCTTGGGATCCACCAATCGATGAAAGCGTTGGTTCAGCTGACCGAAATCTAGATCGGTATCGATGCATGGCTGGCCTCCCTTCAAGTGCGCCGTGAACTTAAAAGGAGGAAGATCCTCCTCCAATTGAAGGAGGTGCTTTAAGATCAACGCCACTGCCGCTTCCATCTTTCTGTGATCTGAGAGGTTCGCATAGAACGACTGCTCAATGAGTGGGCTCGGCTGCGTGGTCTTCAAGTGACGCATGATCCGCGTAGTCACGCGCTCGGCCTTCTTTTTCTTCCCGATCTTCGCTGAGGTGAGGTTAAAAACTTGAGTAGCGGGACCCTCGGCGAGCCCGATGTGTTTTACGCCGAAATGTGTCGCCCCCGGTTGACTGGAGCTAGTGATCGCTGGCGACATCGGAACGTAGGAGAGGCGTAGAAAATGATTTTCAAGCAACGCGGCTAGCAAGTCCGGTCCAAGATCATTGATCAGTTGTTTGAGGATCACATGATCGGCGAGTATCACCACCTCGCGGTAGAAGAGCATCGCCTCACACAGAAACCCCAAATCAATCGGTTTCTGGATATCGCCGTGCGTTGTGCGCCGAACCAAGAGTCGCTTAAACACGGGGTAATTTTTACCAGTTAGTGCCCAAAGCACAATTACAGCCGAAGAAGCACTTTCCAGCCGATCGTGCTGCGTAAAAAATCCGTGCCGCGCACCAAGTGGTCTCCGGACCTGCTTGGAGGGCCGGAGTCCGCGACTGCACGGCTTGCTTCTTTTCAAGAAGAACCCGGCGAGCAGTCTGACGCGCTTTTTGACGCAGCGACCGGAGAGAGGAGGGCGCAGGCGGGCGGGCGAAGGTCGCCCGACAAGTCCCGAGGAACGGAGGGAGCGGAGGAAAAAAGCGCGGCTGTCTGCGAGCGTCGGACCCGGCTCGGCGGGTTCGACTACCTTTTTCCTCGATGGCTTTTCTGATCGGCTTCGTCTTGTCCGCAACTAGGCGCAGGCATGCGCCACTCGTAAAAACCGTAAGCGTTAGCTTCTGGAGACACCGGTCAACCGAGCGTAAGCGAGGCGCGCGATTTTTGCGCAACGGTAGCCCGACCTGTCGGGCTCAACTGGTAGGGTCGATAGAAAATAAAGGACATGGCGGTGTCCTTTACCCGTCCGCGTCTGAACCCGTTAATCCGTTAATCCCCCTTGAACCCGTGGCCGAGAGGCCCTCGGCCCCCGACGCGTGAGCGTCGGGTGAGGGAGGTTTTGGGCGAGCGATCCAAGCGTGAGCGCGCTCGACCAAAACCGACCGAAGTCGGGGATGTGAAAGACCCGGCAAAGCCGCACCAAACCCTTGAAGACAAACGAGCTTTTCACAACTGCACCTACCCCCTCTGTGGGGAAGGGTGCGGGGATACCCGCTCATGCGGGTCATTCCCCTCGAAATGGGTTCGGAGATGGTTCGTGAGCCTGCACCAGTCTGACAGAAATTTGTACTTTGGCCGAGGGGTGTAACGCGATGTTTCGCGCTCGAAAACTGCCGATGGCGACCTTGTTTTTTAAAGTCCCCGCTCGCGACCCTGGCGGCGATACAGGTCCGGTCGGTTTATCTTAAATTCCGCGATTGAAACGCGGAGTGCGCGGAGGCGGAGGAACAAGCGCGAGATTGGAATCCCGGAGAGCTTCACTCGCGAGGTGAAGATCCGGCGCGTAGCGTGGTTGGGTTTTCTCCTCTGCGCTTCGAGGGCTCCGCGTTTCAACGGCGTTTTTCAGGTTTATATCAGCCGCGCAGCTTCCTCGATGAGCGCATGCTCGAAGGCAGTGGCATAGGGGCGCGAGGGTCTTCGCATCGATGCGCAGCCGTTTGGCCATGGCACCCTCTCCCAAGAGGAATCGCAGATCCGCCGCCGTATCGGTTTCGCCGTGGACCGCATCCGCGCGCGAAGCAGCGCAGCCAAGCGCACCAGCAGCGGGACATTCGCCGGGCCGGCCGCACGTCGCGAGAGTCCCCAACGCGACACTTGGGTCGCCGCGTTCAAGTCTCCAAAGCGTAGCTCGACTTAAATTGGGTTCTGGGGGCCTTTTTCGCTCGCACGAGGTGCGCTGAAAGCGGTCCCCGCGTGCGCCGAGCGGGCTTCGATCCACCAAAATCCGCCGGACGAAAACACAAACCAGCCGAGCGGCGACCATCGCGTGCTTTTTGGAACTTGGGAAACGTTTGCCGCTCTGTATCGCGCCGGAATCGGGTGGTCACCGAGGGCGTCTGTTCCGGGAAATCGCTTGCCTCACCCCGGTGCCCGTGAACACTCCGCCCCGACTATCACCGGCCCCTGTGGCCCAGCAAACCACCGCGGGCTCGCACCCGCTCGCCTCCGACTACATGGACGACACGCCCGCCAACGAAAATCCCTCCAAGGATTTCAACAAACTCGACCTGACCCAACTCCAGGGCTTCAGCTTCGGCACCCAGTGGACTCAGGACAAGAGTTCACCCTCAGAGTCTCGCGATCGCTCCGAGCGACCCCGGCGCGATGGCCCCGGTGGCGGGCCGGATCGGCGCGATCGCCGGACGTTTCGGCGACCGGCGGGTGCGGGTGATTCCGGTGGCGGTCCGGCCGGTCCGCAAGGCGCGGGCGCTGCGAGCGATGCGCCACGGCGCGAATTTTCCGGCGATCGTGGTCCCGGTGGTCCTCGTCGCGAGTACCAAGGCGGTCCGCGTCGCGACAACTACACGGGCGGCGAGCGCGGCGGTCAGCGCTACGGCGGCCGGTTCGAGCAGCAGGACCGCGGCCCCTACGACAGTCCGTTCTTCAGCGTCGCGTTCTATCCCGAGGACACGAGCTTCAGCGCGCTCGCAAAAACGATTCGTTCCTCGTGCCGCACGATCGAACTTTTCGAAATTGCGAAGACGGTGATCGGGAAGGCGGATCGTTTCGTCGTCGTGCTCGGGCGGAAGCCTGCCGGCGACGGTGCTGCGCCGGCGGCGAAGCAGCCGATCTATTTGTCCGCGCCGGACGGGCTGCCGTTCGAGACGGAGGACGCGGCGATCAATCACGTGCTCACCGTTCACCTTTCGCGATTCTTCGATCTCGCCGAAGTGATGATCGATCCACCGAAGGGAAATTTCCAAGTCATCAACAAGTGTGGCGTCACCGGCGAACTGCTCGGGCCGCCGAACTATCACCGCTACTCGCAGATCGTGCAGCAGCACTACGCGGCGAAGGTGACGCGGATGCCGTTCGAGGCGTTTCGCAGCCGGATCGAGACGGTGCGCGATCCGGAGGTC
Organism: Verrucomicrobiota bacterium; assembly: GCA_048498075.1. Classification (GTDB taxonomy): domain Bacteria; phylum Verrucomicrobiota; class Verrucomicrobiia; order Opitutales; family Opitutaceae; genus Opitutus. The sequence goes on along the minus strand of JBEHYR010000005.1, from coordinate 133,981 downwards.
GTGGCGCAATGGCTGGAGAAAATGAAGAAAACCACGCGCTACACGTGGAAGCGGCCGGGCAAGACCGCCGCGCCGTTCCCGACGGTCGCGACCGAACCGGCCACGCCGGCGACGACCGAAGCGGTGGCGGAAGTCGCCGCGCAGGAAGGCTCGACGACGCCGGAGAGCACGCCCGCCGAAGCCGCACCCGCGGCGCCCGCGGTGGAAGTCACGTCCTTCGATAATTTCGAGGACGCCCGCAGCTATTTGCTCGCGCAGGCGCGCGACAAGGTCGTGCGCGCCGTCGAGAACGCCCGTTTTCACGGCAAGCTCCTCGAGGCGATGTCCGACACCGAAATTCGTCGCGCCATCGAGGGCGCGCTCGAACGCCAGCGGCGCTTCCCGCTCGACACGGCGAACGCGTTGCGCGGCCGGTTGCGGCGCGAGCACTTCACGATCTTCAAAAAAGGCTCGAAAGGCGTGAGCTACGTGTGTGCGGTGAAGCGGAAATTCCGCGTGCCGGGCCAGACGTTTGCCGACACGATCAGCGCGCTGATTTCGTTCATCGAAGCCAATCCAATGGTTCGCGCGAGCGAGCTGCCGAGGCGGTTTCTCGCGATCGAAATTCCCGCGGCGCCGAAAGCCGCGGAAGCCGCCGCGGCTGCGCCGGTGAGCGACACACCGGCGGAAGCGGTCGTCGAGAGCGCAGCCAAAGCCGAACCGGTTCTTTCGATCGATCAGCGCGCGAAAATCAGCCGCATGCAGGGCGATCTCCGCTGGCTGGTGACGGAAGGCTACGTGACCGAGTTCATCGACGGCCGGCTGTTTGCCCCGCCGCCGATGGTCGAGGCGCGGAAGAAGGAAGTCGAAGCCGAGGAGCACGACCCGGAGAACTTCCCCGAGGTGCCGCCGGCTGAGACCGTCGCGCCCGCTGAAGCCGCTCCGCCGACAGCTGCGCCCGAAGCCGTCGCACCCGCGGCAGACATCGCGCCAGCGGGCGAGTCCGCGAGCGCACCGGCGGAATCGCCTGCGGCTGACTCGGCCACCGGCGAGAGTGCGCCCACGACTTTGCCCGGGCTGCCGCCGGAAGGTTCGCTCGTGACGAGTGTCGCGACGCCAGAGGTTTCGGCGGAGGCGATTCCGAAGGTGGAGGCGCCGGCCGCGGAGCCGCCACAGTCGAACTGAGGCTGACGCGAGCGTTCGGGTTTTTGAGTTCGCCAGCCGGCATACGCCGGCTGGTTTTTTTTTGGGGTGCCGTGCGTCGACCGCTCGAGTCGGGGATGTAGGAGCCTGCTTGCAGGCGATGTTCGGCGTGCGAAGGTCGAACAATCGCCTGCAAGCAGGCTCCTACATCGGGTGCAATAACCTTAAATACCGCGATTGAAACGCGGAGTGCGCGGAGGGCGCGGAGGAACCGGAGCGAGATTGGAATCCCGGAGAGATTCATCCGCGAGGAGAAGATCCGGCGCGAATCGTGGTTTGGTTTTTTCCTCTGCGCTCTTGGCGGGCTCCGCGTTTCAACGGCGTTTTCCAGGATAAATTGAACAGGTGGTGGCGCGTTCGGAAAACTGTCGCCACCTCATCGACTCAAAAGTAGGGCGGCCCCATCGAAATTTCTTCCGCTGCACGCCAACACTCTCGGCGCGCCCGGCGGTCGCGTCCCTCCCTTGTCGTAACCGCGGAAAAGGCGGGGATGAGCGGCGTGACGGGATCAGCGCAGATGCAGCGTGTGGCGTTCGCCGGCGGTGATGCCGAGGTCGAGATGGAGCGCGTGGGGAGAAATCCAGTCGGCGATTTTCTCCGGCCATTCGACGGCGAGGCACCAGGGCGTCGTGAGGAAATCTTCCAGCAGGAGGTTTTCGATCTGGAGCGCGCTCTCGAGGCGATAGGCGTCGAGGTGAACGAGCGTGAGATCGTTCGCGCCGCGATAGACGGTGTAGATGTTGAAAGTCGGACTGGTGACCGGCTCGCGCACGCGGAAACCGTGGGCGAGGCCTTGGACGAACGTGGTCTTGCCGACGCCGAGATTGCCGTGGAGCGCGAGCGTGGCATCGGCGGGAAGGGCGGCGGCGAGTTCGGCGGCGAGCGCCTGAGTTTCCGCGGCCGAGGCGGTGATCGCGCCGGCGCGAAGTTTTTCCAAAATCGTCATGCGGAGCTACCGGAGATGTTCGTAGCCGTGAAACGCGCGGAGGTCCACTGCGTCGGTGGGAAGACGGCCGACGCGCGCGAAGCGGCCGATCGCGGCGAGCGGCGTGCGCGGGAAGGCTCGCTGCCAGGCCCGGGCGAACGCGGCTCGGTCGGCATCGGCGGCGAGGGCGAAGAGCAACTCGTAATCTTCTCCATCGGCGAGCGCGGCGCGCAGATCGGCCCCGCGGCGACGCGGCAGGGCGGAGGCTTCGATCGAGGGTGCGGCCCGAGCCGGGGTAAGGGCGCGGAGATCTTTCGCGAGGCCGTCGCTGAGGTCCATCATCGCGCGAACTTCCGGACGACGGGCGAGCCAGGCGCCTTCGGCGAGGCGGGGAGTGAAACTAAAATGATGGCCGGAGCGAAGGCTGCCGCCGAGCCGGCCGGTAACGTAAATCCAATCGCCGACGCGGGCGCCGGTGCGCGTGACGGCACGCGGGCCGGCGGCTTCGCCGAGGAGAGTGAGGCTGGCGGCAACGACGCCGTCCGCTTGCGCGATGTCGCCGCCGACGATCGGCACGCGGTAGATGCGGGCGCACGCGGCGAGTCCGCGGTAGAATTGTTCAAGCCAGTGCAGGCTCGTGCGGGCGTCGAGCGTGAGCGCCAGCACGGCGGCGGTCGGACGGCCGCCCATCGCGGCGAGGTCGCTGAGGTTGCGTTTGAGGAGTTTGGCGCCGACGGCGCGCGCGGAGACGGCGTCGTCGAAATGGCGCGGATAGATGACGGGATCGACGGTGATGAGCTGGCGGCCGCGCGAGCGGGGCAGGACGGCGCAGTCGTCGCCGATGCCGAAGGGCGAGCGGGGCGACGCGGCGCCGAGCCAGCGGCGAATCGAGCGGATGAGTTTCTCCTCGCCGAGGGCGGCGACGGAGGCGGAAAATTTTTTTGTGAACGGATGCACGGCTCGATCACTGCGTCAGGCCGGAGAGAACGAGGACGACCGTGTGGAGATTGAAAAGCGCGTGGGCGATCATCGCGGTGCCGATGCGGCTGGTGCGCTCGTAGGCGAGTGAAAAGACGACGGCGAGCGTCACGAGCGGGAGAAAACTCGCGAGGCCGTCGAGGTTCGACCACGTGACGTGCAGAGCGGCGAAGATGGCGCCGGGCAGAAGGAGCGCGATCCAGCGCGGCACGCGCGTGCGCAGGTAGCGGAAAAGCGTCGCGCGGAAAAGCAGTTCCTCGGCGATGGGCGCGACGAAGGTGGCGAGCACGATCAGCGCGCCGAGGAGGAAAGGCGAGTTGGCCTGCTCGAACATCCGGAGCAAGTCCTGTTGCTCGGCGGGCAGGCCGGTGACTTTCAGAAGGCCGAGCCAGCCGAGGTTCACGAGGGTGACGATCGGGAGCGCGATCAGAAAGGTCGCGATGCCGGAGAGCACGGTCGCGCGATCGAGCGGCGGGCGGAGCGGATGGTGGCCGAGCTTGAGCGGGAGGACGGCGGGACCGATCAGGAGTCCGAGTTGAAACGCGGCGCTGTTGACGATGGTTTTGGTATCGGGAGGAAGGGCGAACGAACTCAGCACGACCCCGGAAGCGAAGGAGGCAAAAACGCCGCCGGCGCCGATGATGAAAAGGAAAATGAGGAAATCCGGAGGAGGAACGTCCCACGCGGCGAGTCGGGGGGCGGAGCGGGCGAGCGCGCGGGCGCGGGGACTGAGCACGAGGCGCCACAGCAGGACGATGCCCGCGAGGAGAAGCAGGAACTCGATCGCGGCGACGGCGACGTTGGTCGGAGTGGCGGGCATGGAACCGCCAGTGCGGAGGAAAAGCGCGTGCCGGGCAAGCGTGAGGCGAAGCGCGGGGAGGCGGCGAGACGCTCGAGGCGGATGCGAGCGAGGGCGCTCGCGCTCCCGGGCTCAGAGGATTTTGCCGGCGTGATAGGCGAGACGGCCGTCGACGATCGTGGACTTCACGCGGCCGGTGAGGGTTTGGCCGCTCCAGGGAGAATTGGACGATTTGCTGAAGCCGGCTTTCGCGTCGTAGAGCCAGCGCTCCTCGGGATCGAAGAGACAGAGGTCGGCGGCGGCGCCGGTGGCGAGCGTGCCGGCGGGGAGGTCGAGGATTTTTGCGGGCTGGCGCGTCATGAGGTCGATGACGCGGGGCAGCTTGAATTTGTTCTGGCGAACGAGGACGTCGAGCGAGACGGCGAGCGACGTCTCGAGACCGAGGATACCGTTGGGCGCGTAGTCGAATTCCTTGTCCTTCTCGTAGTCGGTATGCGGGGCGTGGTCGGTGCTGATGCAGTCGAGGATGCCTGCGCGGAGACCCGCGATGAGGGCGCGACGATCGGCCTCGGTGCGCAGCGGCGGGTTCATTTTGAAATTGGTGTCGTAGGTCGCGAGCGACGCGTCGGTGAGCGCGAGGTGATGCGGCGTGGCCTCGGCGGTGATGCGCGCACCGCGGGCCTTGGCGCGCTCGATGACGCCGATGGAGAAGGCGGACGAGATGTGCTGCAGGTGAATGTGCGCGCCGGTGTATTCGGCGAGGATCACGTTGCGCGCCACGATGAGGTCTTCGGCGGCGTTGGGCCAGCCGCGGAGGCCGAGGCGCGTGGACATGACGCCTTCGTTCATCACGGAGCCGTGCGTCATGGAGGCGTCCTGGCAGTGGTCCATGAGCGGGAGGTCGAACATCTTCGCGTATTCGCAGGCGCGGCGCATGAGTTCGTTCGACTGGACGCAATCGCCGTCGTCGGTGATGGCGACGACGCCGGCGCGCTTGAGGGAGCCGATGGGCGCGAGGGCCTGGCCTTTCATGCCGACGGTGATGCAGCCGGTGGGGAGAACTTTGACGACGGCGTCGCGACGGACGGCGTCGTTGATGTATTGGATGGTGCCGGCGTTATCGGCGACGGGCGCGGTGTTCGGCATGCACACGACGGTCGTGAAACCGCCCGCGGCGGCGGCGCGGGAGCCGGTGGCGATGGTTTCCTTGTGCGTCTGGCCGGGCTCGCGGAAATGGACGTGGATGTCGACGAGGCCGGGGCAGGCGACGAGGCCGGCGGCGTCGATTTTTTTCGCGCGCTTTTTCTGGGCGGCGGAGAGGGAGTCGACGAATTTGCCGTCGAGAATGAAGACGTCGCCGAGGGCGTCGCGCCTGGCGGCGGGGTCGATGACGCGGGCGTTTTGGATCCAGAGAGTCGCCATGGGTTAAAGATCCAAGATCCAAGATCCAAGATCCAGAGAAGGTTCAATTCTCAAACAGCAAGGAACGCGAAACGGGGAGGGGAAATTTGGCATTGGTGTTTCTCTGGAGCTTGGTGCTTGGATCTTGGAGCTTTTCAGTCGGCGTAGCCGACTGATTCGGAGATCCAAGGTCCAAGATCCAGAGAAGGTTCAATTCTCAAACAGCAGAGGCGGTGAGCGGATTTTAGGTAGTTGGGCATTGGTGATTCTCTGGAGCTTGGTGCTTGGATCTTGGAGCTTTTCAGTCGGCGTAGCCGACTGATTCGGGCTGGCCGCCGGCGCAGAGGTAGAGGACGGCCATGCGGACGGCGATGCCGTTGGTCACTTGTTCGAGGATCACGCTGTGCTCGCCATCGGCGAGCTGGCTGTCGATCTCGACGCCGCGGTTGATCGGGCCGGGGTGCATGATGATCGCTTTGGGGTTGAGCCAGCTCGCGCGGGTTTTGTTGAGGCCGAAGCTGCTCGTGTATTCGCCGAGCGACGGGAAGTGGCCGCTCGACTGGCGTTCGTGCTGGATGCGGAGGAGCATCACAACCTCGGCGTCGGCGAGGGCGCTTTGGAGATTGTGCGAGACCTCGACGCCGAGATCGGTGAACCATTGCGGGACGAGCGTGGAGGGGCCGACGAGCGTGACGGCGGCACCCATTTTCGCGAGGGCGTGGATGTTCGAGCGGGCGACGCGGCTGAAAAGAATGTCGCCGAGGATGACGACCTTGCGGCCTTTGAGGGAGCCGAGGTGCTCCTTCATCGTGAAGGTGTCGAGGAGGCCTTGCGTCGGATGCTCGTGGGCGCCGTCGCCGGCGTTGACGACGGGGATGTCGAGGATGCGCGAGAGGTAGAGCGGCGAGCCGGCGGCGGCGTGGCGGATGACGATCATGTCGGCGCCGAGCGCACGGATGTTTTGCGCGGTGTCGCGGAGTGTCTCGCCCTTGGTGGTGCTGCTGCTCGCGGCGTCGAAGGAGATGACGTCGGCGCTGAGGCGCTTGGCAGCCATGTCGAAGGCCATGCGCGTGCGGGTGCTGGGCTCGAGGAAGAGATTGACGATGGTCTTGCCGCGGAGGGCGGGGACTTTTTTCACACTGCGGGTGAGCGTGCGTTTGAACGCGGTGGCGGTCGTGTGGATTTGCTCGATCTCGGCGAGCGAGAGTTCCTCGAGCGTGAGGAGATGGCGGCGCGTCCAGGGCATGGAAGATTTTCGATTTTGGATTATCGATTTTCGATTTTCAGCCGGCCGATCTGCGCGAAGCGGTGGCGGGGTCGAGGCGGATGAGATCGTTGGCGGGATTTTGGGAATCGAGGCGAACGACGACTTTTTCCGTGTCGTTGGCGGCGAGCACGAGGCCACAGAAATCAGCGGCGACGGGAAGGCGGCGGCCGCCGCGGTCGACGAGGATGGCGAGTTCGACTTTGGCGGGGCGGCCGTGGTCGAAGAGTTCGTCCAGGGCGGCTTTCACGGTGCGGCCGGAAAAAAGGACGTCGTCGACGAGAATCACGGTGGCTCCGGTGGCGTCCGCGGGGATGTGCGTCGGAGCGAATTCCTTCGGGATCGGATGGCGGGCGAAGTCGTCGCGATGGAAGGAAATGTCGAGAACGCCGGAACGAACCGAGAGCTGAGGGCTGAGAGTTGAGAGTCGCGCGGCGAGGCGGCGGGCGAGTTCGAGGCCGCCGTTGGCGATACCGAGCAGCAAAAGGCGGGACGTGGCGCCGTGGCGTTCGGCAATGGCAGCGGCGAGCCGGTCGATGGCGGCTTGAATTTCTGTCGGACCAACGGACTTCGGTGAGGCCACGAAAGGTTTTGATGCAGGGCGTGGCGCGAGCGGTAAAGAGAAATTCGGAATGGGAGGGCGATCGGAGGGTGGGAGAAGAGGACCAGTCGTTTGCGGCGGACGGATGAGAGCGATCAGCGGCGGTGGGAAAAGGCTTTCGGCCGAGGGCAAAACGAGGAAGGCGACGCGGTCAGCGAGGTCAGCAGGGATGCATAGAGGAAAAAACTTGCCATCCCATCTGTCCTAGTTCACATAGGACAGCATGCTCCCGTTTTCCATCGAACTACGGCCAGGGCTGCCGGTCGCGGAGCAGATTTTGTTTGCGGTGAAAAAGGCGGTGGTGGCGCGGCAGCTGAGACCGGGCGATGCGTTTCCGTCGGTGCGGGTGTTGAGCCAGGAATTGAAGATCAACCCCAACACGGCGCACAAGGTGGTCGCGGCGCTGGTGAACGAAGGCGTGCTGGTGACGACGCCGGCGGTGGGCAGCGTGGTCGCCGAACTGGCGGCGGGCGGAAAGAAGGAGCGCGCGGAATTGCTCGGCGCGGACGTGGAGCGGCTCGTGGTCGAGGCGAAGAAACTCGGGCTCGAGCTGACGGACGTGCAGACGGCGGTGGCGGCGCACTGGAAGAAGCTCGGCGGGAAGTGAGTGATGAAAACGCCGGCGAGAAGGAGAGAAGTGGAAACGCGGATAGCAACGGAATGGAAACGCGGAGGGCGCGAAGAGCGCGGAGGAGCCGGAATAACGGGAGTCGAAACTCAACCACAAAGAACGCAGGGAGCGCAGAGAAAGACCGGGCAGAGCGACCGAGGGAATGTCACCTATTAAGTGACATTTGCGGGGGACAATTTTCACCATGAACATCATCGAAACACACGGATTGACGCGGCGGTTTGGGCGGATGGAGGCGGTGCACGGGCTGGATTTCGCGGTGCCGGAAGGAAGCGTGTGCGCGCTGCTCGGGCCGAATGGCGCGGGCAAATCGACGACGATCAAGCTGCTGATGAACCTGCTGCCGCCGACGGCGGGCGCGTCGCGCGTGCTCGGTGTGGAATCGCGGAAGCTCGGGCCGCGGGAGCTGGCGCAAATCGGTTATGTGGCGGAGGGACAGGAGATGCCGCGGTGGATGACGGTGCGGCAACTGCTGGATTTTTGCCGGCCGTTTTATCCGACGTGGGACCGTGCGCTGGAGAAAACGCTGCTCACGCAGTTTGCGCTGCCGGAGGAGCGGAAGCTGAAGCATCTCTCGCGCGGGATGCTGATGAAGGCGGCGCTGCTGTCGTCGCTCGCGTATCGGCCGAGGCTGCTGGTGCTCGACGAACCGTTCAGCGGGCTGGATCCGCTGGTGCGCGAGGAGTTCGTGCGCGGTTTGCTCGAAGTCACGGCGGCGGGCGAATGCACGGTGCTGGTATCGTCGCACGACATCGACGACGTGGAAAAATTGGCGGATCGCGTGGCGTTGCTGGATGACGGGCGGCTGCGGTTGAATGAAACGGTGGAGGAACTGCAGGCGCGGTTTCGACGCGTGGAGGTGACGCTGGGCGCGAGCGGCGGCGAGACCGCGCGGACGACGCCGGCGAGTTGGTTGGAAGTGGAGCGCGCGGGAAATCTGGTGCGGTTCGTGGAGAGTCGATACGAGCGCGCGGCGACGGAGCAGGCGTGTGCGGAGCGATATCCGGAAGCGGCGGTGGCTGCGCGGCCGATGACGCTGCGGGAAATTTTCATCGCGCTGGCACGCGGTGGACGGATGGAAGCGAAAGCCAACGCGGCATGAACCTCACGTGGCACATCGTGCGGAAGGATATTCGGCGCATGGGGGCGCCGGTGGCGGGCTGGGTCGCATTCACGGCGGGCTCGGCGTGGTGGTTTGGGTCGTTGCGGATGCCGGAGGAAGTCGCTTTGGCGGGCGACGCGTCACGGTGGATGACCGGAGTGAGTGGTTTGGCGGGTGTGTTGACGGCGCTGCCCTTCGTGGCCGGGGGGTTGCTCGCAGGCGGGCTGGCGCTCGAGGATGTGGTGGGCGGCGCGAACGCGGGCTGGCGGACGCGACCGATTTCGGGAGCACGGCTGCTGGGCGCGAAACTTCTGGCTGCGGGACTGCTGCTCGTATTGGCGCCGGTGGTCGCGTTGATGCCGGTGTGGATCGCAAATGGATTTTCGGCGGGCGAGTGCGCCGCGGTCGTTGGGGATGCGGTGGTATGGCATGGCGCGACGATGTTGGTGGCGCTGGCGATCGCGGCGCTGGTGGAAAACATCGCGCAGTTCACGTTTGCCGCACTGGCGATCGCGACGGTGTTCGCGATCTGCGCGAGCAAGCTGCTGGTCGTCTGGGTCGGCGTCGAGGGCGGGCCGAAGTCGGGGCCGACGGCGAAACTGGTGACGATCGCGCTGCCGTTCGTGGCGGCGGGCGTGGTGTTGGTGCAACAGTATCTCACGCGACGAACGCGAAGAGGCTGGCTGGTGATCGGACTCGTGATGGCCGCGTCATTCGGCATCCGGGCGGCGTGGACGTGGGAATTTTTGCCGCTGAAAAACAAAGGCGATGACGTGCAGCCGACGGGGGTGAGGGAACTGCCGCTGCGCGCGGGGGCGGAGGCGCGTTCGGGCGCGGACTATTTACGCGTGGCGAACGTGAGCGAGACGAGGGGTCGGCCGTTCCGAGTGATTTTGGAGGAGCACGGTTCCACGGAGATCCTCAAGCCGTGGCGGACAAACGGACCGGCGCCGCAGATCGATTTCGGGCCATGGGAGTATCGGCTGGTCGATGCGCGGGGCGGAGAGACGCCGCTGACGATCACGCAGATTTCGTCGACGGGACTTCCCTGGCTGGCGCTCCGCGTGTGGCAGTTGGATCTGAACGGGCCGCCGCCGGCGGATTGGGCGGACGGTGCGGTGTTGCGACGAACGCCGCGAACGGAAGAGGCATCTGCCAGCACAGCAAAAAACAAGGGGCGACCATGAGACTCGTGCTGCACATCGTGGGAAAAGATTTCCGGCGGCTGCGCGGGCCGATCGCGTTGTGGCTGGTGGTGCTGGGGTTGAAAGTCGCGCACGGCTTCGCGCTGCTCGCGGGCGAGGCGCCCGGCCGATTGATGGAGACAGCCATGAAGACGACGGGGATGCTGGCGGCGATCGATGTCGGGTTGAGCGTGCTGATCGCGGCGATGCTGGTGCAGGAGGATGGGTTGGCGGGTACGCGGGCGTTCTGGTTGACGCGACCGGTCTCGGCCGGACGGCTGCTGGGGGCGAAGGCGCTCGGCGGGATTTTGTTATTCGGGGTGGCGCCAGTTGTCGTCTGGCTGCCGTGGTGGTGGCATTGTGGTTACGGCGTGCGGGAGATGGGGCTCGCGGCGGCGGAGACGCTGGGCTGGCAGGTGTTGGTGCTCGCGCCGGCGGCGATGGTGGCGGCGCTGACGGATTCGTTGGGGCGGTTTTTCCTGTGGTCGCTGGTGCTCGCGGCGGGAGTGTTCACGGGGTTGATTTTGGCGGGGCAGTTTTTCGCGGTGCGATCGGGGCCAGCGGGGGAAACCCGGGTGCTGGTCGTTGTGGCGATGCTGGTGGCGGGGGCGATGGCAGTGACGGTGCAGCAGTTTTTGGGACGGCGGTTGATGCGGTCGATGGCGATGGGCGGCGTGGTGTTCACGCTGGCGATGGCGGTTTTGGGATGGTGGCGGTGGAATGTGGTCGAACGGGTGTGGCCGCTTTCGGTGGCGACGATGAGCGATTCGCACGCGGAGCGGACGGGTGGAGCGAAACTGGAATTGGCGGACGCGTATCTCGATGCGGTCGTGCACGGCAACGGGCGGGAGGATCGGGTCTCGGTGGTCGTCGATCTACGGGTGACGAATCTACCCAGAGGCCGCTTTGCGGCGGGGCTGGTCGCCCGAGAGGCGTGGCGGTTTTCCAGTGGCCCGGTCGTGGAATTTCCGAACGATAGCTGGTTATCGAGACTCGGCGGGATAGGCGAACTGAGGACGGCGTTGATGATCGGGGCGCGAGACGAGGAGACGGTCCGCTGGGTCGCGGCGCGCGATGCGCAAATGCCAGTCGCGATGAACAGAAGGCGTGGCAACTACGACGACGCGCGTGGTCCGGTCTTTCGAACGACGGATACGCTGGCGCGCTCCGTCGCCGAGCGGATGAAGCGTGAAACGCCGACGTATGAGACGACGGCGAAATTTCAGTTGCTGCGCGCGGACGAGTGGAGCGAAACGCCGCTCGCGCCGGGAGTGTGGCAGGCGCGGGACGGGCATGGCGTTCGGTTCACGGCGGCGGAGGCGCGCGGCGGCGGCGTGGCGCTCACGCGCGTCGAGACGGAGGCAACGGTGTTGGATCGCACGAATCCACTGATCGGGTGGATGCCGTGGCAGCGGACGCACCTGAACGCTGTCGTGGTCAATCGCACGGCAGGAGATTTGGTGATGCCGCGGAATGAACGCGTGTCCGACGGAGTGCGGGTCGGCACCGTGAGCATTCGGTGGTTCACGTCGGTTCCGGTGAAGCCGTCGGACGTGGTGCGCGACGGGAAATGGGTGACGCGGCCCGCGGCGGAAAAGTGGCTGGAGGAGGCGCGGGTCGCGGTCGTGGAGTTCAGCGAGGAGGCGCGGTTCACGCGGGAGCTGAAGGTGGAGAAATTTTCGGTCGAGCCGCAGTGAGGGAAAGTGTCATTCACGGCATTTCAAATAAAACTATAACCGGAAACGGTAACCTAATAGGTTACCCGATGAATGACGGACGACGGCATGTGGACGTAGTTTCATTTGAAATGCTCTAATAGATGACGCTTTGGCGGGGGAGCACGTATCCGGAATCCGGACGGGGCGGGGAGACCGGAATCGGAAGGTCGGGAGCTGCGGCGGGGCGCGGCGGCGGCGGGGGACGCTTGGGCTGCTCAATCGGCGTCGTAGATTTCGACGAGGACAATGCCGGTGGTACTGTTCTTGCCGCTGGCGACGAAGCTGTAGACGCCGGGAGCGAGGGTGACGAGGAGCGCGGCGGATTTCGTGTCGGTGCTGTCGAAGGGCGTGGCGCCGAGGCGGGCGCCGTTTGTGCGGATCTCGTCGGCTTGGTCGGTCCAGTCGTCGTTCGTGCCGATGACGGCGTTGCCGTGAAGCGCGTCGTGGAGCTCGATCATGGGATCCTGTAGCGCCTCGGTCGTGGCGATGCCCTGACTCGTGAGCGACGGGCCGACGGCGCGCATGAGCACGGTTTTCGGCGAGGCGCCGGAGATCACGAAGCCGCCGATCGCGACGCCGTTGCCGGTGGTGCAGTCGGCCCGCGAGGAGATGTTGGAAAAATGGGCGGCGACATCCTGGCTGTCGGCGTCGTAGACTTCGAGAAGCACGATGCCGGAGGAAGCGGACTTGCCGGTGACGACGAAGCTGTAGACACCGGGAGCCAGCGTGGTGAGGAGCGCGGCGGATTTTGCGTCGGAGGAGAGCAACGAGGCGGCGCCGACTTGAGAGGTGACGGAGGTGATCTCGGCAGTGTTGGTGTTATCGCCCCAGTTGTCGTTCGTCGCGATCACCGTGTTCGCGTGAGTGGCGTCGTGGACCTCGACGACCGGATCGGCGAGAACCTCGGCGGTACCGATGCCCTGCGAGGTGAGCGTGGGGCCGACGGCGCGGATGAGGACGCGTTTCGAGGAGCTGCCGGAAACGACGAAGCCGCCGATGGTGACGTTGTTGCCGGTGCTGCAGTAGGCGCGCGTGGAGATGTCGGCAAACCTCGAGGCGGCTCCGGCGTTCGTGCTGCCGACGGTGACGACGATGGGCGCGGTGGTGACGCTGCCGGCGGAGTTGGAAATGACGGCGGTGTAAGTGCCGGCGTCGGTGGCGGCGGCATGTGTGAGCGTGAAGCTCGGCGAGGTGGCGCCGCCGATCGCGGCGCCGTTTTTATACCATTGATAGCTGAGCGTGGCAGAGGAACTGGCAGTGACGGAGAGAAACAGCGGGGCGTCCAAGGCGACGGATTGAGAGGACGACTGGGCGGTGAGCGTGATCGCGCCGGGAGTGGCGCGGCCGGTGCGGAGCGCGTCGTGGTGCAGCATCGGCCAGGCGGAGGCGAGAGCGGTCTGGCCGAGGTCGAAGGCGTGGAGCTTCGCATCGGCGCTGCCGAAGTAGAGGCGGTTGCCGGCGATGACGGGCGAGGAGCGAACTTCCTTCGCGGTGGGGAACGTGCGCAGGAGCGTGCCGCTCGCACTCACGGCGGTGACGGTGCCGTCGTAGACGCCGACGTAAATCGTGCCGTCGGCGGCGATCGCGGGCGAGGAGGCGCGGACTTCGTCGCCGAGCGTGCAGGTCCAGCGGGTGGCGCCGTTGGCGGGATTCAGGGCGTAGAGTTTGTGGTCGTAGGCGGCGAAGTAGACCGTGCCGTCGGCGCCGAGGGCGGGGGAGGAGCTGACGCTGTTATAGCTGGAGTCGATGGCGGAAATGTAGACGGGAAGCAGCGTCGACCATTTCAGCGTCGCGGAACTGGCGCGGGGCGTGAGCGCATAAAAACTTCCGCGGGTCGTGCTGCTCTGCGGCGTGATGGTCCCGAAATAGACGGTGCCGTCGGCGGCGATGGCGGCGGACGTGTAGATGTCGCCGTCGGCGGTATAGGTCCATTTGGCGGTGGCGCTGCTGCCACCATCCGTGAGGGCGTAGAAAGTGCCGCTGTTGGTGCCGACGTAGATCGTGCCGTCGCTGCCGATCACGGGCGAGGCGTAGGTGCCGGTGGCGGCGGTGGAGTTGAGGGTGAACGTCCACTTCAGCGTCGCGGAAGTGGCGCCGGGGGTGAGGGCGTAGAGCTTGGTGTTGTTGCGAACGTAGATTGTGCCGTCGGCGGCGATGGCGGGCGTGGAACTGATCGCGGAGTCGGTGGTGTAGCTCCAGCCGAGCGTGCCGGTGCTGTGGAGGGCGTAGAGTTTGCCGTCGGCGGCGCCGATGTAGACCGTGCCGTCGGAGCCGATGGCGGGGCCGCCGCCGATGACGCCTTCGGCGGAGGCGGTGGTGGTGTAGGACCACTTTTGGGTGCCGTCGGGGTTGAGGGCGTAGACGCCGGTGTCGTTGGCATCGGCGGAGCCGGCGCCGAAGTAAACGGTGCCGTCGCTCGCGACGGCGGGGGACGAGGTGATCTCGTCGAGCGCGGGGAACTCCCAGAGCGAGTCGGTGAGGGTGAGAATGAAATCGCCGCCGTCGGAGCCGATGGTGTCGGCGGCGTGATCGATCTGGAAGTAGTAGGTGGTGCCGGCGGTGGCGTCGAAGGAGGCGAGGGCGTCGGTGTTGACGGAGCCGGAGTTGTTGTCGTTCGAAGCGACGGTGGTGAGGCTTGAGACGCTGCTGCCGGTGTAAACGGCGGCGGTGGTGTCGGTGGTGGTGGCGAAGACGGCGAGGGAGACGTGCGTGGTGGAGGGCGCGGTCCATTTATACCAAAGCGAGTGGCCGGCGGCGACGCCGGTGGGATCGGGCTCGCCGGCTTCGCGCGTGGCGTTGAGCGAGGTGGCTTCCTCGCGAATGCCGAGGCCGCTGAGGAGTTTGGCGGAGGAGAAATTATCGTTGGGCGGGACGGCGCCGATCTTCAGGGCGGTGTAGCCGGTGGCGCCGTTTTTGCCGTCGACAACAATCTGATACGTGGTGCCGGCGAGGACGTCGATGACGACGCGGCTGGTGGTGGTGGCGGTGGCGTCGTCGTTCGAGGCAATGGGCGTGAGGGCGTTGACGGCATCGCCGGTGTAGACGGCGAGCGTGGTGTCGTACGTGCTGCCGGAGGTGTCGAAGGAAACCTGCGTGGAGTCCGTCGCCTTCCAACTCCACCAGAGGGTGTGACTGGGGGCGGAGGCGGCGTGGGCGGGTTCGGCGGGTTCGGCGGTGGCGTCGGTGTTGGAGGAACGGATGCGGACATTCGCGCCGGAGACGACAGCGCGCGTGGCGAAGTCGTCGTTGAAGGGGCGGTTGTCGCTGGAGGCGATCGCGGCGGCGAGATTGAGGCGGGCGCCGGTCTGAACCTGGCCGGCGAGCGCGGGGAGTTTGGTGGCGGAGCGGAGGAGGCGGTTGATGGACTGGCGATAGGTGTCGTTGGGGAATTTTGCGCGAAGGAGCGCGAGCGCGCCGGTGACGTGAGGCGCGGCCATCGACGTGCCGCTTTCGACGATGTAGTCGGAATCGGAGCGATAGTAGGTGGAATAGATTTCGGCCCCGGGCGCGCCGATCTCGACGCTGCCGGAACCGTGGTTGGAAAACGAGGCGAGCGTGTCGGAGCGGGTGGTGGCGGCGACGGCGACGATGTTGTCGAGAGCGTAACCGGCGGGGTAATCGCCGGTGGTGTCGGAATTCGCGGAGTCGTTGCCGGCGGCGGCGACGAAGACGATGCCGGCGTCGCGAGCGCGCGTGAGGGCTTCGAGTTCGGCGTCGTTGGCGCGACTGCTGCCGTAGCTGGCGTTGATGACCTTCGCGCCGTGATCGATGGCGAACTGGATGCAGGTGAGGGAATCGGAGGTGCTGCCGGTGCCGCTCGTGCCGTGGAGGTAACGCAGTTCCATGAGCTGCGTTTTCCAAGCGATGCCGGCGATGCCGGTGGCGTTGTTGCCGGCGGCGCCGATGATGCCGGAGACGTGGGTGCCGTGGCCGACTTCGGTATCGTTGGGGTTGTAGTTCGTGACGGTGCCGTTGGCGCCGATGACGCTGATACCGTGCGTGCCGACGTGGCCGGCGTCGGTGCTGCTCCAGAAATTCGCAGCGAGATCGGTGTGGGTGAGGCGCACACCGGAATCGATGACGGCGACGATGACCGAGGAGGCATCGGTGAGGGTGTTCCACGCGGTGACGGCGCCGATGTCGGCGCCCGCGACGCCGCTGCTGGCACCGGTGTTGTTCAACGACCACTGCTGGCTGAAGGAGGGGTCGTTGGGCGTCGTGCGAGCATAAAGGATACGGTCGGGCACGACGTAAGCGTAGCGGCCGGTGGCGCGGAGACGGCGGAGGGCGGCGGGAACGGACTCGCCGGAAGGAAGGCGGAGGAGGCGGAGATTGCCGAAGCGGGGATAGCGGTGGTGGACGCGCATGCCCTCGCGGACTTCGGCGGTCTCGGCAGCGGCGTCGTCGGAGGGGTGGCGCGGGCGGGCGAGGACGACGGAATCGCTGTAGCCTTGAGCGAGTTCCCGCGGGGTGAAGGCCGGCGGAACGGAGGCGATCAGGCTCGGGGCGAGCAACAACAACAGCGACGCGAAGGGGCCACGGAGAAATGTCTTCAAGCGGGGAGGAGAGGAGCGAGTCGGAGCGAGTGGGTCGATGCGACAGGTTGGCGGAAAAAATGTGCCGAGGGGAAAGGAAGGCAATGACGCAGGCGGGGGACAGTGAGGTGAGTTGAGAGGAAGGGCGGAGGCGATCGAAGCGGCGGGGGGCGGCCACGCTCCCGGGAGAGAGGCAATCGCGATCGAAGCGTTTGCGCGGACGAGCCGCCTGCGCGCTCCCAGAGACGGAGAGACGGAGAGACGGAGGACGGAGCACGGTCAGGTTGACCGTGCTACTGGGGGGCGCTCGGAAGCGGCGGGGTCGGGAGACCCCGCCCTACATCGGAGGGGCGGCGAGCCAGGCGGTGAGGTCGGCGTCGGTGAGGAGGTTGGCGCCGAATTGGTAGTCGGGGGCGAGGAGGCTGGCGTAACTGGGCTCGAGGAAACGTTTGCAGTGGAGGAGCACGCGGGCGCGCTGGCCGGGGGCGCGGACCAGGCGGCCGAGGGCTTGGTTCACTTTGGTCATGCCGGGGATTTGGTAGACGCGGCGGAAGGCGGATTGTTTGGTTGAGAGTTGAGGGTTGAGAGTTGAGAGACCGGACCCGGGGCCGGAGAGGTGGTGAGTCATGCGGGCGCGCTGGACGGCGTTCACTTCGGGGAGCGCGGGGCCGACGACCATCGCGTGGGAGATGCGGCCGCCGAGGAGGTCGATGCTTTCGGCGAATGACGAGCCGAGGACGAGGAAGAGGGCGTCGGAGAGGGCGAGCGACTCTTCGACCCAGGCGGCTTGGGCGGCGAGATCGCGGATACGCGGCTGAAGGGCGACTCGCAGGGGCGGGAGGGAGAAAAGTTGAGAGTCGAGGGTTGAGAGTTGAGGGAGCGAGCCGTCGAGGTGGCGGGCGATGGTTTCGGCGTAGGCGTAGGAGGGAAAGAAGACGGCGATGGCGGAGGTGGGGCGGGAGCGCGAGATCCCGCTACGTTCGGGTGCGGATGCGGACGGCGGGGTCGGGAGACCCCGCCCTACATTCACTGAAACTTCGGCGGCGGCGGAGAGGGCGGCGATGGTGGCGGCCGTCGTGGCGTAGTGGCGCGAGCGATGTTGGAAGGTGGTATCGATGCGGGCGTCGACGGCGACGTCGTAGGCGCCGTCGCGCCATGGGGTGTGGGCGCGGAGGAGCGCGGGGGCGGCGGCATCGCGGGCCTCTTCGACGCGGAGGAGTTCGGTGGCGCTGGTGAGCTGGCGGTAGAGTTTTTTGGTGTCGCGTTTCGTGAGGGCGCCGAGGCGGTCGGGCGCGGGCGGGGGCGGAAGTTGAGAGTTGAGGGTTGAGAGTTGAGCGTCGGTGACGGTATCGAGGCCACAGGCGGCGGCGAAGGCTTCGGTGGGCGTGAGCGTGGCGCTGGCGAGGACGACGCCGCCGAAATCGCGGAGGGTGGCGGCGATCGCGGGAGCGGCGTCGATGCAGGTGAGCGCGAGTTCGGCGTCGCGGGGGCACCAGAAGAGAGTCGGTAGCTGAGAGCCGAGAGCTGAGAGCGAAGACGAGAGTTGTTCGTGGGCGGCGGGGATTTGCCAGAGGAGTTCGGCGGTGCGCGCGTCGAGTTCGGAGTAGTCGAGCGGGACTTCGGGGAGGAGGCGTGCGAGTTCGGAGAGGAGATGACGGAGATCGTCTTCGTCGGCGGGGGCGAGGGCGTCGGTGGCGCGGAGGTGAGTGAGGGCGTGGGTCCAGTGGGACCAGGCGGTGACGAGTTTGGCGAGGGGGCGGAGGCGATGGAGGTCGGAGAGAACGGCGTGGGCGTCGGCGGCGGTGAAGGCGTGCGAGTAGGTGTCAGCGACGCGCGAGGGAAGGTTGTGCGCTTCGTCTATGAGGAGGAGGGTGCGGGCGGGATCAAAGCCGGGCTGATTGAAGAAGAGGCCGCGGTTGGCGGGGGCGAAGACGTAGTTGTAGTCGCCGATCCAGACGTCGTTAAAGGCGAGGGAGGCGCGGGTGATTTCGTAGGGGCAGATGCGGGCGGCGCGGCCGGCGGAGCGAAGGGTGTCGAGATCGCGCGGGTGTTTCTCGTCGAGGTAGAAACGCGCGAGGCCGGAGGCGGGCCAGCGGGTTTCGAGGGAGTCGAGGTAGGCGCAGGATTCGCGGACGCAGTGGAACGTGGTGTTGACGCAGTGTTCGGCTTTGTTGCGGACGTGCCAGACGGCGACGGGCGTGGTGGGGGGAGGGGGAAGGGGAGGACGTTGAGCGTTGGGGGTTGAGAGTTGGGTGATGGGACCGGAGGGCTGAGGGCTGGAAGCTGAGGGCTCAGAGTCGGAGGCGGACGCGGGGGGTGAAGGAAGCGGAGCGTTGAGGGTCGAGAGTCGAGTGTCGGCGTCGGAAGCGGAGAGGGGGGAGGGCGGCGCGTCGGAGGAGAAGTAACCCATTGGGTTACTTTTCGGAGCGTGGCCATTAGCGGGAGAAAGGGGAGAGGCGGACGTTGGCAAGTAACCCATTGGGTTACTTTGTGGGGAGGCGGTCATCTGCTGGAGGGTGCGGACGACTTGGAGCTGGCCGGTGGATTTGCTGGTGAGATAGAGGGCGCGGTCGAAGTGGCCGGCGCGGAGCTGGGCGAGGGCGAACTCGAGGAGGACACCGGTTTTGCCGAAGCCGGTGGGGGCTTCGAAGAAGACGAGGGGGTGGCGCTCGAAGGTGGCGGTGAGATCGGCGAGCGTGGTCTCCTGGCCGGCGCGCGGCGTGGCGAAGGCGGGGCGAAAGGCGAGGTGGCGGAGGCGTTCGCGGGCGCGGTGGCGGAGGTCGAGAAACTCGGTGACACGCTCGAGCTGGACGCGGAAAAAGGTGTCGTCGGCGGGGGTGAGCGCGACGGTTTGGGAGAGGCCGGAGTCGACTTCGACGAAGACGAGTTCGCCGCGGATAGAGAGGAGAGGAGCGGCTCCGGCAACGGCGGGGTTCGGCGACCCCGCCCTGCACCTCGACAGGGCGACGTAGGCGGCGAGTTGGGCGAAGTAGTCGGGGTGGGCGGCGCGGAGGTCGGCTTCGTCGGCGGGGAGGGCGCGGGTGACGGTTTTGATTTCGCGGAGGACGACTGGGACTTTGTCATCCATTAGATGACAAACTTCGGGAGGAAGGCGGGCGGGGGGGCGGAGGAGTTGGTCGATGCGGCCGGTGAGGGTGAGGGTCCAGCCGCGGTGGAAGAGGCGGCCGGTGATGGGGACTTCGAATTCGGTGGCGGGCGTGTCGGCGATGGCTCGGGCGCGGAGTTCGTTATGCCAGTGCGTGCCGAGCTGGGCGCGCCAGACGCCAGCGAAGGAGCCGCTGCCGGCATCGCGGGGACCGGTGATGAACGCCGAAAACTCCCCGACGCTCAGGCTGGCGGTGCGTTGGTCGAGGTCGAAAACCATGGATGGCCCACGGAACACGCGGAAGACACGGAAGGAAAATCGAAACTGATGAAGCGCCCGCGAATCACGCGAAAAGGGCGAATGCCGGCGGGTTATTCGCGAAGATTAGCGTGATTTGCGGGAGGTCGATTCAGTCGAGGAGGATTTCGGTGTGGCCGCGGAGATATTCGGCGAGGCGGGCGGTGAGGCGGTCGACGGCGGAAAGGGGGGAGTAACCTATTAGGTTACTTTGCGCGCCGGGGGCGGAGAGTTCGGCGAGGGGGCGGTTGAGGAGGGTGGTGACGGCGTCGCGGTCGGCGGCGGGGAGCGTGGGAAACCATTGTTCGCGCAAGGGGTAGCCTTCGTCACGGGCGAACCGGTAGAGGCTTTTAAACCAGACGATATCGGGGCGCGCGGGGCCGGCAAAGGCGGCGAGGGCCTGGCGGAGCAGCGCGGCGACGGTGGCCCGGCTTTCCTCGGAGACGGCGTTGCGGGCGACGAGCGTGGCGAGGGCGGAGGCGTGGCGGAGGGCGTCGTAGCTGCGACCGATACCGGCGGGGCGGACGAGGAGGCGAGATTCTTTGATGAACCACGTCTGGCCCTGGTTGGAGCTTTCGAGGAGGAGGGAGGCTTCGTCGAAGAGGTCGAGGGGCAGCGAGGCGGAGGAGGACGCAGATGCGGAGGATTTTTTCGAGAGGCGCTGGAGGGCGAGGAGCGTGCCGTGGGACGGCGAGAAAACGGTGAGCGTCTGAAAGGAGTCGGCGGGCGGGCGCTTCAGGAGGACGAAGGCGTCGGTCTGAAGGGGGAGCGCGGGCATGGGGCGGGGAGAGCGGAGAGCTGAGAGTTGAGAGCGGAGAGTTGAGAGCTGAGAGTTGAGAGTTGAGAGCTGAGAGTTGAGAGCGGAGAGCTGAGGGCTTTGGGCGGGAGGCGGATGACGGTTGCCGCAGGGCCTCGGGAGGTCGGGCTCTCAGCTCTAGGCTCTCAGCTCTGGGCTGCTGCCTTTCGCAGCGGGCCAGGGCGGGGCGACGGCGCCGCCGGAGATGATCAACTTCATGCCTTCGCCGACGGACATTTCGAGTTCGACGATTTCGTTTTTCGGAAGGACGAGGAGGAAGCCGCTGGTGGGATTCGGCGTGGTGGGGACGAAGACGGTCCAGCATTCGGCGCCGATCCGTGCGTGGGGTTCGGACTGGGCTTTATTGGTGAGAAAGCCGATCGTCCACACGCCTTCGCGGGGAAACTGCACCATGACGACCTTGTTGAAGAGATTGCGGTTTTGGGAGCCGAAGGTGGCGACAACCTGCTTGACGGAATTGTAGACGGGGCCGACGCCGGGGATGCGGTTGATGGCGCGTTCGCCGATCGAGAGAAAAAATTTTCCGAGGACGTAGTGGGAAAGATAGCCAAAGCCGGTGACGAGGAGGATGACGACCAAGGTGGCGACCAGATCCCAGAGGAAAGGGATACTTTGGAGGGTTGCGGGCAGGTAATCCTGATAGATCGGGCGGAAGGTGCCGCCGAGGAGATCGATGATCTTGCGGAACGCCCAGATGGTGACGATCAGCGGGGCGAGCAGGAGCGCACCGGAAAAAAAGGCGTTGCGGAAGGTGATGATCCGCGAGGGAGGCGGCGTGGTGTCGTCGGCGGCGTCGGGCATGATGTGCCCGGGAGGCTAGCCGTGGCGTGCGCGGGGACGCACGGAAAATGTATCAGTCCGTCGTCTGTGGCGTGGTGACGACGGGAGGCTCCGGCCAGTAGCTCAACCAATCCAGCGCGCTATCTGGTACTTCGTAGATTTCGAGGAGCGCATCGCCGCTGCCACCGTCGGCACTGGTCACATGGGCGGTGTAGGCACCGGCGGGGAGGTCGAGCAGAAAGGCTTTGTCATTCGGGCTGCCCAAGGGGAAGGCACCGACGCGGGTCGCGACCTGATCGGTCGTGACCGACTCCGGGATGCGCGCGTCGGGAAAGCGGATGGCCGAACCGTCGGCACGAAACAGTGCCAGGCGAGGAGCGGCGAGCGGTTTGGCAACGCCTAACGTCGCGAGAGTCGGGCCGACCGCACGGATGAGGAAGGTTTTCGTTTCGTTGAGTTTTCCGGCGGCGGAGGCGACGACGAATCCGGAGATCAGTGTGGGGTTGGCGGGCGAAATCGTGGCGCGGGAGGAGAGATTGAGGAGTTGCTGACGAACGGGCGCGACCACGCGGATGGTCACGGGATCAGAGGTCCACGTTTCATTGTTGGAGCGTTTCAGGACAACGAAGTAGCGACCGGAATCCTCTGGCGTCGCAGTGGCGATATCGAGGACGGGCGTCGAGACGGGGAGCGTCGAGCTGTCCTTGTGCCATTCGGCGGAAACGATCTCGCCTGCCGGAAAAGGCGAGGAGAGGCGCACCGTGCTCGCCGGCGTGATATTCACCGGAGCGGGAAGCGAAAAGGGAACGGGGGCGAACGTCTCCAGGATAGGCGTTTGGCCGAGAGTGATCGAAGTGACGACCGTCTGCGGCCAGCCCACGGGAACAACCACGGCGGCGGCCGTGCCGTCAGATTGCGCGGACACGGAAACGGTCAGACCGAACGCAGAAATCGCGGCAAGCAGAACGGAGAGACGAAGCGCACTCATGGTGTGTGTATCAACGTAGTATAAACGGAGGGATGCAATCTGCATTGCGGCTCAGGATTTGCATGGCACGGGATTCCGCGCGACGCATCGCGCGCTTCTTCGCGGGCTGGAGGTCGTCGTAGCCGGCGAGGTGAAGCCAGCCGTGGACTATATAGAGCGTGAGTTCGGTGGAGAAATCGCGGCGGTGTTTCTTGGCGTAGGCGGCGGCGGTGTCGACGGAGACGCAGATCTCGCCGGCGGTACCGAGCGCGGGGTCGCCTTCGAAGGTGATCACGTCGGTGGTCGTGGGGTCTTCGAGAAAATCGGCGTGAAGTTGGGCGAGGGCGGCGTCGGTGAGGAAGACGAGGGAGAGTTCGCCGGGAGGCGCGGAGCGGCGAGAGCGGCGGGTGGAGAGCGGAGAGCTGAGAGCCGAGCGCGGAGAGACGGGGGCGAAATGGGCGTCGAGCGTGTGGATGGCGCGGGCGATCGCGCGGCGGTCGAGGCGGAGGCGCGGGTGGCGGTTGGCGATGGAGATCGGGCGGGAGGGCACGGTAGGGAGGAACAGCAGGGCGAACGCAAAGATCCAAGAACCAAGATACAAGCTCCAGAGAAACTCCAACGGCGAAAATGCAAAGACGCGGGCACAGTCGGTTGAGGCTTTGAAATTGAAGGTTCTCTGGAGCTTGGATCTTGGCGTTTGGAGCTTCCGCGCCCGCGCTTGGACGCGCCGGGTGCGGCATGAGCGTGTATGCTACAGGTGTTTCCGTTTTGGAATATCCGCGCGCGGTGACGGGAGTTTCCTTGGCCTCGGAATCGAGGCGGCGGCATACTGCGGGCAACCCGATTCGCTGGTGAACTCCATTCCGAAATCCCCGTCCGACGAGCGCGACACGACTGAATCTTCGAAGGAGCGGGCGAGCCGCCCGCGCTCCCAGGACGGAAGCCTGTCGCGGCGTGGATTTCTCGCCAGCCTCGGCGTGACGGCGATCAGCACGGCGGCGCTGGGTGCGACGAATGTCGCGAAGGGGCTGGCGGAGGCGAATGCGGAGACGGTGCACGGGCCGGGGATGACGCCGGTGGCGTTCACGGTGAATGGCGAAAAGCGGACGTTCGCAGTGGAGCCGCGGATGACGTTGCTCGAAGTATTGCGCACGCAGGCGGGGCTCACGGGAGCGAAGGAATCGTGCGATCGTGCGACGTGCGGCGCCTGCACGGTGCTGCTCGACGGCACCCCGGTGTATGCGTGCTCGATGCTGGCGATCGAGGCGCGCGGTTCGGAGATCACGACGATCGAGGGGCTCGTGGCGGATGGCGCGTTGACGAAGCTGCAGCAGGCGATGGTCGATCACGATGGCGTGCAGTGCGGCTATTGCTCGCCCGGCATGGTGATGGTGCTGACGGCGCTGTTGCGGAAAAATCCGCATCCGAGCGAGGCGGAGGTGCGCGCGGCGTGCGCGGGCAACCTGTGCCGGTGCGGTTCGTACCCGCGGATTTTTGCGGCGGCGCTCGATGCGAGTGGGCAGGCGCCGGCGAACAAGGTGACGGTGCTGGCGCCGCACGAGCATGGATTGCGGGACGAAACGCTCGCGCGTTCCGCTACGGACGAAACGCTCACGCGTTCAGCTACGGGAAATTTCTCTCACGAACATGGCCTAGCCTAAGAATTCGCGTTATCTCAACAAGAACACGCCGCGCATCGAGGGACCGGCGAAAGTCAGCGGGCGCGCAAAATACACGAGCGACGTCGTGCCGGCGGGGGTGCTCTACGGCGCGATCGTGCGCTCGAAATTGCCGGCGGGGCAGGTGAAATCGGTCAACCTCGACGCGGTGCGGAAGGCGAAGGGCATCAAGGCGGCGGTGCGCGCGGCCGAGGGGGAATTTGATGTTCGCTACTATGGACAGGAAATCGCGGCGATCGCGGGGACGAGCCGGCAGGCGGTGGTCGATGCGCTGGCATTGGTGACCATCGAGGCGGAGGCGCGGCCGTTTGTGGTGAAGGAGGCGGAGGCGGTGAAGGCGGACGCGCCGCGGGTGTTTGCCGACAAGCCGAATCTCGGCGAGGGCAAGGCGAACGAAACGGGTGACGTGGACGCGGCGTTTGCCGCGGCGGCGGCGGTCGTCGAGACGAGCGTCAGCACACCGATCCAGTTTCACCAGTGCATGGAGCCGCACGGCAACACGGTGCAGATCGTCGATGGCGAGCTGACGGCGTGGGCGTCGACGCAGGGGATTTTTATCTGCCGCGAGACGTTTTCACAGGTGACCGGGCTGGCGCAGAACAAGGTGCGCGTGATCTGCGAGCACATGGGCGGCGGGTTCGGGTCGAAGTTCTGGCCGGGCAACGAGGGCGTGTTGTGCGCGCGGCTCGCGCAGGCGGCGGGCGCGCCGGTGAAGCTGATGCTGACGCGGTTCGAGGAGGCGTTCGCGACGGGGTGCCGGCCGTCGTCGTATCAGAAAATCAAGCTCGCGGGCGACGCCGCGGGAAAGCTGACGGCGTATGAACTGTATTCGTATGGCACGCCGGGGTTCAACTCGGGCGTCGACAGCGAGGGCGGGAGCGGCGGGGCGGAATTTCCGGCGCCGTATATTTATCGGGTCGCAAACACGCGGGTGAAGCAGGGGAGCGTGGCGGTGAACGCCGGGCAGTCGTGCGCGATGCGCGCGCCGGGGCATCCGGCGGCGTCGGCCGGCATGGAGGCGGCGGTCGACGATCTGGCGGCGAAGCTGGGAATCGATCCGGTCGAGATGCGGTTGAAAAACGATCCGTCGAAAATCCGGCGGCGGGAATACGAACTCGGCGCGGAGCGGTTCGAGTGGAAGAAGAAATATCATGGGCCGGGCGCGACGCCGGGGCCGGTGAAGCGCGGCGTGGGTTGCGCGGGCGCGGCGTGGATGAGCGGCGGAGGCGGGACGGAGGCGGAGCTGCAGGTGAACCGCGACGGCACCGTCGAGGTGCGGGTGGGCACGCAGGATTTGGGCACGGGTTCGCGCACGGTGGCGCAGGTCGTGGCGGCGGAGATGCTCGGCATCGACCGCGAGTTCATCGCGGTGAGCGTGGGCGACACGCGTTTCCCGCCGAGCGGTGCGAGTGGCGGGAGCACGACGACGGCGTCGGTCTCGCCGGCGGTCTACGATGCTTGCGAGCTGGCGGTCGCGGAGTTGAAGAAGTTGAGCGGGATCGAGGATCCGCGCGGGGCGAACTGGAAGGCGGCTTGCGCGAAGCTCGGACGGAGTCCGCTGCAAGTGCGCGGGAAATGGAAGGAAGGACTCTCGGCGGGGGGCGCGTGCGGCGTGCAGTTCGCGGAGGTGGAGGTCGATACCGAGACGGGCTTCGTGAAGGTGAAGAACGTGCTCGTGGTGCAGGACGTCGGCTGCGTGGTGAACAAGCTTACGTGCGAGAGTCAGATCAATGGCGGCGTGATCATGGGCATGGGCTACGCGCTCTATGAAAACCGCGTGATGGATGCGCGGACGGGTGTGGTGCTGAACACAAATCTGGAAACTTATAAGATCCCGGGAGCGATGGATATTCCGGACATCGACATCGTGCTGTTGCATGAGCCGGAGCGGGGCGTGATCGGCGTGGGCGAGCCGTGCACGGTGCCGACGGCGGCGGCGATCGCGAATGCGGTGGCGAACGCGATCGGCGTGCGCGTGGGCGATTTGCCGATCACGCCGGACAAGGTGCTCGCGGCGCTTGGCAAAGTGCCGGGCGAGAGTGCGGGTGAGGCGGCGGGATTGGAGGAGCGGGCGGCGAGAGCAGAGGCGTTTGCGCGGCTGGCGGCGGCGCCGAACGTGGCGTGGCGGGAACTGGAGCACGGGTGCCGGGCGTGAAGGGAGCGCGAAACGGCGGGGTTCGGAGACCCCGCCCTACAACATCACAATCATGAAACCTTTTGCATACGCCACGGCGCGATCCGTGGATTCGGCGCTGGAACTGGTGAAGGAAAAGGGCCGCTTCATCGCGGGCGGGATCGACCTGCTGGGCGAGTTGAAGGAGGGGCTGGCGGAGCCGGCGTTGCTGGTGAACGTGAAGGGGCTGCCGGGCAGCTATGACATCACGCCGGGTGCGGAGACGTGGACGATCGGGACGAACGTGACGCTCACGATGCTCGCGGAGGATGCGGGCGTGCGGCGGGTTTTCCCGGCGCTGGCGGAAGCGGCGCGGCACGTGGGCTCGCCGCAGATGCGGAACATGGGGACGCTCGGCGGAAATCTGGCGCAGCATTCGCGGTGTTGGTACTACCGGCAGCGGGATCTGGCGTGTGCGAAGAAAGGGAAGAAGCGGTGCCTGGCGCGCGATGGGGAAAACAAGTATCACAGCCTGTTCACCGGCTGTGTTTGCCTGAGCCCGTGTGGATCGAATCTGGCGGTGGCGTTGACGGCGCTGGGGGCGTCGGTCGTCGTGCAGCGCGGCGCGAAGACGGTAACGTGGAAAATCGAGGAGCTATATGCGGCGGCGTGGAAGACGGCGGCGGTGCACAACTCGCTCGGCCCGGAGGATTTGATTTTGCGCGTGGAGATTCCGGCGACGGCCGCGAGTGCGCGCAGCGCGTATGTGCAGATGGGAGAGAAGAGCGATTTCGACTGGGCGCTGGTGAGCTGTGCGGCGGCGGGGAGATGGGAGCGCGGGGTCGTGCGGGGCGTGAGAATCGCGCTCGGCTGCGTGGCACCGGTGCCGTGGCAGGCGGCGGAGGCGAATGCGTTTCTCGAGGGAAAGGAATTGAACGAGGAGAACGCGAACGCGGCGGCGGAACTGCTGCTGAAGGGCGCGGAGCCGCGCGGGAAAAACGGATACAAGGTGCCGCTGGCGAAGGTGCTCGTGCGGCGGACGCTGATGCGGCTGGCGGCCGTTTGAAGGCAGAAGATCCAAGGACCAAGATCCAAGCTCCAGAGAACGGCCAAGATTCAAACACCGGCGCTCCCGGAGCTGAGGTTTGGTGTTTCTCTGGAGCTTGGAGCTTGGAGTTTCCGCGCCGCCGCGCGCGGTCAGGCGTTGGCTTTCGCGGGCGGGTGCGCGGCGGTGGGCGGGTAGGCGACGCGGCCGTGGAGCATGTTGAGCAGCGTGAATTGAAAACTGTTTTTGATCCGCGCGATTTCGATGAAGGTCAGCGGGGCTTCGTCGAGCTGGCCGTCCTCGATGCGGTCGCGGACGATGCGGTCGATGAGTTCGTTGAGCTGCTCGGGCGTCGTCTGACGGAGGGAACGCGAGGCGGCTTCCACGCCGTCGGCGAGCGAGATGATGGCGCTCTCCTTGCACTGGGGACGGGGACCATCGTAGCGATACGGCGCTTCGGGAATCGTGGGCTCTTCGGACGTTGAGGGCGGCTGTTCGTTCGACGCCGGCCGGCGCTCCGCGCCACCCCGCTCGAGAGGGGATTTAACGGAGAAGGGCGCGCGGGATTGGGCGAGGGCGCGTTGATAAAAATAGCGGACGAGCGTGGTGCCGTGGTGCTGCTGGATCACGTCGACGATGGCGCGCGGCAGGTGATATTTTACCGCGAGGTCGACGCCGTCGGCGACGTGCTGCTTGATGACGCGCGCGGAACTGGCGGGATCCTGCGAGGCGTGCGGGTCGACGCCGTCGCGCTGGTTTTCGCCGAAGAAGGCGGCGTGGGCGGTCTTGCCGACGTCGTGGAAAAGCGAGCACACGCGGGCGACGAGGGGATTCGCGCCGATGGCGTTGGCGGCGTTTTCGGCGAGTTGGGCGACGACGAGCGAGTGGTGATAGGTGCCGGGCGCCTCGAGCTGCATGCGACGGAGGAGCGGGTGATTGTAGTCAGTGAGTTCGAGCAGCGTGATGTCGGTGGTGCGCTTGAAGAGCGACTCGAGCACGGGGAGCAGGCCGACGACGGCGATGCCGGTGAGGAGGCCGGTGCCGAGGCCGGCGATCATCTGGCGCGTGAGCGTCTCGATGGGAGTCTGGTCGGCGATGCCGATCAAGGCGGCGAAGGCGGCGACGGTGAGGCCGCCGGCGCCGGCGGCGCGGACGACGCGACCGCGCTGGCGGGCGTCGCGGCTGAAGAAGATCGCGACGAGCGAGGCGAGGAACGTGAGGACGAGCAGATCGAGGCGGTTGCCGTAGATGACGCCGGTGAAGATCGAGATCAGCAGGGCCATGAAGATCGCGGAGCCGGCGTCGATCAGGATGGCGACGATGAGGGGCGCGAAGGCGGTGGGCGCGATGTAGGGGAGCGTGGAGGCCCACGAGCCGTCGCGGACGAAAAAGTCGGCGCCGCCGAGCGCATAGTTCGCGCGGACGAGGGCGAGATTGATGATGACGACGAGAGCGAGGAGGCCGAGGCGGACGTTGGAGAGGAGCGTCTCCGGATCTTCGAGACGGATGTAGATCAGGGAGGCGAGGACCATCGCAAGCACGAGGAGAACGCGGCCGAAGAGCGTGAGGCTCTCGTCGAGTTTCGTGTCGGTGTGCTCCTTGAGATATTTCCGGTGGGCCATGAGCATCTCGTATTCCTCGGGCGAGACGCGTTCGCCGGGTTCGATGATGGTCTGGCCGCGCACGACACCCACGATGACGGGGCGAACCTGTTTTCCGGCGAGTTCTTCGCGCTGATGCGAGGCTTCGCGGTCGTAGACGATGTTCGCGACGAGGCCCTGGCGGAAGAGGCGGAAGAGCGCGAGGGCGGCGGGGCGCGGGACGCCCTCGGCGGCGAGATTCACGCGGAGAAAGGTGAGGGCGTCCTCCATCGATTGCACGGGGCGCTGGGAGACTTCGCCGTTGGGGCGGGCGATCTGATAAACGGTGACGGCGTTCGCGCCGGCGGTGTTGTTCGCGAGCGAGCCGTCCTGCACGCCCTGGGCGTAGAGATCGCGGAGGGCGGCGAGGCCGTTGTCGAAGAGAGCGGAGCGGGTTTTGCCGTCGCCAGCGCGGAGGATGGCGGCGAGGTCGTCGACGTTGACGCGATAGGGGCCGCGGGCGTTGAAGGATTCGGCGATGGGCGCGAGGGCTTCGTTCGGAGAGGAAGGTTGAGCGTTAAGCGTCGAGGGTTGAGAGTTCGGGAAGCCGGGGTGGCGGGTTTCGAACATCTCGAGCTGGGCGAGGAGGTCGCGGGCGGCGGCTTCGAAGCGATGCAGGGGCTCGGATTCCAAGCGGTAAACGGGCGGGACGCGGTCGAGGATTTGCTCGCGCGCGATCCGGGTGCGCTCGGCGCTCTCGTAGCTGAAGGAGGCGCTGGCGGTGACGCGAACCGTCGCGACCTGATTCGGCATCACCGGCAGATTCGCGGTGGTGACGCCGGCGGAACTGATGAAGACGATCGCGACGACGGTGATGATGAAGATGGCCGCGGAGATGAAGCGGCTGCGGTCGAGGAAATCACGCACGGCGTGCGAGAGAGGAGACGATGGCGCGCGGCCCGCGTTGAGGCCGCCGAGGAGGAGTTTAAACTGGTCGCGAACGGACATGCTGAGAGGTGGAATGAATGACCAATGACTAGTGACCAATGACTAATGACCAATGACTAAGGACCAAGGACTGAGGAGGGAGGGGCGGGGTGGCGATCACGGGGTGCGCTCGGGGCCGTTGGTTTCGTTCATCGGGTTGCGGTAGTTGTCGTAGGCTTCGATGATTTTCTGGACGAGCGGGTGGCGGACGACGTCGGCGCCGCTGAACGTGTGGAAATCGATGCCGGGGATGTCGCGGAGAATGTGGCGGACTTCGAGGAGGCCGGACTGCTTCGCGCGTGGGAGATCGATCTGCGTGACATCGCCGGTGACGACCATGCGCGACTCTTCGCCGAGGCGCGTGAGAAACATCATCATCTGCTCGGGCGTGGTGTTTTGCGCTTCATCGAGGACGACGAAGGCGTTCGAAAGCGTGCGGCCGCGCATGTAGGCGAGCGGGGCGATCTCGATTACGCCCTTCTCGGTGAGACGCGTGATGTCCTCGGGGTCGAGCATGTCGTGGAGCGCGTCGTAGAGCGGACGGAGATAGGGGAGAATTTTTTCGCGGAGGTCGCCGGGAAGAAAGCCGAGCGCCTCGCCGGCCTCGACCGCGGGGCGGGTGAGGATGATGCGCTGGACCT
The DNA here is from genome assembly GCA_048498075.1 of Verrucomicrobiota bacterium. GTDB lineage: Bacteria > Verrucomicrobiota > Verrucomicrobiia > Opitutales > Opitutaceae > Opitutus. Next base: position 103,649 of record JBEHYR010000005.1, on the reverse strand, counting down.
GATCCTTCAACAGCGCGGAGACGGCGGCGGCCATCGCGAGATAAGTTTTGCCGGTGCCAGCGGGGCCGATGCCGAAGACGACGGGGTGGGCGAGGATGGACTGGAGGTAGAGTTTCTGCCCGAGCGTTTTGGGGACGATGGTTTTCCGGTTGGTCGTGATGACGAGCGGCTCGGCGAAAAGATCGCGGAGCTGCTGGCCCTCGCCGCGTGCGAAGGCGTCGGTGATGCGATGGAAATCGGGGGTGCGAATCGTCATGCCCTGGCTGCGGGCGTCGTTGAGAAACGCGAAGAGAGCTTCGGCGCGGGCGAGCGGTTCGGCGGGGGCTTCGATCTTGAGGGCGGCGTCGCGGGAGACGAGTTTCACGCCTAGGGCGTGCTCGGCGTGAGTGAGGTTGTCATCGCGGCCGGCGTAGAGCGCGTGCAGATGACGGGGCGAAGGATAGTGGAGGGTCTTCGAGGACAAGGGGCGGAGGCGGAAATCGGAAATCGGAGTTAGGGAACGGAGTTCGGAGATCGGGAACGGAGTTGGAGATTGGGCGAAGATCGGGCGAAGCCAGGTGCGGGCTATTTTTGAGTTTCGATTCTTGATTTTCGGTTGGGGGCGGCGCGCCGGCGGGAGCGCGGGGCGAGATCCTTCGCGACGGCGGCGAGGCGTTCCCAGGTGGCTTCGAGTGATTGGGGAAGCGTGCGGGTCTGGCCGAGGACCGGCATGAAGTTCGTGTCGCCGTTCCAGCGCGGGACGATGTGCGCGTGGAGGTGGGCGATGCTGCCGCCGGCAGCGGAGCCGAGGTTGAAGCCGACGTTGAAGCCGTCGGGCTCGAGGGCGGCGACGAGGAGCTTCTTGGCGAAGGTGATTTCGGCCATAAGCGCGGCGCCTTCGGCGGGCGTGAGTTCCTCGATGTCGGTGACTTCGCGGAACGGTACGGCGAGGAGGTGGCCGGGGTTGTAGGGGAAACGGTTGAGGACGAGGTAAGCGAGACGGGCGCGGTGAACGATCAATGCGGCGCGATCGTCGCCGAGGGCGGGCAGCTCGGTAAACGGGCGCTTCATGCGGGCCGGGTAGCGGGGCGCTTCGATGTATTCCATGCGCCAGTAGGCGTGAAGCTGCTGCATGTTCGAAGGGGCAGGAAAAGGTCCGTGGACGGGAAAGTCAAAGCCGGGTTCGGGCGACGGGGTTCGGGCGACGGCAGCGGGGAGGCTCCTCGGCGGGTCGGCTCCGCTGAGGGGACTTTCACGTAATACGTGAAACTACCCTGGAACCGGGGCCCGGACGGGAGGGGGGCATCTGCATGGGAGCGGGGAAAAACGGGCGGGCAGGAGCGACTAAGAGAGGAGAAAAAGAAGTGGACACCGAAAATAATATGACGATCGTCATCCAAAACTTCCGCATGCGTTATCCTGTTGCCCATAAACCTACCACCCGCCGGAAGATCGTCGAGGCGGCGAGCCAGGCGTTTCGGGAGCGCGGGGTGGGTCGGACGGGCGTGGACGAGGTGATGCGGCGGGCGGGGCTCACGCATGGCGGGTTCTATGCGCATTTTAAGGACAAGTCGGAGCTGGTGGCGGAGGCGTGTGCGGCCGGGTTCGAGGAGGCGTTGCCTAATCTCGACCGGATCGCGGCGCGGGCGACGGCGGCCGAGCGGGCGCGGCTGTTGATCGATAGTTATCTGGCACCGCGACATCGGGAAAATCGCAGCTCGGGCTGCGTGATCGTGGCGGTGGCGGCGGACATGGCGCGGGAATTGGGCGTGGCGCGAAAGGGATTTTCGGCGGGGTTTTTGACGCATCTCCGGCGGCTGGAGGCGGCACTGAGATTGAGCGAAGGCGCAGCGGAGAATCGCGAGCAGGTGATCGAACTGATGAGCGCGCTGGTGGGCGCGCTGTTGTTTGCGCGAGCGGTGGACGATGAGCGCGAGAGCGATGAGATTTTGCGGATAATGCGGCGGCGGCTGAAGGCGCGGTTGGGCGGCGGAGGAGAAGAAAGCGCGGAGCGGCGGGGTCGGGGTGCGGAGACGGCCGCGCAGGATAAGTCGGGCGCGGGACGCCAAGGAGAAGGAAACGCGGAGCGGCGGGGTGCGGAGACCCCGCCCTACAACGAAGGCGCGGAAAGATTTTCGCCTTCGCACGACTTGTTGAAGGCTTTTTAGTGGAATTCTTTTTCTCATGAACATCGCTCCTCGATCTGCGCTGCGGCGCGTGGCCATCACCGGCGTCGGCGCCGTCAATCCCTGCGGAAACTCCGCGCCCGAAACGTGGGCGTCGCTCGTGGCAGGGCGCAGCGGGATCGGGCGGATCACACGGTTTGACCCGACCGGCTGCACGGCGCAGATCGCGGGCGAGGTGAGGAATTTCGATGCCACGAAACCGCTCGCGCAGCCGCTGCATCCGCGCGGTCCGGCGGGCGATGCGCTCACGCAGGTGCTGACACCGAAGGACGTGAAAAAATTCGGGCGGTTCACGCATCTCGGCGCGACGGCGGCGGTCGAGGCGTATGCGGATTCGGGACTCGATGCGGCGCGCGCGAGTTTGGATTCCGACCGGATGGGCGTGAATCTCGGCGTCGGGCTCGGCGGTCTGCCGGAAATGGAAGCGATGCACGACACGTGGAAGGCGGGCGGCTATCGGAAAATTTCGCCGTTCTTCATCATCCAGATCGCGCCGAATCTTTTGGCGGGGCAGGTGAGCCTGCTGCTGGATTTTCGCGGGCCGAACATGAGTGTGGCTTCGGCGTGCGCGACGAGTGGGCACGCGCTCGGCGAGGCGGCGGCGGCGATCGCGCGCGGGGATGTGGACGTGATGGTCGCGGGCGGGGCGGAGTCGACGGTGACGCCGCTGGCGATCGGCGCGTTCGCGCAGATGCGCGCGCTCTCGACGCGCAACGATGCGCCGGAAAAAGCGTCGCGACCGTATGACCGGGATCGGGACGGCTTCGTGTTGAGTGAAGGCACGGTGGTTTTCGTGCTCGAGGAAATGGAACAGGCGAAGCGGCGTGGCGCGCGGATTTACGCGGAACTGCGCGGCTACGGGGCGTCGGCGGATGCGTATCATCTCTCGTCGCTCGCGCCGGGTGCGGAAGGCTCGGCGCGCGCGATGCGGGCGGCGCTGGCGAGGTCGGGATTGGCGCCGACGGAGGTCGATTATGTGTCGGCGCACGCGACCTCGACGCCTGGCGGCGACGGTGAGGAGGCGGCGGCGATCGCGGCGGTGTTTGCCGACAACAAGGCGAAGCTCCACGTGAGCGGCGTGAAATCGATGACCGGCCATCTGCTCGGCGGCGCGGGCGCGATGGGCGCGTTTGCCGCGGTGATGGCGATCCATCACGGCGTGGTGCCGCCGACGATCAACCTGGAGAACATCGATCCGGTGTGCGCGGACACGGGGTTGAATTTCACCGCGAATGTCGCGGTGCAGAAACCGGTGCGCGCGGCGCTGGCGAACTCGTTCGGGTTCGGCGGGACGAATGCATCCATCGTGGTGAGCGCGGTGTGACGCGAGACGTAGCCCGCCGCGGGCGCGGCGGGAGTTTTCGGGGGGCGATGGGAAGGGGCGTGGGGAAGCACGTCCCTGCGCTTCCGCGCAGGGCTACATGGGGCGGAAGCGGCGGGAGTTTTCGGGGGGCGATGGAAGGGGCGTGGGGAGCACGTCCCTGCGCTCCCGCGCAGGGCTACACGGGGAGGAAGCGGCGGGAGTTTTCGGGGGCGATGGGAAGGGCGCGGGGAGCACGTCCCTGCGCTTCCGCGCAGGGCTACATGGGGCGGCAACATCTGCTCGCTTTCGCCGGGCGGTTTCGTTCGCTCGTCGGCGAATGTCCGCTTCGTGGAAAATTTGTCGGGACGCGCTCACGACTCCGTTTTTTTATGCGCTGCTGCTGTCGGCGGGATTTCTCGCTTTCGTCGGGTGGGATCAATCGCACTGGTGGCGGATCAAGGAGGATTACAGCTTCGGCTGGCTCGTGCCGGCGTTTGTGGCGTTCGTGGTCTATGATCGCTGGCCGAAAATTCTCGCGGCAGTTCAGACGTGCGGCGCGACGGGCAGCCCGCGGGCGGCGGGCTGGGCGAAATGGGTGTTGGGCACGGCGGTGGGCGCGGTGCTCACGTTCGGCGTGCTGATGTTTTTGCTCGGGGCGTTTTATCGCGCGGGCGCGGGGACTTCGCAGCCGGGCACGCTGGCGATCACGCTGGGAGCGGCGGGGGTGATTTTGCCGCTGTTGTTTTTAAATGCGCCGGAGCGCGGGAGCGGCCCAGGTGCGATCGTGGCGACGACGGCCGGAGCGGGCGGGCCGCCCGCGCTCCGAGGCGGAGTGTTTGGCGATGCGCGGGTGCGGTTGGCGGCGCTGTTTTTGTTTCCGGTGCTGGTGTGGCTCGTATCCGCGCCGATGGTTTCGGTGGTGGAGTCGCAGTTGAATCTGTTTCTCCTCCGCAAGGTCGTGACGGTGGTGTCGTTCGTCTTCGACGTGCTGGGATTGCCGATCGAGCAGCGCGGGAACGTGCTCGTGCTGCCGTCGGGCAGCAGCGTGGGCGTGGAGGATGCGTGCTCGGGGATTCGCTCGCTGACGGGCTGTTTGTTCGCGGGCTCGTTTCTGGCGGCGGTGTTTCTCGACCGGTGGTGGAAAAAAATCGGGCTCGTGGCGTCGGCGATGGTACTCGCGTTCGTGACGAATCTCGGCCGCGGACTTTTCCTGACAGCCTGGGCGTATCGCAACGGCGCGCACGCGATCGAGGGCACGGTGCACGACGTGGCCGGCTACTCGGTGCTCGGGCTGACCGTCGTCGCGTTGCTTTGCCTGCTGCCGATTTTCAATTTGAAGCTGACGGACGAGGAGGAGGAGACGACGACGCCGCCTGAGCAGACGGAGGCGGAGAAGCCCGCGGAATGAATCCGAGGCAGTTCACGGTGGCCGCGGTGAGATGCGCGGCGAGGGCGCGGTTGACTTCGGCACGCGTGAGATCGTCGAACGCGGCGCCGTGAGTGCGCGCTTCGGCGAGGACGCCGGGCTGGCTTTGCGCGCGGATGAGCACGTTGGCCAGCCACCATTCGTTGAGGCGCAACTCGGCCAGCGCACCGGCGCGCAGCGGCTCGCGCAGGCGGGAAAATTCCTCGGCGGTGAGTCCTTTGCGGCCGAAGTCGTCGGATAATTTCATGACGGACTCGGCGAGTTTTTGGGCGCGATCGGGCGGGAAGGTGAGTTCGATGAGGGCGAGGCCGAGGTTGGGTTGCTCGGTGGAGCGATAGATCCCGCTGCCTGGAGAATAGGTGACGCCGAGCTGCTCGCGGAGTTTGAGACGCAGGCGATCCTCGAGCGCGGAGAGGCCGAGGCGGAGCGCGCGGCACACGCGCAGATCGGCGGCGTCCGGGATCGGCCAATACACGCGGACGTTGGCGGCGCGATCGGGCAGATCGATCAACACCAGATTGCGATACGTCTTGGTGGCGAGGTGAATTTGTTCGCCGGGCAAGGAAGGCGGGGCGTGGCGCGGGGCGAGCGTGGCGACACTGGCCGCGGCGGCGGAGACGGCGTCCGCGACGGCAAAATCGCCGGCGATGCCGATCTCGAGCGGACCTTCGAGGGCGTGCGCGCGGAGCCAGGTGGTGACAGCCTCGAAGGAATACGGGCGCACCTCGGCGGCGGAGGGCAGGCGAAGCCGCGGGTCTTCGCCGGCGGCGCGGAAGAGCGTCTCCACTTTCGAAAAACCGGCGGTGGAATTCAGGAGGGAGCCCACGAGCGCGGGATAAACGGACGTGGCCGCCTCGGCCATTTTCGCCGGCTCCAGTTTCACGTCGGCGATCGAGGCGGTGAGGGCTTTGAGCGCGAACGGGAGCTGATCGGAGGGGCCGGTGAGCTGGATGATGAAATCGTTTTCATCGAAGGACCAGTTGCCCTCGACGGCGCGCAGCGCGATGACGCGGCGAAGTTCTTCGCGCGTGTGGCGGCCGAGGTCGCTCTGGCTGAGCAGCGCGATCGCGACGAGATTGATGCCGGGCTGATCGCGAGGAATGTCCGGCGTGCCGCGGCCGAGGCGCGCCCAGAGGCGGAAGCGATGGGGCTCGACGGGATTCGGGCGGAGATTGAGGCGGACGCCGTTGGCGAAGTGGAGGAGTTCGAGGCCGAGCGGGACATCGGTGCGGCGCTCGGCGACGGCGCCCGGAGCACCGAAATCTTCGTAGTGAAAGGAGAGTTCGTCGGCGGGATGGGCGGCGAGGGCGGCGAGGGGCTGGGCGGCGCTGGCGCGCCACGCGGCGAGGACGGCGGCGGCGCCATCGGGCGGCGGGGTGCGAGTCGTGAGGACGAGGCGGAGTTGCCCGTCACTGAGCGAGGTGCGGAGTCGCTCGGCGGCGGCGGTCGGATCGAAGGCGGCGAAATAATTTTCCGCGAGCGAGAGCAGTTCGTCCGGACCGTGCCAGCCGCGGCGGGCGGCGAGGATCGGCGCGATATTGTTCGCGAGCCGATCGGCCGGCTCGCCCGGGAAGCCGGCGAGCTGTGCGCGCAGGGTGGCGAGCAAGGCGGCGGAAACTTCCTTGATTTCACCGGTGGAAAATCCGGTTTCGCGGGCGCGTCGAAGTTCGGTTTCGAGGAGCGCGACGGCGTCGGCCCAATCCTGCTGACGGGTATCGGCGACGAGGCCGCGATGAAGGTAGCGTCGATCGAGACCATCGTAGGCGAAGCCCTCCGCGCGGCCGATGCGAGCGGAGAGCGCGGCCCGGCGCTCGTCGAGGCGGTGGTTGAGGGCGGAGATGACGAGGGCGTTTCCCAACATCGCACGGATGGCGTCGGGAGTGTCGGCTGTGACCGGATCGATGGCGATCAGAGTGACGGTCGCCGCTTTCGCGAGGGGCGTCGTGATGACGGCGGGGTCGAGTTGGGGGCGCGAGAGGGGGCTGGGGAGAATTTGCGCGATGGCGGGGCCATGACCGCGGAGACGGCCGAAATTTTCGACGACGAGCGAATTGAGCGCGGCGGGTTCGACGTCGCCGACGACGAGGAGCGTCATGCGTTCCGGGCGATAGCAACGCTCGTAAAAACGGCGGAGTGTGGGCGCTTCGGCGCGGGCGATCGTCGCGGGGTCGCCGATCGGCAGGCGCCCGGGGAGCGTGGTGCCGGAGTAGAAAACGGCGATCTCCTGGAGGCGGATTTGCCATTCGTCGTTATCGCGGGCGCGCAGTTCGCTGAGGATGACGTCGCGTTCGCGGCGCACTTCGGCGGGAGCGAAATCGATGCCGCCGGCGAAATCGGCGAGAACGCGGAGCGCTTCGGGAAGGTGTGCGGCGTGCTGCGCGGGCAGGTCGATGCGATAGATCGTGGAGGTGAACGAAGTCTCCGCGTTCGCGTCGGCGCCGAAGGCAATGCCGATGCGTTGGAAAAACGAGACGAGCCGGCCGGGCGGGTAGTGCGTGGTGCCGTTGAAGGCCATGTGCTCGACGAAGTGCGCGAGCCCGCGTTCATCGTCATGCTCATCGAGCGAGCCGGCGTGGACGATCAAGCGAAGGCTTACGCGGCCGGGTTCGCCCGAGCGAGGAAGGACGGCGTAGCGAAGACCGTTCGGGAGCGAGCCGGTGAGGAGCGGGTTCGCGGCGGTTGGATCGGCTGCGCGGATCGCAATAGCGGCGACGAGAGGGAGGAAAAGGAGGGCGAGGCGGCGGAACACGGCGGGGGAATGCACCACGGCGAGACGCCGCAGCTGCGGTGGAGGTGACGCCGGCGCTAGTGAGGCGCGGGGTAGGAGATGAATTTGAAGCAGCGCTTGGGATCGAAGTAGCGTTTCGCGAGCGACTCGAGGTCGGCGCGGGTGATCGAGGCGGTGTCGGTGGCGCGATCGCGGGCGGCGGCGAGGCGCAGGGGGCGCTCCTGGGCGTCGCGCAGGACGGTGTAGCCCCAGTAGCCGTTGCTGCGCAGGTCTTCCTCGCGGGCGCGGAGGAAAGGCGTTTTCACGCGGGCGAATTCGTCGTCGGTGAAATGTTTTTTGCGCAGTTCGTCGAGTTCGTTGGTGAGGATTTTCGAGGCCTGCTGCGCGCGATCGGGCGCGACCTCGGCGTAGATGCTGAAATAGCTGAAGTCGGGAAAACCGTCGTATTCAAAAAAGCCCGCCGAGCAGTTGTAGGTGGCGCCGAGCTGATCGCGCAGCCGGGCGCGGAGGCGCTCGGTGACGAGTTCCGTGAGCAGGCGGCAGCGGCGCTCGTGGTGCATGTCGGCGAGGTCGGGGACGGGGCAGATCCAGTTGAGCGCGACCTGGTGGAGTTGAGCGCTCGTCGAATACGCGTACATCGTTTTCGAAGGTTTGGGCATGCGGGGCCCCGGGGTGTTGCGGGATTTCGGAAACGGGTCGCGCGGCGGGAGCGCGGCGACGGTGCGCGCGACGGCGTCCGAGGCGTCGGGCCAGGTGGTGTCGCCGACGATGCTGATTTCGATGGGCGCGTGTTTGAACTGCGGCTCGAGCCAGGCGGAGACGTCGCGTACTTCGCGCGCGTAGAGTTCCTCGGCGGTCGGCAGGCCGAAACGGCGATCGCCGCCGGCGACGACGCGCTGCGCGCGCACGCTGATCGGGCCGCCGGGTGCTGCGGCGAGCGCGGCATACATGGAGCCGAAGGAGGCCTGGATGCCGCGCATGGCGGACGGTCGATACGCGGCGTCGGTGAGATGCGCGGCGAGCACCTGCAACGCGAGCAGGAGATCGCGGCGCGAGCAGCGCGCCGCGAAATCGCAGGAGTCGCTCTGGATGTGGAAGCTGTAGCCGACGACGTGGCCGGTGAGGAGATCGCGCAACTCCTCGAGTGAATGTTTGCCGAGGCCGCCGGCGGTGACGATCTGGTCGGCGAGCAGATCGAGTCCGGGTTTGTCGGCGGGCTGGGATTGTTTGCCGTAGCCGACGCGCACGCAGATTTCGACCGTGTCCGCTTCGAAGGGCGTGGTCTTGAAATTCAGCCGCACGCCGTTCGCGAATTCCGCCTGGTCGATGTCGAGGTCGGCCTGGCGCTCGTGGCGCGCGATTTGGCCGGGCGGGCCGAAATCGACGTAGGAAAATTCCGTGGGGCCAGTGGCAGCGGGAGCGGCGACGGCGACGGCGCGACTGGCGTTGAGGGCGTCGGCGATCGCGGAGGGGGCAACGTGAAAATCCGGATGGCTCGCGATGAAGACGTGGGGTGGCTGCGTGGTCCAGGCGGAGCGAAACGCGTCGCGGCATTCGGCGAGCGTGGTGGCGGCGAGCGCGTCGGCGAGGTCGTCGCGGAGCGCGGCAGGCGTGGTGAGGACGTTGCCGGCGAGCAGGGCGCTGGCGATATTGCCGGCGATCCACGCGGATGGCCAGGTGGGCGAAGTGCGCACGGCGTCGGCGTAGGCGGTGGCGAAGACGGTCTGCTGGTTTTTGAGTTCGGCGGCGGTGAAACCATGGAGGAAGGCACGGCGGTGCTCCTGCTCGAGATCGCCGACGACCTCCTGCCAGTTGTTGATGCGGCCGGAGACGCCAAAGGACGCGAGCACCCAGCCGGGCAGCGTATCGGAAATATTCGCGATCGGGCTGGCGGAGTGAAAAGCGGGGTCGTCGGCGGTGCGCGCGATGCGGCGCTGGAACATCGCGAAGGCGAGCGCGCGGTGGAGCTGGCGCACGCGGCGCTCGTGGGTGTCGGCGACGCGCGGTTCGGCGAGCGGATGCTCGAGCAGGCAACTCGCGCCGAGCAATCCGGGATCGGAAAAAACCGCGACATCGGGCCGCGCGGCAGCGGCGGGAATCGGAGAAAAGTTTTCTTTGCGCGCGGCGCCGTGCGGCTGGATCGCACCGCCGATCTCGGCGACGAGGCGCTCGGCGAGCGCGGGGTCGATATCGCCGACGACGATGAGCGCCAGCCGCTCAGGGCGATACCAGGCGTCGTAGAACGCGACGAACTGGTCGCGCGTGAAGCGGCGGACCTGTTCGTCGAGGCCGATGGGTTCGCGCTGGAGCTGGCGGGACTCGGGCCAGAGCAGGCGGAGGTTGGCCTTGCTCGTGCGGGCGTCGGGCGTGTCGCGCATGGCTTTCTCGTTGAGCACGACTTCGCGTTCGCGGTCGATCAATGCCGGGTCGAAGGTGACGTCCTCGGTGTATTCGCGGAAGACGGACAGGCCGGTGCGGAGCGTCGACTCGCGGGCGTCGGGGAGTTCGAGGTGATAAATCGTGTGGTCGTAAGCGGTGAACGCCGTGGAATCGGGGCCGAAGGCGATGCCGAGCCGCTGGAGGTCGGCGGTGATCGAGCCATTGGGATGCTGGCGGGTGCCGCGGAAAACCATGTGCTCGACGAAGTGAGCGAGGCCGCGTTCGTCGTCGTGTTCGTGGAGCGAACCGGCGGCGACGAGGAGGCGGAGCGAAACGCGATTCTTCGGCTCGGCGTTGGGACGGATGACGTAACGGAGACCGTTCGGCAGGACGCCCTGGCGAATCGTGGGATCGACGGGGAGATCGCTGTCGACTTTGAGCCACGGCTCGGCGCGCGCGAGTGGCAGGAACAGGAGCGCCAGGAAAAAGAGGGCGCGGCTGGAGGGCGGCATCGGTGCAGGAATGTTGCGAGTGCGGCGGAGGTGTCACGAGAAAAGGGGAGGCGAGCGGGACGGCCAGGGTGATCGCGCGCGAAGGCGGACGAAAGGTGGCGGGGAAAAAGTCTCGGCATGGCGGGCGACTGGGCTTGGATGGGGGCGCGAATCCGCACGTGATGCTTTGGCTTTATCGAATCCTTTTTCTGCCGGTGCTGCTGATCTCCGCGCCGCGATATCTTTGGCGGATGCGGCGGCGGGGTGGTTACGCGGAGAAGTTTTCGCAGCGGTTCGGCGCGGAGCACGAGTTGCCGGCGAAACGCGCGGGCGTGCGGCGGGTGTGGCTGCAGGCGGTGAGCGTGGGCGAGATGCTCGCGATCGGACCGTTGATCGAAGCGCTGCAGAGCGACGGAAGCGTGGAGGTTTATCTCACGACGACGACGAGCACGGGGTTCCGCGTGGCGGACGAGCGTTATCAGGGGAAGGTGCTCGGGATCGGTTATTTTCCGATCGATTGGTGGCTTTTTTCGCGACGGGCCTGGGCGAAGGTGGCGCCGGATCTGGCGATTCTGGCCGAAGGCGAGCGCTGGCCGGAGCACATGCATCAGGCGACGCGGCGCGGCGTGCCGGTCGTGTGTATCAACGCGCGCCTGTCGGACCGGAGTTTTCGGCGGCTGCGGACGTGCGGGGTTTTTCGCGGCGTGGTGCTGGGCGGAATCACCCGGCTGCTGCCGTCGTCGACGCAGGACGAGCAGCGGTTTCGCGAACTCGGCGTGCCGGCGGAGCGGATGGTAACGACGGGCAACATCAAACTGGACTTGCAGATCGCGCCGCTCGCGGCGGCGGAGCGGGCGAAGTTGCGCGAGGAACTCGGGCTCGGCGAAGGATTGGTTCTGCTGGGCTCATCGACGTGGCCGGGCGAGGAAGCGGCGCTGGTGAAAGCGTGGCGCGAGGTGCGGGCGCGCGGGGTGCGGTGCGCGTTGCTGATCGCGCCGCGGCACGCGGAGCGACGGATGGAAATCGAACGGCTGATGCGCGAGGAAAAGCTGACGCATCACCTGCGTTCGCGCGGGCCGGCGGCGGCGGCGGTCGATGTGGCGATCGCGGATACGACGGGCGAATTGCGCAAGCTGACGCAGCTCGCGGATCTGGTTTTTGTGGGGAAAAGCCTGCCGCCGAACGAAGGCGGACAGACGCCCGTGGAGGCGGCGGCGCTGGAGAAGCCGATTTTGTTCGGACCGGCGATGAGCAACTTCCGGATGATCGCCGAGGAGCTGGTGGCGCGGCGCGCGGCGAAAGAGGTCGTCGACGCGGCGGGGCTCGAGGCGGAGGTCCTGGCGTTGCTGGCCGATGAAGAGAAACGTCTGGCGATGGCGCGGGCCGCGGGGGAATGGCGGCGCGAGAACGCGGGCGCCATCGAGCGGACGGCGCGAGTGATCCGCGAGGAATTGGGGCGGTGCGGGTAGGAGGTGGGGCGCGTCGTCTTTGACGCGCTGGGGCCAGCGGCGAGCGGAGCGGGAGCGGCGGGGTCGGGAGATCCCGCCCTACATGTTGGCGCTGCCGACTTCGATGTGGATGGGCTCGGGGTCGAGTTCCTCCGGCTCCATCGGGTGGGTGCGGACGAAGTCGAAGAAGTGTACGAGTTCGTAGCGGCCGTCCCAGTGCTCGACGATCGCGGTGAGCGATTCGACCCAGTCGCCGGAATTCAAATAGTGGATGCCACCGACCGTTTTGTCCGCGGCGGTGTGAATGTGGCCGCACATCGCCCCGACGCAGCCGCGCGCGCGGGCGAGATCGACGATGTGCTCCTCGAAATTCGACACGTGGCTGACGGCTTCCTTGACGCGGGCCTTGATGGCTTTGCTGAGCGACCAGTATTCCTTCCCGCGCCAGGCGCGCCAGGCGTTGTAGAGGCGGTTGAGCTTGAGCAACGCGCGGTAACCCCAGTCGCCGAGGTGGGCGAGGAAGACGAAATTTTTCGTGACGGTGTCGAAGACATCGCCGTGGAGAACGAGATAACGACCGCGCGGGCCCTCGTGCAGGTATTCTTCGACGATGTGAAGTTTCTCGAATTGCAGCGGGAGAAACGACGCGAGGATGTCGTCGTGATTGCCACGGAGGTAGATCACCGTGGTGTCGCGCTTCTCGAGTTTTTTCAGGACGATGCGAATGAAGCGCGTGTGGGCCTTCGTCCACTGGCCGGAGCGCTGAAGCTGCCAGCCGTCGATGATGTCGCCGTTGAGGATCAATTTTTCGCAGCGAACGTGACGGAGGAAATGATTCACCTCGGCGACCTTGCAGTCGCTGGTGCCGAGGTGGACGTCGGAGAGAATCACGGTGCGGACGCGGAGGACGTTGTTCATGGCGGGAGATCTTTCGGCGAGGGCGAATGGGTTGAATGTCACTTAATAGGTGACATTGGGTTTTCCGGACATAGCTGGCGGCGAATCGGAAAAGAGCGGAGGGAGGAGGGGAGGATGAAGGGATTTTTTGGGATTTTACCGCGAAGATTAGCCGGGGGGGACGAACCGCGGAGACGCGGGAGGTTTTTAATCGTGGTGAAATCGGCGGTGGGCGGCGCTCGGGGAATGTCACCTAATAGGTGACATTGTTTCAGGGGCGCGGGCGGCGGCGAGGGCGGGTGGGGCGAGGGGAAATTGGGTGGCGGCGAGGACGTGGCGGGCGATGTCGTCGGCGGCGGCGGAGCGGGCGAGGGGGCGTAGGGCGGCGCGCCAGTGGGAGCAGACGCGACCGCCATGGGCAAAAGCGCGGCGCAGTTCGGCGAGGACGGCGTCGGGAGTTTCCGCAAGCGCGCCGGCATCGTGGCGGCGGATGAGTTCGTAGTTGCCCTCTTCCTGGCCGGGCACGACCTGGCTGACGATCATGGGGCAAAGGGCGGCGATCGCTTCCTGCGTGGTGGCGCCGCCGGCTTTGCTCACGACGGCGTGGTGGGTCATGAGCAGGCGGGGAATCTGGTCGGTCCAGCCGAGGATTTGGGCGGGAAACTTGCGGGCGTCGGCGAGACGTTGGAGCTGGCGGCGAAGAGCGTCGTCGCGGCCGACGGCGCAGGTGATTTCCCAATCGGTCGCGAGGAGCAGGCGGTGGGCGGTGGCGGCGGCGTGGCGGGTGCCGGAGTTGATGATGTGGAGGACGCGGGGCCTCGCGCCGGCGGCGAGATCGGGCGGAGCGAGGGTCGCGGCGTGCTCGGAGAAAAAGGCGGGCACGGGGAAACCGCCGACGTGAATCCGCGCGGGCGGGAGGCCGGCGCGGCGCAGGACGACAGCGGAGTCTTCGTTCGGCAGAAACCAACCGTCGCAGGCGGCGCGCCACCAGAGCGAGTGGATGCTGATGGAGTCGGTGACGATGTTGAAGATCGGGGGAAGCGTGGAATTTTTGCGGGGTGACGGCACCCCGGCCACATCGATCGAGCAGGAAGAGGGGAAAGGCAGTGCACCCACGTCGATAGAGCGAGTGGAGGGCGGCGCGCCGACCCGGGCGGCCCGGAGGCGGGCGAGGAAGAAACCGTAAAGCGGATACGTGCAGCAGATCGCGGTCGGCTGCTCGCGGTCGAGGAGTGCAGCGAGCGTGCGAATCTCGCGGCGAAAAATCCAGAGGTGACGCTCGACCGCGCGGGAGCGGTCGATCCAATCGTAGAAACCGCTCCAGAGACGCGGCGCGTCGTTGATGAGCCGGAGATAGATCTGGCGGGCGACGGCGTTGAAGCGGGGAGCGCCGAGGGCGAAGGCGTCGACGACGAGAGAGGTGCCCGGGCCGGCGGAGCGGTCGAAGCCGGCGGCGAGGGCGCGGGCGGCGGCGTTGTGGCCTTCGCCAAAACCGGCGGTGAGGATGAGGACGCGCGGGCTCATGCGGCGAGGGGCGGCGAGGGGCGGCGGGCGTCGCGCGTGGCGCGGTGCCCGGCGATGACGTTGAGAAGGTCGGACTCGAAGCGGGCGACGACGCGATCCCACGATTGCTCGACAAACGCGAAGCGCGTGGCGGCGCGGAGGCGCTGGCGGAGGGGCGGCGTGGTGGCGAGCGCGACGGCGGCTTGGACGAGCGCGTCCGGCGCGGTGGTGGGAACGGCGAGGCCGTTGACGCCGTCGCGGATGAACTGGCGCGCGGCGGCGTAGTCGAAACCGGCGACGGCGAGGCCGCTGGCCAGGGCTTCGACGAGGACGTTGCCAAACGTCTCGGTGAGGCTGGCGTGGATGTAGATGTCGGCGGAGGCGTAATGGCGGCCGATTTCCTCCCGGGAAAAAAAGCCGGCGAAAATGCAGTCGGGGTGTTCGCGGGCGAGCTGCGCCTTGAGCGGACCCTCGCCGGCGAGGACGCAGCGGACGCGCGGATTGGCGGCGCGCATGGCGGCGAAGGCGCGGAAGACGAGGGCGTAATTTTTCTCGGCGGCCATCCGGCCGACGTGCAGCACGACGGGATCGTCGGGGCCGGCGGCCCACGAGGCGCGCAGTTCGTAGCTGCGACGCTCGGGCGAAAAGTGCGCGAGATCGACGCCCCGCGAGAGGAGTGCGAGGTGGTTGAAACCGAGCGTGCGGAGTTCGTCGCAGAGTTCGAGGGTCGGCGCGAAGGTGAGATGGGTGCGGTTGTGGAAGCGACGCAGCCAGCCGAGAGCGACGCGGCGCAAGGGCGCCAGGCCGTAGTGCGAGGTGTAGGCGTGAAAGTTGGTGTGGAAGCTCGACGTGAGCGGGAGATCGAGCGCGCGGCCGGCGTTGATCGCGGAGGCGCCGAGCGGGCCCTCGGTCACGACGTGGACGAGATCGGGCCGGTGCGCGCGCCATTGACGGCGGAGCAGGAGCGGCGCGGGAAGGCCGAGCCGGAGCGCGGGGTAGTTGGGTATCGGAATTCCGCGGACGAGGGTCTCCGCGTAGGGCAGCGGGGAGGCGGGCGAAGGGAGATCGTCGCGGCGCGGGCGGATGACGGTGACCTGGTGACCGCGGCGCGCGAGGCCGCGGGCGAGTTGGCCGAATGTCATCGCGACGCCGTTCACTTCCGGCGGGAACGTTTCGGTCACGAGGGCGAGCTTCACGATTTGTCGGGTGAAAAGAGGCGGGTGGCGGCGACGGGGAACAATGCCCGAGGCTCGTGGCGGCCGGGTGACGCGGGGGTTACAAAACGGTTAAACGACGCGCGGCCAAAATTTGCGCAGTTCGGGATTGCACCGCGCCGCGCGAATTCTACGGTCGCGCCCTTTAGGTGAATGCAGTCCCACGGTCCTAAGCGCGTTTACACTCCGCAGTCCCTGGAATTTTGGTTCGACCGGCTCGAACACGACTGGGCCACCGCTTTTTCCGAAGAGCAGCTCGAACATGGCCGGCGCATTTACCGCGATAGCGAGGTGCGAGAGCTGGAGCTCACGGCGAGGGATGCGATCGTGCATCGGCGCGTCGAAAAGAAGGACGAGTATGCCGTGATCGAGTGGGGCCCGGATGGCCTCGCGGTGCGGTCGTCGTCGACCGACAAGGATCTCGCCCATGCGCTCGCCGTGGCGGGGTTGCACGAAATCGAGGAGCTGGTCGCGGATGAAATTTCGCCGCTGCCGAGCGAACTATCGGCGTTGGAAGACAGTTCTCACGGGCATTCGAACGGCAACGGCCACTCGAACGGCAACGGCGCATCGAACGGCAATGGCCACGCGAACGGGCCGGGGCAGGTGTCGGCGTTCGGCAAACCGCGCATGCTGAGCGGCAGCGGGGTATCGAGCGGCGGCGGCAGTGGGAGCCTGGCGGCGGCGCGGGGGCCGGCACGGACGTTGTGGCTGGTTTTTAAAACGAAGACGGCGGGGCTGACGTTCCAGGCGTATTGGGGCGAGGCGGACGGGAAGACACGGCACGCGGCGCTCGGCGCGACGGCGCACGCGAACGGCAACGGGCACGTGACGACCTCGGAGCGCGCGAAGCTGATCGGGCTCGCAGCGTATGCGCGGAAGGCGCACTTCCACTACCATCAGGACACGGGCGTGTATTTGATGGAGTCGCTGGTGGAGATTCCGAATTTCCTGAAAACGGTGCTGCCTGCGTGGCGAAAAATGTTCGCGGTCGAACTCGACGACAAGGCGGCGAACCTGCTGAAAGGAACGCGCGCGGTGGAGATCGAGGCCGTGGCCGAACGCGGCGGCGGCGAGGCGGGCGGCGCGACGAATGCGGACGTGGCGAGCCTGAACCTGCGGTGGATTTTCCGCGCGGGCGAACGCATGTTGACCGACGCGGAAGTGAACGCGCTCCTCAAGAAAGGGGGCGCGCCGGTGATTTTGCCGAGCCTCGGGATCGTGGCCCTGTCGGGCGAGAAATGGGAATCGTTCAGCGCCTGGCGCGACAATCTCGACGAGACGCAGACGGCGGGCACCGTGTCGCCGTATCTGGTGTTTTCGCTGTTCAGCGATGCGCGGCTGAAGCTGACGTTGTCGCCGGAGATCGAGGCGTGGCGGCAGCGGGTGCTCGCGACGCCGCCGGCGCCGCCGGAGCTGCCGGAGATTCTGCGGCCTTACCAGCGGCGCGGCGTGGAATGGCTCGCGCATCTGTGCGAAGTCGGCTGTCACGGGTTGCTCGCCGACGAGATGGGCCTCGGCAAGACGCTGCAGGTGATCACGCTGCTGGCGACGCGGCCACTGGGCGACCGGCCGGCGCTGATCGTCTGCCCGGCGAGCGTGGTGCCGGTGTGGCGGGAGGAGATCGTGAAATTCCAGCCGGGGCTCACCGTCGACGTGCTGAAGACGGGCCACGATTTCTCGTCGCGGCCGGGGCCGGTGGTCTGGCTGGCGAGCTACACCCAGCTCCGCAAGCACCGCGACATTCTCCCGGCCTATGAATTCGGATACGCGGTGCTCGACGAGGGGCAGTTCATCAAGAACCCCGACGCGAAGGTCACGCGGACGTGTTTCGCGATCAAGGCCCGGCATCGCGTGGTGCTCACGGGCACGCCGCTGGAAAACCGGCAGCTCGATCTGTGGAGCATCTTCCGGTTTTTGCTCCCGGGGCTGCTGGGCTCGCGGACCTCGTTCGAGGCGGCGCTCAATTCGGATCGCGTGAAGACGATCGAGCGGCTGCGGGCGCAGCTCGCGCCGTTCGTGCTGCGGCGGACGAAAAAGGAAGTGGCGCAGGAGCTGCCGGAAAAAATCGAGATGGATCTGCTCTGTCCGCTGACCGACGTGCAGCGCGCGGAGTATGCGCGCATCTGTGCGGAAGGGCTCGACCGGCTGGGCGACGACGTGGGCGCGGCGATGCGGGAAAAGTCCTTCGGCTTCCTGGCGTTGCTCACGCGCCTGCGGCAGACCTGCTGCGATCCCGACATGCTGCCGTGGTTGAAGGCGCCGCTGTCGGACTCCGGCAAGATCAACCTGCTCGTGCAGAAACTCGCGGAGATCGTGAGCAGCGGGCACAAGGTCGTGATTTTCTCGCAGTTCGTGATGCTGCTCGACCGCGTGCGCGCGGCGCTGGTGCAGCAATTTCCCGACCTGCCGCGCTACGAATTGACGGGGATGACGCTGGACCGGTTGAAGCCGGTGCAGCAATTCCAGGCGGCGCCGGGCGCGGCGGCGATGCTGGTGTCGTTGAAGGCGGCGGGCACGGGCATCACGCTGCATGCGGCGGATTACGTTTTCCTGCTCGATCCGTGGTGGAATCCGGCGGTCGAGGCGCAGGCGGTGGATCGCGTGCACCGGATCGGGCAGCGGAACACGGTGTTCGTTTACCGGATGGTGACCGCGGGGACGATCGAGGAGCGCATCCAGGCGTTGAAGGCGGACAAAAAGGATTTGTTCGACAAGTTGATCGGCGGGCTGGGCGGCGATTTCGATTTGAGCCAGCATTTCAGTTCGCTGCGCGGGCTGGTGCAGTTGACGACGGCGCAGGTCGAACAGGAGGCCGCGCCGGAGGCGGAGGCGTATACGATCGATTGAGGAGACGCGGGGAGGAGCCGCGTCGTCACCGGCGCGGCCACGGGTGTTTCGTCAGCGTGCTTGTTTCGGCGGGTGAGCGCGCTACGGTCTGCCTCACGTGGAAGCGCCAACGGAACTCATCGCCAAACCAGATGTGGTCTTGCTCGACCTGACTGCGAACTCGCGCGAAGCGGCGCTGCGCGGATTGCATCGTGAAATGGCGCGGCTGCCGGCGGTAAAGGATGCCGAGCGGTTCCTGATCGATTTGCTCGAGCGCACCATGCTTGCGTCGGTGTGCATCGCGGCGGAGGTCGCGTTGCCGCATGCGCGCACGACGGCGGTGGAGCGGATCGTGCTCGGCGTGGCGCGGCTCTCCGCCCCGGGCGTGGGCTTCGATGGCGAGCACCCCGGGGTGCGCCTGATGTTCATGATCGGAACGCCACGGCAGCAGGTGGAAGAATATCTCCGGGTCGTCGCAGCGCTCTCGCGGATGTTGCGCACCGAGGGCGCGCGGGAGGGATTGCTCGCGGCGAAGTCGGAAGCGGAATTTCGTGCGCTCCTTGCGCGCGGCGCGGCGGCATGAGCGCGCGTTACGCGAAGGACGCATACGCGGTGGCCCGGCGCGGAAGCGGAGGGAAAGAAAGCGGCGTGCGTGAGCCTGGATCTCGTCGAAAGGTCGAGCGCGATGAAGCGGCGGTCTGTGAACGCAGAGGTCGAAGGGTCGCGAGCGCCAAAACGGCGGTCATGGACCGCCGCTGCGTGTTTTATGACTTCGTCGGCCGGGCGCTGGCGAGCGGCGCCGGCCGGGAATTTTCCCGCTGCTCCCG
Source organism: Verrucomicrobiota bacterium (assembly GCA_048498075.1). Classification (GTDB taxonomy): domain Bacteria; phylum Verrucomicrobiota; class Verrucomicrobiia; order Opitutales; family Opitutaceae; genus Opitutus. Next base: position 84,439 of record JBEHYR010000005.1, on the reverse strand, counting down.
CCGCGGGCTACGTTGGCCTGGGCGATCGCGTCGGGCAGGGGAGGATGGGCGATGAAGGCGGTCACGGACCCGGCGGCGTTGTTGCTCGAGCGGCTGATGCGGCTGCTGCGCTGGCGGCTGTGGATTCAAGAAAAACTTCAGCCGACGGAGTGGCAGGTCACGTTGTTGTGGGCCGCGCTGGCGGGATTCACGGGCGCCTTGGTGTCACTGCTGTTCAGCGTGTTCACCGAAGGTATTCACGAACTGCTGACGGGGCGGAATTCGGGCGTGGTCGAGACAATGCGGTTGCTGCCGTGGTGGGGCGTCATCCTCGTGCCGGCGCTCGGCGGATTGCTGGCGGGACTCACCCTGCTGCTCGGCAAGCGGATCGCGCGCGGGCAGAGTTCGACCGATTACATGGAGGCGATCGCGATCGGTTCGGGTGAACTGCCGGTGCGATCGAGCCTGATCAAAAGCGTGGCGGCGCTGTTCTCGATCGGATCGGGCGGGTCGATCGGGCGCGAAGGCCCGATGGTGCAACTCGCGGCACTGCTGGCGTCGATGATCGGGCGGTGGCGGAAATTTTCGCCCCCGCAGTTGCGGCTGATCGTGGCGTGCGGCGCGGCGGCGGGCATTGCGTCCGCCTATAATGCGCCGATCGCGGGGTCGTTTTTCGTGGCGGAAATCATTCTCGGTTCCATCGCGATGGAGAGCCTGGGGCCGCTGGCGGTGTCGGCGGTCGCGGCGGCGTTGACCGTGCGCGTGCTCACGAATGCGCAGCAGCTGTATCGCGTGCCGGCGTTCAAATTCGGTTCGCCGTGGGAGATGCTGCCGTACATCGTGCTCGGGCTGATCGCGGGCACGCTGGCGCCGTGGTTCCTGCGCTCGCTGCGGCGGGCGGAAAAATGGTTCGTCGCGACGACGATGCCGCCGATCGCGCGGCTGGTGTTGGGTGGGATCATCGTGGGCGATCTCGCGGTGTTTTATCCGCAGGTGTGCGGCAACGGCTACACGGTGGTGGTCGACATCCTCAACGGCCACCTCGTGTGGGAATCGCTCATCGTGATCATGCTGGCGAAGTGGGTCGCGACCGCGGCGTCGTTCGGCTCGGGCGCACCGGGGGGCGTGTTCACGCCGTCGTTGTTCATGGGGGCGAGCGCGGGATATTTGTTCGGCACGGCGGTGCATTCATTCTGGCCGTCGGGCGCAGTCGATCCGCAGGCGTTCGCGCTGGTCGGGATGGGCGCGTTTTTGTCGGCGGCGAGTTATGCGCCGGTCATGGCGGTGATCATGCTTTTCGAGATGACGCTGAGCTACGACATCATCCTGCCGTTGATGGTGTGCAACGTGATCGCCTACTACACGGCGAAAGGCGTGCAGGGCGAATCGCTCTACAGCGAGTCGCTGCGTCGCAAGACGGCGGAGACGCCGGCGCCGAAGACCCTGGCGGGCAACGCGCGGGATTTGATGAAAAAGAATCCGCCGAGTGTGGCGACCACGGCGCGTTTCGAGGAGATCGCGCGCATGTTTCTCTCGGTGCGAATCAACAATATCTATGTGACGAATCCCGAGGGGCGGTTCGTCGGGGCGGTTTCGCTGCACGACATCAAGCCGTATCTGGGCGACGCCGACCTGGCGAAGCTCGTGATCGCGAGCGACGTGACGCGGGAGGATTTCCCGCGCATCGGCCCGGATGCTTCGTTGAGCGACGCGCTGGCGTCGTTTCTCGGGCATCCGATCGAGCGGCTGCCGGTGATCGATCCGTTGACGGGACAGTTGATCGGCAGCCTGTCGAAGGGCGATTTGCTGCTGGCGCTGGTCGAGAAGCGACAGAAGTCGCCGGCGTGAGAGGGCGACGGGTAGGGCGGGTTCTCCTTGATCCGCCGGGTGCGTAGTCCGCAACCGGCGCACCCTTCGCCGGTCGCCCGGCGCATGAGGGATAACGCGCCCTGCCTCGTCACCTGAACGTCACACAAAATGGAAGCTTCGCGTAAAAACCTCCCGAAAAACCGGGTCGTTTTGCCGGGTTGTCACGTGACTGCCACACCTTCGTAACAATCGTCGGGCATAGTGCAGGCGTTCCCGAATCCAAAACATCGAACGCTCACACCATGCTCAAACTAAACACCAAATGGCTCTCGCTGCTCGGCGCTTTGCTCGCCGTCTCCAGCGCGGCCTTCGCCGCCGAGGACCAACTTCTCGATCTCCTCGTTAAAAAGGGAATCGTGACCACGCAGGAAGCTCAGGATCTGAGTGCGGAAATGGCCAGCAAGGCAGCCGCCGAAAAGAAACCGGCTGGCAACGAGGTGAAGATTTCCGGCGACCTTCGCGTGCGCTACGAATTCCGCAGCGGCCAGAATCTCGCGGGCGACAACATCGACCGCAACCGCTTCCGCTACCGCCTGCGCCCGAGCTTCACCGGCAATCTCGGCAGCCAGTGGTTCTACGGGTTCCGCCTCGAGGGCGGCAGTGGCTCCCGTTCGTCGAACGGCACGATGGCCGATGACGGCGGGCCTTGGGCCAAGACCAACGACGCGCTCTACATCGGCCAGGTCTATCTCGGTTATAAGGCTACGAAGGAACTCACACTCGTCGCCGGTCGCATGCCGAATCCGTTCGTCACCACCTCGCTCGTCTGGGATGGCGACATCAATCCCGAAGGCGTCGCGGAGAAATTCACCCGCTCGGTGGGCGGCGTAACCTACTTCGCCAATCTCGGCCAGTTCCTCTACGACTCCGCCAATCCGCAGAACAATCTCGCGCCGGCGGCGAGCAAGAACGACCAGTATTTCCTCGGCTGGCAGGGTGGCGTCACGGTGAAGCTCGACAAAATCAACAGCATCCAGGTCGCGCCCGCGCTCTATAATTACGTCAACAACAACCGCGACGCGAAGACCTTCGTCGGCGCGTTCAGCCCGACCAACCAGACGGCGATCAACAACCTCTTCGTGCTCGATGTGCCGGTGACCTATACGACGGCGCTCGCCACCGGGATTCCGTTCAGCGTCTTCGGCGACTTCGCTTACAACTTCGACGGCAAGGATCGCGCCCGCAAATACGGCCGCGCCGACCTGGACGACGAAGTCTTCGCCTGGCAGCTCGGCGCGCAATACGGCAAGGCGAAGAAGAAAGGCGAGTGGGATGCGAAGGCGTTCTACCAGCAGACCGGCCTCTTCGCGCTCGATGCGAATCTGGTCGACTCCGATCTCTTCGACAGCCGCGTGAACGCCGAGGGCTTCGTCCTGGGCGCGAACTATCAGCTCAGCGACGCCGTGGTCTTCTCGCTCACCTACGCGAACGGCAAGACCAAGGACAAGTCCGCCATCTCCGCCGGCTCGGGCGATCTCGGCCTGCCCACGATGAAGAGTTTCAACCTGCTCCAACTCGATTTCGTCGCCAAGTTCTGATCGCACCCACCACTCCATCCAGTCCTTTGTCCTCAATCCTCCGCTCATGAAAAAACTGCTCGTTCTCGCCGCCATCGCGGCCCTCTCCGTCTCGGCGGCCTCCGCCCAGATGCTCATCAACGGCGCCGGCGCGACGTTTCCGTATCCGATTTATTCGAAGTGGTTCGACAGCTACGCGAAGGTCGATCCATCGGTGCGGTTCAACTACCAGTCCATCGGCTCCGGCGGCGGACAAAAACAAATCCTCGCGCAGACGGTCGATTTCGGCGCCTCCGACGGCCCGATGTCCGACGAGAATCTGGCGAAGGCTCCCGGCAAGCTGCTCCACATCCCGACGGTCGCCGGCGCCGATGTCGTCAGCTATAACGTCCCCGGTCTCGCCTCGCTCAAGCTCGACGGCCCCGTCCTCGCCGACATTTTCCTCGGCAAGATCACGAAGTGGAACGATGCCCGGATCGCGGCGTTGAACACCGGCGCGACGCTGCCCGCTCAGGACATCGTCGTGGTGCATCGCTCGGATGGCAGCGGCACGACCTACATCTTCGTCGACTATCTCTCCCACGTGAGTGCGGAGTGGAAGTCGAGCGTCGGTACGAACACCTCCGTGAAGTGGCCCACCGGTCTCGGTGGCAAGGGAAACGAAGGCGTCGCCGGCCAAATCAAGCAGGTGCCGGGTGCGATCGGTTACATCGAGCTGGCGTATGCGAAGCAGAACCGGCTTCCCTTCGCCGACATCAAGAACTCCTCGGGCAACTTCATCACGGCCTCGCTCGAGTCGGTCACCGAAGCGCTCGCGACCGCCGACATTCCGGACGACTTCCGCTTCTCGATGGTCAATCCCCCGGGTGCGAAAGCCTATCCGATCGCGGGCGCGACCTGGCTGCTCGTTTATCAAGACCAGAAGGACGCCGCGAAGGGCAGGAAACTCCTCGAGTTTCTCCGCTGGGCTTACAACGACGGCGAGAAGATGGCGACCTCGCTCGATTACGCTCCGCTCCCGGAAAACGTCATCAAGCGCGTCCTCGCCCGCATCGACGAGATCAAGTATTAGTGAGAATCGCCCGAAGAAGTGACGCCGACGGCAGGGCGGCGAGTCCCTTCGCTGCCGCGTTGACCAGAGATCGTTGCGGCGCGGAACGGAGTTCGCGCCCGGCCGCGATCGCGTCACTTCTTCACGACCTGCTCAATAATTAGGCTCGCCGCACTGGCTGCGTCTCGCAACTTCCGCGCGGAGAGCAAGGCCCTCTCCGCCCGATTTTTTCCCCGGCCCCCGCATGAATTCCCTCACTGGCACCGCTGCAGTTTCCGCTCTTCGCCCGCCTTCGCGTGTGGCCGATCGCGCCTTTCGCGGTCTCACGCTCGCGTCGGCGCTCGGCGTCGGACTGCTTTTCCTGCTCGTGGCCTGCATGCTGTTTCGCGGAGCGCATCTCTCGATCGCGAAGTTCGGCTGGGGTTTCATCGGCTCGTCGAGCTGGGATCCGGTGGCCGAGGAATACGGCGCGTGGCCGTTCATCTACGGCACGGTGCTGTCGTCGTTGATCGCCTTGCTCATCGCGGTGCCGTTGAGCATCGGCGCGGCCATTTATCTAACCGACCTGGCGCCGCGGTGGCTGCGCCAGCCGCTGGTCTCGATCATCGAAATGCTCGCCGCGGTCCCCAGCGTGATCTGGGGCCTCTGGGGCGTTTTCGTGATGGTGCCATGGCTGCGCGATCACTTGTTTCCGCTGCTGAAACAGTATCTTGGTTTTCTGCCGCTTTTTCAGGGTCCGATCTACGGCGTGAGCATGCTCGCCGGCGGGATCATCATCGCGATCATGATTCTGCCGATCGTGACGTCCGTCTCCCGCGAGATCCTGCGCGCTGTGCCCGATCTGCAACGCGAAGCGGCCTACGGTCTCGGCGCGACGCGCTGGGAAGTCACGCGGATCGCCGTCCTCAGCTACGCGCGCCGCGGGCTGCTCGGCGCCGTCGTGCTCGGTCTCGGTCGTGCCGTCGGCGAGACGATGGCGGTGACGATGGTCATCGGCAACCGGCCCGAAATCGCCAAGTCGCTCTTCGCGCCCGGCTACACGCTGGCGAGTGTGATTGCGAACGAGTTCACCGAGGCGACGACCGATCTCTATCTCAACGCCCTCTTCGAACTCGGCCTGGTGCTGATGGGCCTCACGATCGTCGTGAACATCCTCGCGGTGATTCTCATTCGCACGATCGAATCGCCCGGCAGCCGCCGCGCCTGATCCACCGCCATGAATCCCTCCTACGATCGGTATCGCAAGTGGAAGAGCGGCGCGATGAGCGGCGTCGCGGTGCTGTGCGCCGTGTGCGTGATCCTGCCGCTGGCACTCGTGTTGGGCCATCTCGTGCGCGAAGGCCTGAACTCCATCAACTGGGCTTTCTTCACCCAGCTGCCAAAACCGGTCGGCGAAGCGGGCGGCGGCATGGCCAACGCCATCGTCGGCACCTTTACGCTGCTGGGCCTGGCGCTCCTCGTGGGCGTGCCGGTCGGCCTGCTCGGCGGCGTCTTTCTTTCTGAATACGGCAACGAACGGCTGAATTTCTGGATTCGTTTCGGCGCCGATATCCTCAACGGCGTGCCCTCGATCGTCTGGGGCATGGCCGCTTACGCGCTCGTCGTCGTGCCGACGAAAACCTTTTCCGCATGGTCGGGCGGTCTCGCGCTCGGCTTCATCATGATTCCGCTCGTGCTGCGCACGACCGAGGAGGTGCTCGTGCTCGTCCCGAACGCCTATCGCGAAGCCGCGCTCGCGCTCGGCCTGCCGCGCTGGAAAATCATCACGCACATCGTGCTCCGCTCGGCGGTGAAAGGCATCGTCACCGGCGTGTTGCTTGCGCTTGGCCGCGTCGCCGGCGAGACCGCGCCACTGCTGTTCACCGCGTTCGGCAATCGCTTTTGGAGCCATCACCTGAGTGAGCCGATCGCCGCGCTGCCGCTCCAGATTTTCACCTACGCCATCTCGCCTTACGACGACTGGCACCGCCAGGCCTGGGCCGGAGCGCTCGTGCTGGTCGCCCTGGTTTTCCTGCTGAGTATCGGAGTGCGTTTCCTTTTCTCCGACCGTAAAAAACGTTTTCGCAATTGAGGCCCGCCACCATGTTGATGACCATGAACGAACGACCGAAAATCGCGCCGGTGCCTTCTGCCAGCCTCCCCGCCACGGCGCACGTCGCCTTGCCGCCCGGATCCGTCGAGGAAATCGCTTTCGACATCCGCAATCTGAGCGTCTTCTACGGGGCAAACGAAGCGGTGAAAAGCGCGACGCTGACGATTCCGGCGCTCCGCGTCACCGCCGTGATCGGGCCGAGCGGCTGCGGGAAGTCCACGTTTCTCCGCACGCTCAACCGCATGCACGAGCTGACGCCCTCCGCGCGCCACACGGGCACGATCCTCCTGAAGGGCACCGATCTCTACGCGCGCTCCATCGATCCGATCCTCGTGCGCCGTCGCGTCGGCATGGTGTTTCAGAAATCGAATCCGTTTCCCACGATGTCGATCGCGGAAAACGTGCTCGTCGGCCTCCGGCTGAACGGCGTGAAAGACAAGGCGCTCCTCCAGCAGCGGCTCGAGGAATCGCTCCGCATGGCCGCGCTGTGGGACGAGGTGAAGGACCACCTGGATCGCTCCGGCACCGGCCTCTCCGGCGGCCAGCAGCAGCGCCTCTGCATCGCGCGCGCGCTCGCGCCGCAACCCGAGGTGCTCCTGATGGACGAGCCGTGCTCCGCGCTCGACCCGCTCGCGACCGCGAAGATCGAGGAACTCATCCAGCAACTTCGCGAACGCTTCACCGTCGTCATCGTCACGCACAACATGCAGCAAGCCGCCCGCTGCTCCGACAAGACCGCGTTTTTCTATCTCGGTAAACTCGTCGAATACGCCGAGACGCGCACGATATTCATGAACCCCGCCAACCCGCAGACCGAGGCCTACGTCTCGGGCCGCTTCGGTTGAAGCACGAGGGCTAAAGGGCCGAGGGACCAAAGGACCAGGGGACCAACAGACCGAGGAACTAAAAGACCAAATGACCAAAACCAAATGAACCGCGCATCCTTACTTCGGCCGTCCTTTAGTCTCTTCGTCCTTTAGTCCCTTCGTCCCTTAGTCCCTTCGTCCCTTAGTTCTCTTTCCCCCTTTTTCCGACCATGACCCACTTCACCGAAGAAATGAGCAAACTGAGGGAGGCGCTCCTCGCGATGGCGAGCCACGCGGAGTCGTCGGTGGCCCGGGCGATGCGCGCGCTCGTGGACCGCGACGACGCGCTCGCCCAGCAGGTCGTCGACGACGACAACATCCTCGACCAATTCGAGATCGAGGTCGACGACCTCGCGATCCACCTCCTCGCCAAGGCGCCGCTCGCCTCGGAACTGCGCCTGATCACCGTCGCGATGAAGCTCTCGCAAAATCTCGAGCGCGTCGGTGACGAAGCGGTTTCGATCGCGCGACGTTCCATCGAACTCAGCAAGGAGCCGCAGCTCAAACCCTACATGGATCTGCCGCGCATGGCCGCGATGGCGGTCGAGATGCTGCGCGACTCCATCACGGCGTTCGTCGACCGCCAGCCGGAAAAGGCGCGCGCCGTCGTGCCGCGCGATCAGGAGGTCGACGACCTCAACCGCCAGCTCTACCGCGAACTCTCCAGCTTCATGGTCGAACGCCCGACCACCATCTCGCGCTGCCTCGCGTTGATGGCCGTGTCGAAGCGGCTCGAACGCATCGCCGATCACGCCACGAACATCGCGGAGGAAGTGGTTTATCTTTACGAAGCCCGCGACATTCGCCACGCGGGACTGAAGACGCATGAAACCTAAAATTCTGGTCGTTGACGACGAGCCCGACGCCCTCGAGGTGCTCGGCTTTAAACTGCGTGAGGCCGGCTACACGCCGTTCTTCGCCACCGACGGCATGAAAGCGCTCGCCGCCGTGCGCCACGACCGGCCCGACCTCATCGTGCTCGATCTCATGCTGCCGGAGATCGACGGCTTGGAGGTCTGCAAAATCCTCCGCCGCGATCCGGCCACGGTCGCGATTCCGATCCTCATGCTGACGGCGAAGGCCGCCGAGATGGATCGCGTGATCGGGCTCGAACTCGGCGCCGACGACTACGTCACCAAACCCTACAGCCCGCGCGAACTCGTGTTGCGCATCCGCAAACTTCTCAAGCGCACGCAGGCGGCCGATGAAGCCGGCGACCTGATCCGGGTCGGCGCGCTCGAGATCGACGTGCCGCGTCACCAGGCGCTGATCGATCACAAGCCGGTGACGCTCACCGCGACGGAATTCAACCTCCTCACCATCCTGGCGAAGCGCCGCGGCCGCGTGCAAACGCGCGAGCGATTGCTCCAGGACGTGTGGGGTTATGAAACCGCCATCGACACCCGCACGGTGGACACCCACATGCGCCGCCTCCGCGAAAAAGTCGGCCCCGCCGCCGACTGTCTCGAAACCATCCGCGGCGTCGGCTATCGGTTCAAGGCGGAGAATTGAACGTGGGCGTGCCTTGCCGGAGCGAGTCGCTGGACGCGGCGCCGGTAGGGCGCGTCATCCCTAACGCGCCGGTAATGCCGCCTTCTCTTCGTTCCCGGCGGGTTAAGGATAACCCGCCCTACCTTCGGCTCCGATAGTTTTTCGATGCTCGCGACTTTCTTCCTTATCCTCTCCGCCGTCGCTGCCCTCGCCTGGTGGCAGACGCGCACCCAGGCCCGCGCCGCCGCGAAACGCCACGAGGAGGAGATGCTGACCGTGCGGGCGGCGCACCAATCCGAATTGCGCCAGCACGCCCACCGGCTGCAGGAAGTGCTCGACGCGATGATCGAAGGGATCGTGGTGCTCGATGCGCAGAATCACATCACGCTCGCGAACCACGCGGCGGCGAAACTTTTTGGTTTCACCGAACGCGCCACCGGCCGTCCGCTGCTCGAAGCCGTGCGCCATCACGAAGTCGCCGCGCTCGTCGGGCGCCTGGCCCGCGAAGCGTTCGTGCTCGGCTTCGAACTCCGGCTCGAGGAGACGCCGCCCCGGTTTCTCGAGATCAACGCGGTCGCGTTGCGCGAGCCCTCCGGCGCGAATGGAGGTGCCGTGCTGGTGTTTCACAATCTCACCCGCGTGCGCGAGCTCGAGGGCGTGCGCCAGGAGTTCGTCGCCAACGTCAGCCACGAACTGCGCACGCCGCTCTCGTTGATCAAGGGCGCGACCGAGACCTTGATGGACGGCGCGAAAACCGATCCCGTCGCCCTCGACCGGCTGCTCACGATCGTCGATCGCCACGCCGACCGGCTGACGCTGCTCATCGACGACCTGCTACTGCTGGCGAAACTCGATTCAGGCCGGATGTCGCTGAAACTCCAGCCGACGCCGCTGCGGATGACCGTGCAGGAGGTCGCCGACGACCTCGCGCCGCGGTCGCTCGGGCGCGAAGTGAGCATCGTGAACGAAGTCCCGCCGGGACTCCTCGCACAGGCCGACCCCGATCGGCTGCGGCAGGTCCTTTCGAACCTGATCGACAACGCGATCAAATACGGCCGCCCGGCCGGCACGGTGACGATTTCCGGCCAGGCGCTCGAGGAACATCGCGTGGAAGTATGCGTGCGCGACGACGGCCCGGGCATCCCGGCCGAAGCGCGGTCGCGCGTTTTCGAACGATTTTATCGCGTCGAAAAGGCCCGCTCGCGCGAGCAGGGCGGCACCGGCCTGGGTCTTGCGATCGTGAAGCACGTCGTGCAGGCGCACGGCGGCGACGTGCGGGTGGAAAGCGAACCCGGCCGAGGCTCGGCCTTTTTTTTCACGCTGCCGCGGTAGGGAGCGATCCTCGTAGCGGAAGCCGTTAGGCTTTCGTCCGAAACGCTCACGCGTTCCGCTACACGCCGGCCCGAAACGTTCACGCGTTCCGCTACGCGCCGAATGAGTGGAGCAGCTGCACCAATCCGTAGCCGAGCGCTCCGGTGACCGGCAACGTCAACACCCAGGCCCAAACGATCTTGCCGACGAGGCCCCACTTCACCGCGCTGAAGCGCTTCATCGCGCCGACGCCCATGATCGACGTCGAGATGACGTGCGTCGTCGAAACCGGCACGCCGAAGGTCGACGCCGTGTGGATGATGAGGGCGGCGGTGGATTCGGCGGCGAAACCGTGGACCGGTTGCAGTTTCACCATCTTGTGGCCCATCGTGCGGATGATGCGCCAACCGCCGGCGGATGTGCCCGCGGCCATCGTGAACGCGCAGGTGAAGATCACCCATTTGGGAATGACGAACTCGGGTGTATTTAAAAAATGAAGCCAGCCGGGAAGCTCGTGAAACGCGCCTGACGCCGTGCCGGTGAAGAGCGCGAGAGTGATGATGCCCATCGTTTTTTGGGCGTCATTGGCGCCGTGGCTGACGCCCATCACGCCGGCGCTCACGAGCTGCAGTTTGCCGAAAATAAGTCCGACGATGCGAGGGGTTGCTTTGCGGAGGATCAACGTGAGCAAAAACATCAGCAGCGCGCCGCCGAAAAATCCGAGCAGCGGCGAAGCGATCATCGGGAGGACGATCTTCGGCCACAGTCCCGTGCTCCACCGGAGGACCGCCCAGTTGCCCTGCGCCGAACCGAGCGCGGCGCCGCACAATCCGCCGACCAGCGCGTGGCTGGAACTGGAGGGCAGGCCGAGCCACCACGTTAAAAGTCCCCACACGATGGCGGCGAGCAAGGCGCAGAGCACCGTCGTCATGTTCACCGCGCTGGTGTCCACGATGCCTCGGCCGATCGTGGTCGCCACCGCCGTGCCGAGGAAGGCGCCGATGAGATCGCAGGCCGCCGCCATCGTGATGGCGAGGCGGGGCGTCAAAACCTTGGTGGAGACGACGGTCGCGATCGCGTTCGCGGCGTCATGGAAGCCGTTGATGTATTCGAAAATCAGTGCGGCGAGCAGTACGAGCAGGAAAAGAGTCATGAGAAGGGATCGATGGGGCGGCGATCTATGCTCGCCAGGCACGACAACGACGGTCATCGACCGCCGCTCCAGGGCAGAACCCGCGCGTCGCCACGTTCATCACGAATGCTTCAGGACGATTTGAACGACGATGTTGCCGGCGTTGCGGCAGCGGTCGACGGCTTGCTCCACCATTTCATAGAGCTCCTGGAGAATCACCAATTCCTTGGCCTCGTAGGGACCATGGTAGAGATCCTTGAGCAGGCCGAGCATGACCTTGTCGGCTTCGCCCTCGGCGTATTGGAGGCGATCGTTGGCTTCGCGGATTTTCTCGATGTCGGTTCCGCCGCGGAGTTCCTTCACCATGAAGACGACCGCCTCGGCTGCGAGGGTGAGCAGCTCGGCCTGGCGCTGGAAGGCTGTGTGCGGCACGCGGCCGGGGTAGATCGAGAGACGCTCCACGATTTTCTCGACCGCCTTCGGAATCCGATAAAGTGCGAAGGACAGGGCCTCGATGTCTTCGCGCTCGAGCGGTGTGACGAACGTCCGGCTGAGCTCCTCCGTCATCTGGTAGCGGATGCGTTTTTCCTTCCGGCGCGTCTGCACGAAATCGTCGAGATTGGACGCCGAACCGCCCGCGCTGAGCGATTGCAGATAACGCGAGAGGAGATTCACGCTGGTCTTCGCCTCCTCCGCGCCTGCCTCGAGCAGGTCGAAAAATTTGTCCTCTTTGCCGAAAATCTTTTTGAGCCACTGCATGGTCTGGCCTGAGTAGCTGAGCAGGTTGCGATTGCGAAACAAATTTTGGGCCGGCATGCGAACCGGTGGCGGGCGGACGTGCCTCGATCGCGCTGCGCAAAAACGGACGCGATCAGAACGGCTTTTTCAACCAGCACCAAAGCAGGCCGAGGCCTTCATGCACCGCCCAGGTGCTGCGACTGAGCGAATCGACGTCCCACAGGGCATCGCCCCATTCGTGCGGCGCGGGCCGGTGCGCGGCGTAGTGAGTGGGGCAGGCGACGGCGTGCAGACTGGCGCGGCGCATCAGCAGCATCGACCGCGGCATGTGCCAGGCGGAGGTGACGAGCGCGAACGACGCTTCGCCGACGATTTTTTTTATTTCCCGCGACTCGTCCTCGGTGTCGCGAACCGTGTCGATTTTCACGAATCTTGCCGGACTTGCGCCCAGCGAAGCCGCCGCCTGCGCGAGCACGGCGGCGTGGGAAGGTTTCCCCGGCTCGCCCGGTCCGCTCGTGACGAGCGTCGCGTTCGGCAGCACGCGCAGCAGGCGGACCGCCTCGACGATTCGCGCGTGCGCGGCCTCGCTCAGTTGGTTCGTCGCGGGGAGATCCTCCCGATCGCCGTGTCCGCTGCCGAGCACCACGACGAAACGGCATCCCGCCAGCTCCGGTGGGAGCGGCGTGCCCACCGCGAACTCCGGCATGCTCGGGTAAACGGACTCGAGCGGCTGGATGAGCCAGGTGCTGATCGTCCGGTTGCCGAAAATGAGCAGCAGCAGAACTGCCGTCCCGAGCAAACGGCGGCCCAGTCGGGCGTGCCTCGCCGAACGCGTGAGCCACAGCCCGGCGATCAGCAGCCCGAGGCAAAACGGCAACGGCATCAGCCAATACGAGACCGCTTTCTTGAGCCAAAACGTCATGGGTGTGGTGGAAAATGAAAACCGCGGTCCGAAGCCGCAAAGGTTGCAACTCCTGAAACCGCGGTGCAAAAGGCAAGCCCGCGCTGGAGGCTGGCGGGAACTCGTCGACGATCGAGTCGGGTCGGGACGGGCGGTCCGCGGACCGCCGGTCAGCCTGTTGACCGGCGCTACACCTTGCAGGAAACCCCTCGGCCGTTGCTCAGGGAACTCCCTAAGAATCGCAGTCAAGTCGGCGGTCATCGAACGCTGCTACATCGTTCACCGAATGTTCGGAGGTGAACCGCGAATAGCAGCTCAGGAGGATTGGTGTCTTATACTCTGGACATTGGAAGCATAGGTGTGACTAAAGTATGAGACATCATGCCACGGACCACTCCTACACTCTTTCCACCTGCGACCCGCCAACTCGCCTCACTTGGTGAGCGCCTCCGCGTAGCCCGATTGCGTCGCAATTACTCCGCCGAGTCCGTGGCCAAGCGTGCCGGCGTCGCTCGCGGGACCCTCTATCGCGTGGAAGAGGGAGACCCCGGCGTCAGCCTCGCCACCTACGCCAGTGTGCTTCGCGTGCTAGGGCTACAAGGCGACCTTGATCTTGTGGCACGCGACGACGTGCTCGGCCGCAAACTCCAGGATTTGAAATTGCCGACGCGAAAGGTGGCTCCGCGCCGCGCTTCGGCCTCCGGAAAAAATTCCGCGACTGACGCCAGCGATCCCGTTCGCCCCGCGCCTTCCTCGCCATGAATGCCGGCGCGAAAAAATCTGCCAGCGCCAACCGGCAACAAATCGATGTCTGCCTCCAGGCCGACATCATCGAGGCGCTATGCCGTGTCGGCACACTCTTCCACACAAGGGGCCACGGTCATTCGGTCTTTTCCTTCACTTACGATCCCGAATGGCTGCGCCGACCGAACACGTTTGAAATTGATCCAGATCTCCAACTGCACGACGTCGAAAGCTATCCCAGCCAACCGGCCGGCGTGTTTCGGATTTTTACGGACTCCGCGCCGGACCGCTGGGGCCGCCTGCTGCTCGACCGTCGCGAGACGCTCAAGGCACGCGAAGAAAAACGACAAGCGCGGACGCTCACGGAATGGGACTACCTTCTCGGCGTGCACGACAGTTGCCGGATGGGCGCTCTGCGTTTCCGGCACGACGCCGACTCGCCGTTTTTGGACAACGACCGCAACTTAGCGGCGCCGCCCGTCACTTCGTTGCGCGAACTCGAGGCCGCATCGCTTGCGCTCGAAGCACCGAATGCCGACGAGCAACCCGAGTTTCGCCAATGGCTCACCGCCCTGCTGGCTCCTGGCAGCTCACTCGGCGGAGCACGACCCAAAGCCAATTTCACGGACCCCGACGGAGCGCTGTGGATCGCCAAGTTTCCGAGCCGCGAAGATCGCCGCGACATCGGCGCGTGGGAAATGGTCGTGCATCAACTCGCCAAGGCTGCCGGCGTGACCGTGCCGGACATTCGACTCCTCACTCTAGGTAGCCGACATCGAACCTTTGCGAGCCGCCGGTTTGACCGGCTCGCGCATGGCCGGCGACGGTTCTTCGTGTCGGCGATGACGCTGCTCAACCGGCAGGACGGCGAAAACGCCAGTTATCTCGAACTCGCGGAATTTCTCAGCACGCGCGGCAGCCCGACGCACAAACAGGGAGACCTGCGTGAGCTTTGGACGCGCATCGTTTTCAACATTCTCGTCTCAAATCGGGATGATCACCTGCGCAATCATGGTTTCATTTTATCCGCGGACGGCTGGCGCCTCGCGCCCGCATACGATCTCAATCCGAACATCGAACGAAGCCACCACCAGCTCGCGATCGATTCCAGCGATCCCACACCTGATGTTGAACTCGCTCTCGCCACGGCCGAATTCTATGGGCTGACCACCGCGCAAGCCGGAAAGATTCTTCGGCGCGTGCGAGATGCGGTCGGCCAGTGGCGGACTATCGCGACGAACCTTCGGTTCCCGCGCGCGGAGATCGAGCTAGTGACGCAGGCGTTTTCCCTGCCGCCGGTCGGAAGTTAACGACTCACTTCCTAACGGGGCTTTGCCCCAGCCCGACGAGATGTAGGGGAGGTGTGAAGAAAGCGTGTCGAAGCGAGCGCGATGATCGTGCAGGGTGACAGGCATGACACCGAGCCTTGCGGAGATCCTGAAAGAGCACGTGACGTTTGAGCTAGAGAGCATCGACCGGCTTTACCTGAACGGCTACGTGCCCGGTTTGCAGACGCCCGCCGCGGTGGCGTATTTTTTGCGCAAGCACCGTGGGGCGAAGTTCGCCTCCTCGGTGCTGCTCGACGCGATCAGCCGCGACTACGAGAAGCGCATCGGCCGCTTCGTGCGCGAGCAAGGCATTGCGGTGCACCGCTTCACCAAGGGCGAGCGCAAGGACGACGAGACGCAGCGCCGCCTGCGCACCTTCACCGCGCCCGAAGGTGTGCTCTACCTCGGCACCGCGCAGGAGAAGTTCACCACCGTGCGCACGGAGAAACGCTGCAATCCAGCCACTGGGCGGACTTTCCCCTGGCTGGTCCGCGCCTCGGTCCTCGCGAAGGTCTACTACTGGTATATCGTCGATGAGGATTTCGGGCCCTTGTTCATCAAGTTCGGCAGCTACTTCCCGTATCCGGTGAAGGTGTGCCTGAACGGCCACGAGTTTCTCCTGCGTCAGCTCGCTCAGGCCGGGATCGCCCACGAGGCGCTGGACAACGGTCTGCTCGCCTGCGCCGACCCGGCGCGCGCCCAGCGCATCGCCGCCGCGCTCGATGCGCGCGCCATCGCCGGTGTATTCGCGAAGTGGATGTCACGCCTGCCGCATCCGTTTCCCACCACCGATCGGATGGCCGGTTACGATTACAACCTGTCCATCCTCCAGGCCGAGTTTGCGCTCACGCAGGTGTTCGACCGGCCGCTCACCGGCCGGCAGTTCTTCGAACAGATCATCAAGGACAACGTGACCTTGGGCCATCCCTCCCAACTCCAGCTCATCTTCGATCGCCGGATCATGAAAACCACCCCGGGCCGCTTCCGCACCCGGATCATCACCGACGGGGTCATCCCCTCGCTGCACCTCGACTACAAAAACAGCCGCCTCAAACAATATCACAAACTCGGCCGCGCCCTGCGCACCGAGACGACCGTCAACGACACCCGCGACTTCCTGATCGGTCTCAGAGGGACTGGCCATGGCCACGCATGTCATCTGCCGTTTGTTGGTCTGGATGGCAGATGGGCGGACACTCGAAGCGCGCGGCCTGCGCGCCTGCGTCGCTCTCTTCTGCATCCGTCCCGATTTGATCGACGATAGGCGCGGAGCCATGCCGTGAACTGACGGTGCGAGATATGGCCGAGCTTTTCGTCGGCTTCGCGCACTGCGAGGTAGAGCTTCGCCGCTTCGGCGAACGGCATGTCATTCACGGATCCCGATAGTTCACGAGGGCATAGTCGAGGTAGAACGCCAGCGATTGGGAGCGACCTTTCAAACGGTGGAACGCGGCCTCGGCCTCCCGTAGTTGATCGACGGCAAGGCACGTGGCGGTGACTCGCATACGGCTGTCGCTTTGGAGCGCCGCAATTTCGAGGACCTGGCGTTCGGCTTGGGCCTCCGCGAGGGTGGGCAGATTCTTCCGGATGCGTTTGCCATTGAGACTGCCGGTAACGCGGAAAACGACCTCCCCGGAGGGATTCGTGAATTCGGAAATTCCGAATTTGACGGACGTGTTTTTGAAAAAACTCATGACCGATTTGCCACGTCAACTGGCAAATCTTCGGTCGAGGATTTCAAATGTTGACGATCGACACTTAAACTGGGGCGGCCAACGGGACTCGAACCCGCGACCCCAAGATTCACAATCTTGTGCTCTAACCAACTGAGCTATGACCGCCGTAAAATAAGGAACGCGAAAAGTCGCGAGCCGTCTTCGGCCTGTCAATCTCGCTTTCAGCCTCGATGTAATCGGGGGTGGTGGTTGGGGGAAACTGGGAGTTGGTTGCGAAACCAGCAAGTCGTTGAAGGAACCGTCGGCGTGGGCGGTGCGAAGATGTCGGGGCCGGCACGAACCTCGCGGCCGAACGTGGACGGGGCGCGTACGGTTCCAAGAGGAAGAAGCTTAAGTCGGATTGGAGTTTCATGGGCGGAGCATGTCGTCGCAGGAATTGCGGTGACGGGCTCACGATAGCGGAACGGCGGCCTTTTCGATTGAACGACGTGGGCGAAGACCTTGAACAATTCCGCTGATGTTCTTGAACAAACCGGCTACCCTCGGGCCGAGGGCGGCGATTCGGCGGCGGTTGAGCCGCAGAAGGAGAGCCACGAATGAACACGAATTCGAGGGCAGACCACGATTCGCACCGGATCTTCGCCTCGCGGGTGAACCTCTCCGGGATTCCAATCTCGCGCTGGTTCCTCCGCGGCCTCCGCGCACTTCGCGTTTCAATCGCGGAATTTATCGAGCATTTCGTGAAGAAGTGACGCGATCCCGGTAGGGCGCCGACTCCGTTCCGCGCCACAACGATCTTTGGTCAACGCGGCGGCGAAGGGACTCGCCGCCCTACCGTCGGCGTCGCTTCTTCGGGTGATTCTCGATAACGCGAAACCCAGCAGGGGCCGACTGCCGTGGGCGATCGAACGCAGGGAAACTTCAGCGGAAAACGAGCTCGTTGACGAACACGCCGACTAAACCGGCGGCGGCGATCTGGACGAGCGCCAGGTTGATTTTTCGCCGCAGCGGTTTTTCCGGCAGGAGGCTTTGGATCAGCGGAATGTTCGCCAGCACGCTGGTGAGGCTCGCGAGGACGATGCCATTGACGCCCGTCGCAATCGAAACTTCGTGGCGCGCCATCAGCGTGATGGCGGCGGCGATCGAGGAGGCGCTCGACAGCAGTCCGCCCACACCGCTCACAAAATAGAAACTTGCGGTGCCGAAATGCCGCTGCGCCAGGCCGCCGGCGACATTGAGCGCGAGGAAGACGAGGCCGAATTTGAGCGCGGCGGAGAGCTTGAACGGCGATTCCAGGCGCAGCGGCGGTTCGTCCGCGGAGTCCGGCCGGGGCGCGGGAAAGCGGCGCCACAGCACGGCGTTGAAAAGCAGCATCGTCACGAGCGGGATGACGCAGCGCACGGCGGCCTGCGACGCGAGCACGACGACGATGAGGGCGTTGCGCAGCAGCATCGCGCCGGTCGCGAGCATGATGCCGCGCTGCACCGGTGCGATCAGCGACGGGCCGGCTTCCTTCAGGCGCAGGCCGAGTTCGACGATCACTTTCCGGCTGTTCACGAGTCCGCCGAAAAACGCGGTGATTTCCAGCCCCCGCGCTCCGATGAGCCGCAGCAGGATGTAGTTGATGAAACCGATTCCCGCGATGATGACGACGCTCGCCCAGTTGGACTTCGGTTCGATCAGTCCCCACGGATCCACGGGCTCGCCCGGCAGAACCGGAAACACGACGAAGGTGAGGATCGCCAGGAGAATCGCGGACCTGAGTTCGCGGTCCGACACGATGCCGGCGAACTGCTCGATGGGCCGCTTCCACGCGAGCAGCGCGGCCGTAAGAATCCCCGCCACCGCCGGCGTGAAGACGTGGCCCTGTCCAAAGAGCACGCCGGCGAACGCGACGACGGCCAGCGCCGTCGACGTCGTGAGCGCGAGCTTCTGCGTTTTCGCCATCTCGCGATAATTCATGCCGACGATTCCTACGCCGACGAAGGCGAGCGCAAACGCGGCAAATGTATTTCCCATCAGTCCGCCGAGGCAGCCGAGCAGCGCCGTCAGCCCGAAGGTGCGAACACCGGTCTTCTGGCTGTGCTCGCGCTCGAGTCCGATGAAAATCCCCAGCGCCACGGCCATGCCGATGCGGGTGAGAATCGGAACGAACGGCCAGTGCGCCGCGAGGCGCAGGGCCTCAGTCGAGGCGAAGGAATTCATGATCGTCGTGAGACGGAACGCCGGGTTCACCGCGGCCTTTCGGTGAGAGGCGACGGATAGCGAAGCGAGTCGGGCGCAATTCGCAACCGGTGCGGGGATGACGATCGCAAGCGGCGCGACGCGCTTGACGAACGATTCGGTTCAACCGCGAAGGCGCACGAATCGATCCGAATGAAAACCACGTCGAGAGGGACCAAGCTTCGTCCGTCTCCAAGCGGAGCGGGTCAATAACTGCCAGCGGCATTGAGGCTTTCCTCCGAATCGGCGTTCATTCGTATCCATTCGCGGTTCAAACGAATTGTTGCGGCTCGAGAACGAGGTCGGGCCCCCGCCCGAGCCGCCGCAGGACGGCGCGGGCGGCGTGGTAGCCGCACATGCCGTGGACGCCGCCGCCCGGAGGCGTCGAACTGGAGCAGAGAAAGAGACGCGGGTTGGGCGTCGTGTAGGGATTCACGCGCGCCATCGGTCGAAAGAGAAACTGGCAGAGGTTGTTCGCGCCGCCGGCGATGTCGCCGCCGAGCATCGTGGCGTTGTGCGTTTCGAGTTGCGCGGGGCCGATCGCGTGACGCGCGAGGATGACATCGCGAAAGCCGGGGGCGAAGCGCTCGATCTGCGCCTCGATGCGCGCGGTCATGTTTTCCGTGCTGCCGTTCGGCACGTGACAGTAGGCCCAGCCGGTGTGGTGGCCGGCGGGCGCGCGCGTGTCGTCGACGACGGACTGTTGCGCGACGAGCACGAAAGGGCGAAGCGGCGCGCGGCCGGCGGCGACTTCGGCTTCCGAGCGCACGATGTCGTTGAAATCGCCGCAGACGTGAACCGTCACGGCGTCGCGGCATTCGGGATTCCGCCACGGGATCGGGTTGCTCAGGGCCCAGTCGATTTTGAAGACGCCCGCTCCGGGCCGGAAGCGTTCGAGGCGCGAACGGTAGCGCCACGGAAGCGCGTCGCCGGCGATGCGGGCGAGCTGCCGCGGGCTGACGTCGAAGAGTATCGCGCGCGCGGGCGGCAGGTCGGCGAGGTGTTCGATGCGCCGGCCGGTTGCCAGTTTTCCGCCGTGGCTTTCGAGCGCGCGCACGAGCGCGGCGGTGATCTGCTGCGCGCCACCGCGGGCACAGGGCCAGTCGAGCACATGCGCGGCGGCGGCGAGCACGAGGCCGAAGGAGGCGGTGCCGGGGCGATCGAGTTCCACTGTCGAATGCGCGGCGCAGCCGGCGAAGAGGGCGCGTGCCGCGTCGCCACGGAGATGACGATGGGCGACGTGTTCGGCGGAGCGCAACGCGAGCAGGCCGAAGCGCGCGAGGCGGAGGAGCGACGTTTTCGGCGGATACCACACGGGCTGGAGCAGCGCGTCGATGAACGGCTCGCTGGCAAACGGCTCCAGGAGGCGGGCCCAGTTGGCACGATCCTCGCCGAGCATTTCGGCCGTGCGCGCGAGCGAACGCTCGAGCAGCGCGACGCGGCCGTCGGGCAGCGGATGCGCGAGCGGCCGGCGGGCCCTGAGCCATTTCAGGCCAAGGCGTTCGAGGCCGATGTCACGGAAAACTGGTGACAGCGCGCCCATCGGATGCACGGCCGCGCAGATATCGTGGACGAAGCCGGGGAGCGTGAGTTCCGCGGAGCGGCAGCCGCCGCCCGGCGTGTCGCCGGCTTCGCAGACCTGCACGGAGAAGCCCGCGCGCGCGAGCACGACGGCGGCGGTGAGGCCGTTCGGGCCGGCGCCAACGACGACGACGTCGGGCGCGGAAGTGCGGCGGTGCGATTCGCCCATGGGAGAAAGAGACGATGCATCGTCCCGAATGCTCACCGGTCGTTCCACCCTGGCCGCGGCGTTGACTTGGCTCGCGGTGGGGTAAGTTGCGCGATGAAAATTCTCGTGACGGGCGGGACCGGCGTGTTGGGCACGGCGGCAGTTCCGGCGCTGCTGCGGGCGGGGCACACGGTGCGGTTGCTTTCGCGTCACGCCGAGCACGACGCGCGGAGTTTCCCCGACGGCGTCGAGGCATTTGCGGCGGATGTCGGAGAGCCGGGACAGCTCGCGCAGGCGGCGGAGGGTTGCGAGGTGGTGCTGCACCTGGCGGGCATCGTGGAGGAGGAGCCGCCGGAGGTGACTTTCGAAAAAGTAAATGTGGACGGCACGCGGTATCTCCTGGCGAGCTCGGCGAGGGCGGGCGCGCCGTTTTTCATTTACGTCTCATCGCTGGGAGCGGAGCGGGGCGAGTCGGCGTATCACCAATCGAAGCGACGAGCGGAGAGTCTCGTGCGTGCTTATGCGGGCCCGTGGCTGATTCTGCGGCCCGGCGACGTTTACGGACCGGGCGACGAGACGATTTCAACGCTGCTGAAAATGCTGCGCGGCCTGCCGGCGGTGCCGGTCGTCGCGCGCGGCGACCAGCCGTTTCAGCCGCTGTGGTTCGCGGACCTCGGGCAGGTTTTCGTGCAGGCGGTGGAGCGACGCGAGCTGGCGGGGCAGGCGCTCGAACTCGCGGGCCGAGACGTCACCACGACGGAAGACGTGCTGCGCCGGCTCGAGGAAATCACGGGCTGCGAGCGGCCGCGACTCGCGTGGCCCGTGTGGCTGACGGAGGTCGGCGTGCAGGCGATCGAGGCGTTCGGCGCGACGGGCAGAAAAGTCCTGCGCCGCGCCGGGCTCGACTCCCCGCTCAACTCGTCGACGCTCACGATGCTGCTGGAGACGAGCGTCATCGATGATCCCGGACACAACGCCCTCGTGACCGTTTTCTCGGTCGAACCGACGCCGCTGGACGAGGGCTTGCGGATGCTCGCGGATTTGCAGCCGGAGCAAACGCCCGGAGCCGGCGTGGGCAGCGTGAAGCGTGCGACGTTTTTCGCGGATATTCGCGAGACGCCGCAGACCGCGGCGGCATTGCTCGACCGCGTGTGCGAAAATATCCGCGACGTGATGCCGATCGAATTTTCGGCGGAGCCCGACGCGCCGACGAGCGCGAAGCCGGGAGAGACGTTGACCCTGCAGATCGCGGCGCGCGGTCACGTGCAGGTGCGGCTCGAGGAACGGACACGGGATCGAGCGACGTTTGTCACGCTCGAGGGCCACCCGATCGCGGGCGTGATGCAGTTGCACACGGAAGATCTGCCCGAGGGCGTGCGGTTCAGCGTCAACATCGTGTCGCAGGCGGCGAATATTCTCGACTGGCTGGCGCTGCACACGCTCGGAGCGTCATTGCAGGCGGCGAACTGGCGGAGCGTGGTGCAGGGCGTGGTGGCGTTGAGCGGGGGAGGTGCGCCGGGCGGGGTGCAGGAAAGCCACCACATTCTGGACGGCGGCGAATTCGAGCGCTTGCGAGACTACGTGGATCGCATCGTGCAGGCGCAGCAGCGCCGGATGCGGGACGCGGCGGCCATGGGTGAGATGGCGCAGCGAAGGTGAAGCGCGGGCGTGGAGGCGAAGCTCGACCGAACATCGCCTGCAAGCAGGCTCCTGCATTCGGCGGCGCTGCCATTCGGCGTTCGAAACCACGATTAGGCGGACCGAGACTCGGTGGAAGAAGTCGGGAACGCGGAGACGATGCCGGCGAGGGCATCGTCGAGGGCGCGGATGCTGACGGGTTTCGTGAGATGGGCAACGAAGCCGGCGGCGTGGCTGCGTTCGCGATCCTCGGCGGTGCCGAAGCCGGTGAGGGCCACGCCGCGCAAGCCATGGTGCGAGCGAAGTTCGGTCATCAGATCGCAGCCGTTGCCGTCGGGCAGGCCGATGTCGGAGATGACGAGATCCAGTTTTTCCGCAGCCGCGATGGCCCGGGCAGCGCCGATGGTGGCGGCGGTGACAACGTGAAATTGCCGGCGCGTGAGCAGTTCCTTGAGCGTGGCACTGGTCGGCGGATGGTCTTCGACGAGCAGGACGCGGAGGGTCCGCGGGGCAACGAGCGGAACGCTCGCAGTCGGCAGGGCCGGGGCGGTGTCGGCGGCGGTGCGCGAAGGCGCATCGACGAGGGGCAGCTCGACCGTGAACGTGCAGCCGCGGTCGCGACCGCCGCTCGTGACGGTGATTGCGCCGGAGTGAAGCTCCACCAGCATTCGCGAAATCACGAGGCCCAGGCCCAAGCCGCCGAAGCGAGGACCGTCCCGAACCGCGTGATCGCCCTGCGCGAATGCGGCGAAGATGCGGGAAATCTCGTCGGCGGTCATGCCGATGCCGCTGTCGCGGATGCGCACGAGGAGCCGCTGGTCGTCGGGGCGGACCGCGGTGGAGATGACGATTTCGCCGGCGTCCGGAGTGAATTTGGCGGCGTTTTTGATGACGTTCCAAAAAATCTGTTTCAGCCGCATGTCGTCGCCGCGGACGGTGTCGCGACCCGCGTCAAACTGCAGGGCGAGCCGGAACTGTTTTCGCGCGATCTCTTGCCGGACCAGCGCGAGCGCTGCGTGCAGCACGCCGTGGATCGCGACGGGTTTTTGCTCGAGGGCGAGTTTGCCCCGGGTGATGGCGGTGAGGTCGAGCAGGTCGTCGATCAGGCGCGCTTCGAGCGCGACGTTTTGCGCGATGGTTTCGAAATCGGTGCGCACCTCGACGGCGAGGGCCGGATTGGCGGCGGCTTCGGTGGCGAGGAGGAGCACGGGGCTGAGGGGCGTGCGCAGTTCGTGGGAGAGACGCGCGAGAAAATCATCCTTGGCGCGCGACGCTTCGAGGGCCTGGGCTTCGCTGGCGCGCAGCGCTTTTTCGCGGGCGCGCAGTTCCTCGTTCACGCGCACGAGATCGGCAGTGCGCTCGTGGACGCGCGACTCGAGTTCGTTGTTGGTCTGGCGCAGGAGATCCTCGGCTTTCAGGCGCTGCGCGATTTCGAGTTCGAGGGCCGCGTTGATCGTGGCGAGGGCTTGCGTCTTGCGGAAGAGATCGACGAAGACGGCGATCTTCGAGCGGAGGATTTGCGGGTTGATCGGCTTCGTGAGGTAGTCGACCGCGCCGCTGCCGTAGCCCTGGAGGACGTCCTTGTCCTCCTGAAAATAGGCGGTGAGAAAAATGATCGGGATGTGCTGCGTGCGCCGGCGCTGCTTGATCAACGCGGCGAGTTCGAGGCCCGTCATTTTGGGCATCTGGATGTCGAGCACGATGACGGCGAATTCGCGATCGAGCAGCAGCATCAACGCCTGGTCGGCCGTGACCGCGCGGACGAGATTGTACTCGGGCGCCTGGAGCAGGCTTTCCAGCACGTCGAGGTTTCGCGGCTCGTCGTCGACGAGCAGGATGTCGACGGGCGCGAGCCGCGCGGCCGACGGCGTCGAAATGGCCGGCAGTGTCACCATGGGAAGCGTCGGACGCGGCGGGGGCTCAGCGATACAACCATACGCGGAGGAGCGATAGGAGTTCGGTAGTGTTGACGGGTTTCGCGATGTAGTCGGAGGCGCCCGCGGCGAGGCATTTGTCCCGGTCGCCTTTCATCGCCTTCGCGGTGAGCGCGAGGATCGGGAGGGCGCCGAAGCGCGGATCCTTGCGGATTTCCTTCATCGTCTGATAGCCGTCCATCTCGGGCATCATGATGTCCATGAGCACGACGCCGATATCGGGCTGGCGCTGGATCATCTCGATCGCCTGGCGGCCGTTCATCGCGCTGACGACGTTCATCTCCTGGTTCTCGAGCATCGTGGTGAGCGCGAAGATATTTCGCGCGTCGTCGTCGACGACGAGAACCTTGCGACCGCGGAGCACTTCGTTGGACGCGTGCAGGTGGTCGAGCATCTTGCGCTTGGCCTCGGGCAGCTCGGCGATGACGCGATGGAGGAACAGCGCGGTCTCGTCGAAGAGTCGCTCGGGCGATTGCACGTCTTTCACCAGGACGCTTTTCGCCACGGTGCGGAGCTGCTGATCTTCGTCCCGGCTGAGATCCTTGCCGGTAAAGACCACGATGGGGATGTCGCGGAGCGTGGGCTCGGCCTGGATTTTGTTGAGCAGGTCGAAGCCGTTCATGTCCGGCAGGCGGAGGTCGAGCACGCAGCAATCGATCGGCTGATCGAGGAGCTTCTCCATGGCCTCGGCGCCGCTCGCGGCGGTCGCGATCTCGATGTCGTCGTGGTGGAGCAGCTCGACGATGCTCTGTCGCTCGAGGTCGTTGTCCTCGATGACGAGCAGGCGCTTGGTGTGAGGCTCGACGTATTTCTTGATGCGATCGAAGCACTGCTCGAGGCCTTCGGTCGTCGTGGGCTTGACCGTGTAGGCGAACGCGCCGTGGGCGAGCGCGTGCGAGCGCTCCTCCTCGATGGAGATGATCTGGACGGGAATGTGGCGCGTCGCGGGACTGAGCTTGAGATTGTTGAGCACGGTCCAGCCGAGCATGTCGGGGAGAAACACATCCAGCGTGATCGCGGTAGGCTGGTATTGGCGGGCGAGGGTGAGGGCGGCGTTGCCGAGCGTGGCGACGATGGCCTTGAAACCTTTTTCGCGGGCGAGGCCGAGCAGCACGCGGGCGTAGTGCGGATCGTCCTCGACAATGAGGAGGCTGCGGTCGCCGGGCCGGACCTGTTCGCGATCGTCGGGGATGATTTCCTCGCGCGCGGCGGGGAGCATGATCGGCGCAGCGGAGGACGCGTGGCGGTTCTTGTCGTTCGACTGCTCGATGTAGAAGGACGGCAGATACAGCGTGAACGTGCTGCCCTGGCCGATGACGCTGTTGAGCCGGATTTCGCCGCCGAGCAGCGCGGCGAGTTCGCGCGAGATCGACAGGCCGAGGCCGGTGCCGCCGTATTTGCGGCTCGTGCCGGCATCGGCCTGCTGGAACGCCTCGAAGATCAGCTTCTGTTTTTCCGGCGCGATGCCGATGCCGGTGTCGTTGATGGCGAACGCGATCACCTGGGGCGCGCGGTTGAGAATGGGGTGGCCGGGGGTCCAGCCTTCCTGGGCGGCCGAGACCTTCACGCCGACGTGGCCTTGCGCGGTGAACTTGAAGGCGTTGGAGAGGAGATTTTTCAAAATCTGCTGCAAGCGCTTCGGATCCGAGGTGAGCGTGCGCGGCAGGGCGGACGAGAACTCGACCGAAAACGGCAGGTTCTTCGCCTCGGCGATGTGCTGGAAGTTGCGCTCGATCGAATCGCGGAGCGAAGCGAAGCCGATTTCCTCCGCCTCCACGGTGACGGTGCCGGATTCGATCTTCGACAAATCGAGAATGTCGGTGATGAGATTGAGCAGATCGGAGCCGGACGAGTGAATGTTGCGGGCGAACTCGATCTGCTTCTGCGAGAGATTGCCGCCGCTGTTTTCCGAAAGCTGCTGGCCGAGGATGAGGATCGAATTGAGCGGCGTGCGCAGCTCGTGCGACATGTTGGCGAGGAATTCGGATTTGTACTTCGAGGTGAGCGCGAGTTCGGCGGCCTTCTCCTCGAGCGCGCGGCGGGCCTGCTCGACCTCGCTGTTCTTGCGCTCGACCTCGACGTTTTGCTCGGCGAGCTGGCGGGCTTTTTGCGCGAGTTCCTCGTTCGTCTGGGTGAGTTCCTTTTGCTGCGACTGCAATTCGACGGTGAGTTGCTGCGATTGCTGGAGCAGGCCCTCGGTGCGCATCGTGGCTTCGATGGTGTTGAGCACGACGCCGATCGACTGCGTGAGCTGTTCGAGGAACGAGACGTGCGTGACGCTGAACAGATGCAGCGAGGCGAGTTCGATGACGGCCTTCGTCTGGCCCTCGAACAACACGGGCAGCACGACGATGCTCGCCGGCGACGCCTCGCCGAGGCTCGAGTGCACGCGGGTGTAACCGCGCGGCACTTCGTTGAGGAGAATGCGCTGCTTCTCGACGGCGCACTGGCCGACGAGGCCTTCGCCGAGCGACATGCGATCGGGCTGGCCGGGGCGCTGCGCGTAACCGGCGAGCAGACGGAGGTTGAGGCCGTTTTCATCGCTGGCTTCCATCTGATAAATCGTGCCCTGCTGCGCGTCGACGAGCGGGGCGAGCTCGGAGAGCAGCATCTTGCCGACGGTGAAGAGATCGCGCTGGCCCTGCAGCATGCGCGTGAACTTCGCGAGATTCGTCTTCAGCCAGTCCTGCTCTTGATTCGTCTCCGTGGTGACGCGGAGATTGTAGATCATCGTGTTGATGTTGTCCTTCAACTCGGCGACCTCGCCGCGTGCATCGACCTGGATCGAGCGCGTGAGATCGCCCTTCGTCACGGCGGTCGCGACCTCGGCGATGGCGCGCACCTGAGTGGTGAGATTCGCGGCGAGGAGATTCACATTGCCGGTGAGATCCTTCCACGTGCCGGCGGCGCCGGGCACGTGCGCCTGGCCGCCGAGACGGCCCTCGACGCCGACCTCGCGAGCGACGTTCGTCACCTGCTCGGCGAAGGTCGCGAGCGTGTCGGTCATGTTGTTGATCGTCTCGGCGAGCGCGGCGACTTCGCCCTTCGCTTCGACGGTGAGCTTCTGGCGGAGATTGCCGTTCGCGACCGCCGTCACGACTTTCACGATACCGGACACCTGATCGGTGAGGTTCGCGGCCATGACGTTCACGGAGTCGGTGAGATCCTTCCACGTGCCGGCGACGCCCTGCACCTGGGCCTGACCGCCGAGCTTGCCCTCGGTGCCGACCTCGCGGGCGACGCGGGTGACCTCGGCGGCGAACGCGTTGAGCTGGTCGACCATGGTGTTGATCGTGTTCTTCAGCTCGAGAATCTCGCCCTTAACGTCGACGGTGATCTTGCGCGACAAGTCGCCGCGCGCGACGGCGGTCGTGACCTCGGCGATGTTGCGGACCTGCGCGGTGAGGTTGGTGCCCATCGCGTTCACCGAGTCGGTCAAGTCCTTCCACGTGCCGGCGACGCCGGGCACGACGGCCTGCACACCGAGGCGGCCTTCGGTGCCGACCTCGCGCGCCACGCGCGTCACCTCGGAGGCGAAGGAGCGGAGCTGCTCGACCATCGTGTTGATGGTTTCCTTGAGCTGCAGAATCTCGCCGCGCACATCGACGGTGATCTTGCGCGACAAGTCGCCGTTCGCGACGGCGATGGTGACCTCGGCGATGTTGCGGACCTGCGTCGTGAGGTTGTTCGCCATCGAATTCACGTTGTCGGTCAAATCCTTCCACGTGCCGGCGACGCCGGGCACCTCGGCCTGGCCGCCGAGCTTGCCCTCGGTGCCGACTTCGCGGGCGACGCGCGTGACCTCGGACGCGAAGCCGTTGAGCTGATCGACCATGGTGTTGATCGTGTTCTTCAACTCCAGAATTTCGCCGCGCACATCGACGGTGATCTTGCGCGACAAGTCGCCGCGCGCGACGGCGGTGGTAACCTCTGCGATGTTGCGGACCTGGCCGGTGAGATTCGCGGCCATGGAATTCACGTTGTCGGTCAAATCCTTCCAGGTGCCGGCGACGCCTTGCACTTGGGCCTGGCCGCCGAGCTTGCCTTCGGTGCCGACCTCGCGGGCGACGCGGGTCACTTCGGAGGCGAAGCCGTTGAGCTGGTCGACCATCGTGTTGATGGTGTTTTTCAACGCGAGGATTTCGCCGCGGACGTCGACCGTGATCTTGCGCGACAAGTCGCCGCGCGCGACCGCGGTGGTGACTTCGGCGATGTTGCGCACCTGCGTCGTCAGGTTGGTCGCCATCGCGTTCACGGAGTCGGTCAAATCCTTCCACGTGCCGGCGACGCCGGGAACCTGCGCCTGACCGCCGAGCGCGCCTTCGGTGCCGACTTCACGGGCGACGCGCGTCACTTCGGCGGCGAAGCCGTTGAGCTGATCGACCATCGTGTTGATCGTGTTCTTCAGCTCGAGAATCTCGCCCTTCACGTCGACGGTGATCTTGCGCGACAAGTCGCCCTTCGCGACGGCGGTGGCGACCTCGGCGATGTTGCGGACCTGGCCGGTGAGATTGGCGGCCATGAGATTCACGTTGTCGGTCAAATCCTTCCACGTGCCGGCGACGCCCTGTACCTGCGCCTGGCCGCCGAGCTTGCCCTCGGTGCCGACTTCGCGGGCGACGCGAGACACTTCGGAGGCGAAGCCGTTGAGCTGGTCGACCATCGTGTTGATGGTGTTCTTCAGCTCGAGAATCTCGCCCTTCACGTCGACGGTGATCTTGCGCGAGAGATCGCCGAGCGCGACGGCGGTCGTGACGTCGGCGATGTTGCGGACCTGGCCGGTGAGATTGGCGGCCATGAGATTCACGTTGTCGGTGAGATCCTTCCACGTGCCGGCGACGCCGGGCACCTCGGCTTGTCCGCCGAGTTTGCCCTCGGTACCGACTTCGCGGGCGACACGGGAGACTTCGGAAGCGAAGCCGTTGAGCTGATCGACCATCGTGTTGATGGTATTTTTCAGCGCGAGGATTTCGCCCTTCACGTTGACGGTGATCTTGCGCGATAGGTCGCCGCGCGCGACGGCGGTCGTGACCTCGGCGATGTTGCGGACCTGGCCGGTGAGGTTGGTCGCCATCGCGTTGACGGAATCGGTCAAATCCTTCCACGTGCCGCCGACGCCGGGCACGAGGGCCTGGCCGCCGAGCTCGCCCTCGGTGCCGACCTCGCGCGCGACGCGGGTCACTTCGGCGGCGAAGCCGTTGAGCTGGTCGACCATGGTGTTGATCGTGTTCTTCAGCTCGAGAATCTCGCCGCGCACGTCGACGGTGATCTTGCGCGAGAGGTCGCCCTTCGCGACCGCAGTCGTGACGTCGGCGATGTTGCGCACCTGGGTCGTCAGGTTGTTCGCCATCGAATTCACGTTGTCGGTCAAATCCTTCCACGTGCCGGCCACCCCGGGGACTTGCGCCTGGCCGCCGAGTTTGCCTTCGGTGCCGACCTCGCGCGCGACGCGGGAGACTTCGGAGGCGAAGGCATTCAGGCGGTCGACCATCGTGTTGATGGTTTCCTTCAACTCGAGCACCTCGCCCTTCACGTCGACGGTGATCTTTCGCGAAAGATCGCCGCGAGCGACCGCGGTGGTCACGCCGGCGATGTTGCGAACCTGCGCGGTGAGATTCGACGCCATGGCGTTCACCGAGTCGGTCAAATCCTTCCATGTGCCGGCGACGCCGGGCACGACGGCCTGGCCGCCGAGCTTACCCTCGGTGCCGACCTCGCGGGCGACGCGGGTCACTTCCGCGGCGAACGACCGGAGCTGGTCGACCATGACGTTCACCGCTTCCTTCAGCTGGAGAATCTCGCCGCGCACATCGACGGTGATTTTTTTCGAGAGGTCGCCGTTCGCCACGGCGATCGTGACTTCGGCGATGTTGCGGACCTGGGCGGTGAGATTGCCGGCCATCTGGTTGACGGACTCGGTCAACTCCTTCCACACGCCCGACACGCCTTTGACCTGCGCCTGGCCGCCGAGTTTGCCCTCGGTGCCGACCTCGCGGGCCACGCGAATCACCTCGACGGAAAACGCGCCGAGCTGGCCGACCATGCCGTTGACGAGTTTCGCGGTGCGCAGGTATTCGCCCTTGAGCGCGCGGCCTCCGAGTTCGAGTGGCATCGCCTGCGACAGATCGCCTTTCGCGACCGCACCGATCACGCGGCCGACCTCGATCGTGGGTTGCGAGAGATCGTCGACCAGGTCGTTGATCGCCTCGACGCGCTCCGCCCAGCTGCCGATCGCATCGCCGATGGGCAGGCGCTCGCCGATTTTTCCTTCTTCGCCAACCTGCCGGCGCAGACGCAGCAGGATCGTGTTGAAACGTTCCATGCGGCCGGAGATCGCGTTGAGGTCGCCGGCGACGCGGCCTTCGAGGCCGGTCCAGTCGGACGGCAGCCGCACCGTGAAGTCGCCGTCGCGCAGTGCACCGAGTGCGACGACGAGTTGTTTCATGAAGGCGGGGTCGCGGGCGACAGGGGCAGCGGTGATGGTTTTGCGGGACCGCGAGTTGATTTTCATGTGACGAAGTCCAAATCGATCTTCAGTTTCGACCTTCAGTTCCGACGATCGGCCGCAAGCTGACGCGTCGCTGAGCCGGAAAAGGCGCGCGCCATCGTTGGGTCATCACTCAGCTGGGAAGATAGCACGAACGGGAACCCTGGGTGTTCGGCCGTTAGAGTAGGCGTTTCCCTGAGTTGGTTCCTGAGGGTTCCGAAAAATTTTGCGGCGACCGGAAAGCCCTTCGCTTGCGCTTGCGTCGAATGCGAAACCAGCGTCGTCCATTTGGCGACGGCGGTCCGCTGACGGAGAGCAATGGCCATGAAATAAGTCCGGTGCTGCCATATGGAACGATGCCGTCGAAAGTCCTCTCGCTCGCAA
Organism: Verrucomicrobiota bacterium; assembly: GCA_048498075.1. Lineage (GTDB taxonomy): Bacteria > Verrucomicrobiota > Verrucomicrobiia > Opitutales > Opitutaceae > Opitutus. The sequence continues at coordinate 53,349 of JBEHYR010000005.1, read as the reverse complement.
ATTCACCCTGCGAAGGTGGAGCCCGACGTCATCGTCGGGCTGGAGCGCTTTGAAAATTTCTGTAGCCGCTGGAGGAGCCTGCTTGCAGGGGATTGCTTGCAGGGGGATGCTGGATCTTCGGCCGCCGGAATCGCCTGCAAGCAGGCTCCTACATTTGGTGGGTCGCGCGGCTGGACTATTTTTCAAACGGTTCTGGTGGGGCCGCTCGTCGATCAACCCGACGAGGACGTCGGGCTCCACCTTCTACTCCGAGGAAACCGCCGCCGGTTTCCCGCCCGGAACAAGACACGTTTACGGCCCGGGCTGCGTCGTTCGGACTCAGGGCGCCGGAGCGAGATCGAAGACCAGCAGGGAAACGGCCTGCCGTGGCAGCGTGAGCTGAAGCGTCGCGGCGCCGTGTTCGAGGCGAATTTCCCGAGGTTCGCCGAGGGTGGCGAGCGCGCCGGCCTCGACGAGAGCGGCGTATTGCTTTTCGTCGGGTGCGATGGGCGAGCCAAGACGTTTCCAGGCGGCGAAGCTGTTGCTGTGCGTCTCATCGATCCGGTAATGCGTGAGCCGCGCGTGCGAAACGCCGGCCGGCAAACCGGCGAGCGAAAATGCGACGTCGGCGTCGGGCCCGGCCACGTCGTCATCGTGATAGTGCCACAGCATTACGACGACGCGCTGACCGTCGGACGTGGCAAATGCGCCGACGTCAGGCTGGCCGCGCACGCCGCTTTTGAGCATGGCGTCCAGGGTGGCAGCGCCGGTGCTCGTCGCTTCGACACGTTCGCCGGCCATGCGACTCATCATGCGAAAGACATTCAGGACGGGCAGGTCGACGCCGTTGGTCGCGAGCGCGCGAAAGCCGGCGAAGTAGCGCTGGTCCTCGAATTCGAAGGCCCAGGTGAGCGCACCCCGGAAGTTCACGCGGTGCTTGTCCGCGAGATCCTGTTTTCGCGCAAAGATCGCTGCGGTGTAACTGGAATACATCGTGCCGTTGCGATAGCCGTTCTGTGGACTCTGGCAGGCGGCGCAGCCTTCGGGATCGGATTCGCCGATGACGATGGGTTTGTTTTTCAGCTCGGGAACGGCGGCGATTTTGGCGAAGCCCTCGTCGATGTTGCGCAGTTGGTTCGCGATGCCCATGCGGACGTGGCCGTCGACGTAGACCGGCGATCCCTTTGCATGGAACGAGAGGAAGTCGGTGGGCGTGCCGGTGGCGCCGGTGGCGGAATTTTTTCCGCTGACGACGTGGCGGAGGAACGCGTCCATGAATTCGCCGCCGCTGCCGGCCGCATCGGGACCGCCGACGCGCGCGGTGGGCAGGGCGCGACGCACGCCGTCGATCGCGTAGTCGTGCAGCTTGAACCATTCGTCGCGCGTGCCCTGCCAGTACATGATGTTGGGTTCGTTCCAGACTTCCCAATACCACTGCTCGACCTCGGCCTGACCGTAACGCTCGACACAGTGCCGCACCCAGGCGGTCACGAGGTCGCGCCACTTGTCGTAGTCTTTTGGTGGATAAGCCCAGCCGGCGACGAGGTTGTCGAGGCCGGGCCGCCATTCGTGTTGATACGGACCGGTGGAAACGGAAAGCGCCTGCGGCATGAAACCGATCTGAGCATACGGGTGCAGGCCGCGCTCGCGGTAGGTGTCGAAAATGCGATCGAGAATCGTCCAGTTGTAGACGGGCCGGCCGGCGGCATCCTCGGTGTAGGCGTTGGTGCTGCCCCATTTCAGCGCGGGCGTGCCATCGCCGCTGGTGAGGAGATTGTGGGCGCGGAAATAAACTTGCTGCGGCGCGAGCCGGCCGAGTTCGCCGAGGAGCTTGCGACCGTCTTTCATCGTGGCGTAGTTCGGTTCGTCGGCGCCGTAGAAACGATAGATCGGCCGGTAGGCGCCTTGCGATTTGGCGGCGTCGACGTGGATCGAGACCGGAAAAGAATCGGCTGCGGCGAAACGGGCGAGGGCGAGGAAAACGAAGACGAGCGAAGGGAATTTCATGGGGAAGGCAGCACGCGCGCGAGAGGAGGGGAACGCGGCGCGAGATTGGCAGCGCGGCGCGCGGAGTTCGACAGAGTTTTGCGGGCGAGTCACAGGACAGTTCGATGACGGCGGCCTTTGGCGTTGCTTTGACAGAAGGGAATTTCACGCTGCGTTTGGCCATGTCGCGTCTGCGTCTCGTTACGTTCAACATTGCTCACGGTCGCGGTCTGGCGCCAATCCAGGGGTTCACCTCGCCGCAGAAATTGAAGGCGAACCTGCGCAAAATCGCCCGGCTCATCGGCGAACTGAAACCGGACGTGGTGGCGCTGCAGGAGGTCGACGAACGGTCGTTGTGGGCGGGAAATTTCGATCACCTGGAATATCTGCGGCTGCACACGGGCTTCAAACACTCCGTGTTCGGCATTCACAATCGCCGCGCCGGGCTGCTCAATCTCAGCTATGGGAACGCCGTGTTGTCGCGTTATCCGATCGCGGGAAGCGAGACGATCGTCTTCGGCCAGCGCAGCGTGGGGGAAAAAGGATTTCTGTTCACCGAGATCGACTTGGGCGGGCGCCTCGTGCCGCTGGTCAACATCCATCTGCATTTCAGCTCGCGGCAGCACCGGATTCGGCAGATTGGGCGGCTGCTCGCGTGGCTCACGGAGAAGCACCGGATTTCGCGCGGGCGCTGGCATGTGCCGGCCATCGTGTGCGGCGATATGAACAATCCCGGCACCAGCGCGGATGCGACGGCGGCACTGCTCAGTCACCTGTCGGACTATGGCGAATACGTGCTGCACCCCGCGACCGGACGGACATTTCCCTCGCCACTGCCGGGCCGGCTGCTCGATTTCGTGTTCCTGCCGTCGACGTGCCATGTGGATCACTGCGAGATCGTGCGGTGCTTCCTGTCGGACCACCGGCCGGTGCTGGTGGAGTTTTCGCTGCCGTAGGCGGCGGATGGTGGGCCCCGAAAGGAATTTTGTAGCCCTGCGCGGGAGCGCAGGGAAGGGGACGGCGGCGGGGCACGCGGTCCCGCTGCTTACGCAGCGGGCTACGCGATCGGCGGTCAATGGCGGCGATCGGGGAACGCTACAGTTGCGGGAGCGATTTTCGTTTTGCGCCGGGCGGGGGTTTTTGCGCGGATGGCGGGCTCATGTCGCGCCTCGCCGATGCCTTTCACCGCGCCCACGCGCAGAACCGCGCCGCCTTCGTCGCTTATCTCTGCGCGGGCGATCCGGATTTCGACACCTCGCTGGCGGCGTGCCGAGCGCTGCTCGCGAACGGCATCGACGTGCTCGAACTCGGCGTGCCGTTTTCCGATCCGCTCGCGGACGGGCTGACGAATCAGCTCGCGGCGCAGCGCGCGCTCGAGAGTGGAATGACGGCGGCGCGGGTGTTCGAACTGGTGCGGCGCATCCGCGCGGAGAGCGAGGTGCCGATCGTGTTCTACACGTACTACAATCTCGTTTTCGCGAACGGCATCGAGGCCTACGTGCGCGGCGCGAAAGCGGCGGGAGTCGACGGGTTGCTCACGCTCGACCTGCCGCCGGAGGAGGCGAAGGAAGTCGTCGCGGCCTGTCGCGCGGCGGACGTGGACACGGTGTTCATCGTCGCGCCGACCACGCCGGAGGCGCGCCTGCCGAAGATCGCGGCGGTGGCCAGCGGTTTCATTTACTACGTGTCGCGCGAAGGCGTGACGGGCGTGCGCGAGCAGGTGGCGGGTAACATTCCGGAAGCGGTCGCGCGGATTCGCCGACACACGGCGTTGCCGGTCGCGGTGGGTTTTGGAATTTCGACGCGGGCGCAAGTCCACCACGTCGCGGCGCTCGCGGATGGCGTGGTCGTCGGCAGCGCGTTGGTGAACTGCATTCGCGAGAATCTGGGCGCGCCGGAAAAAATCGTGGCACGGCTCTCGGCGGTGGCGCGCGATTTGTCGGCCGGGACGCAGCGGGGGTGACTGGATTTCGGCCGTCTCCGGCGGCGAAGCGGGCGAGGGCGCCCGCGCTCCCAGCGGAGAGCTTGCGCCGGCGGGCGAGAGTCCTAACGCTGCGGCGCTTTTACTCCGGCTGCCGCCCTCAACGATGCGAAAAATCCTCCTGATCGACGACGACCGGATGCAGTTCCGTCTGACGCAGGCGCATTTTAAAAATTTCCGGGCGGAGCAGTTCGAGCTGTCGTGGGCGGAGACTTACGAGGAGGGCATCGCGAAGCTCCTCTCCGGCGACTACGTGGCATGCCTGCTCGACTACCAACTCGGGCCGCGCAACGGGCTCGAACTCATCCGGCGGGCGATCGCGGCGGGTTGCCGGACGCCGATTGTTTTTTTGACGGCGGAGTCGTCGGAGCACGTCGACATCGAGGCGATGAACGCGGGGGCGCTCGATTATCTGGTGAAGAGCGAGATCACGGTGGGCGCGCTCGAGCGCTCGTTGCGTTACGCGCTCAAACTCGGCGACACGCTGGACGCGCTGCGCCGGCTCGCGACGCGGGATCAGCTCACGGGTTTGCTGAATCGCCGGGAGTTCGACCGAATCCTGGAGGAGGAGGAGGAGCGGTCGCAACGCTTCGGCCGGCCGTTGTCACTGGTGCTCGTCGACGTGGATCGGTTCAAGACCATCAACGACACGCATGGGCATCCGGTGGGCGACGTCGTGCTGCGCGAGGTCGCGCGGCGACTCGCGCAGGAAGTGCGCACGGTGGATCGTGTGGCGCGCGTCGGCGGCGAGGAGTTTGCGCTGATCATCATGGAGTCGGACAGCGACGCGGCGTTCGAGACGGCCCGGCGTGCGTGTGTGGCGGTGGAGCGCGAGCCGATCATGGTGCGGGAAACGCTGCCGTTGTCGGTGACGGTGAGCGCGGGCTCGGCGACGATGCCGGGCGATGCGCGCAGCGCGGAGGAGTTGATCGCGGCGGCGGACAAGGCGCTGTACGCGGCGAAGGCGGGCGGGCGGAATTCGGCGTTTCCGTTCAGCGGGTTGTGAACGGACGGCGGCGGTGTGAGATCCAGCCGCGCCGTGCAGAGCGCGGCGAGCCCGCGCGGTGCGGCTACGCGGAGGCAGGGCAGAGGATGCGGAGGCTGCTCGGGCGCACGCTGAATTCGATGCGCGGGCCGACGGGGTGAGTTTCCCCATCGGTGTGGAGCAAGCCGGGCGCGTCGCGCTCGACGACGAAGCGGGCGCCGGCGAGTTGGAGAATGGACTTCGCGTTCGCGAGCGTGCCGGAAAAAAGACGAGCGGCGCGCGGTAGCGCGGTTAAAAAGTTGAGCGGTGGGACGGCGGTGAGATTGATGAGGCCGTCGTCGATGGCGGCGCCAGGGGCGATGAAGGCGTTGTTGCCGTATTGATCGCTGTTCGCGACCGCGAGCGTGAAGACGGGCAGGCGCACGCGACCGCCGGCGTGCTCGATCGTGCACGGCTGCGAACGATGCGCGCGGAGGGCGGCGATGCTGGTGCGGAGGTAACGGATGAAACCGCGGCGATGAAGACGGTTGAAACGCTCGGCGACGTCGGCCTCGAAGCCGAGGCCAGCGACGGTGAAAAACGGGTGGCCAGCGGCGAGGCCGGTGTCGATCACGCGCGGCACGCCGGTGCGTAGAATCTCGAGCGCATGCGAGAGCGAGCCGTGGATGCCGAGGTTGCGGCCGAGGCCGTCGCCGGAGCCGCAGGGGACGAGGCCGAGAGTCGTGGTGGTGCCGACGAGGGGCGCGGCGACTTCGTTCAGCGTGCCATCGCCACCGACGGCGACGACGAGTTCGTAGCCGGCAGCGACGGCTTCGGCGGCGAGTTCAGAGGCGTGGCGGCGGTGCGTGGTGAGGGCGAGTTCGGCGCCGCGCTGGGCAGCGAATTCGCGCACGCGGGGAAGAACGCGGGCGCCGCGGCCGGAGCGCGGGTTGAGGATGATGCGCGTTTTCAGAGCGCGAAAAAAACAGCGCCCGAAGGCGAGCGCGAGTGCAGAGATAACGTCCCGTGCCGTCCGTCGCGCCCGACACAAAGTAACCCAATGGGTTACTTTGTGGTTGGACCGATGATGGAGGTAAGAGACGAAAGGGGGAATATGGATGATTTTAAAGTAACCTATTGGGTTACTTTGTGGGGAGGAAGTCAGGGAGATCGGGGCTGGCGCGGGGAAGCGGGGGGCGCTTGAGTGGGGGAATGAAGCGGCCATTGCTGCGCGTTCTCACCGGGTGCACGGCCGTCGGCAAGACGGAGGCGGCACTGCGCTGGGCGGAGGCGCATGACGCGGAAATCGTGTCGTGCGACTCGTTGCTGTTTTACCGCGGCATGGATGTCGGCACGGCCAAGCCGACGGGAGCGGAACGGGCGCGCGTGGCGCATCATCTGATCGATGTGTGCGAGGTGACGGAGCGGATGAATGTTACGTATTACGTATCATTGGTCCGGGAGGCGTTGAGGGAGATTGCAGGACGGGGAAGGGCGGCGCTCGTCGTGGGGGGGAGTGGATTTTATTTGAAGGCGTTTTTGGGGCCGGTGGCGGATGACGTCGCGGTGCCGGAGGCGGTGCGGCACGAGGTAGCGCAGCTGGGTTTGGCGGAGGCAGTGGCGCGGTTGCGGGAGCGGAATCCGGCGGGGCTGGGCGAACTCGATGTCGCGAATCCGCGGCGGGTGACGCGGGCGCTGGAGCGATGCATCGCGTCGGGACGGACGCTGGCGGAGTTGGCGGAGAATTTTGCGCGACAGCCGGGGGCGTTTGCGGATTGGGAGGTGGAACTGGTGCGCGTGGAGCGGGAGCCGGCGGAGCTGGCGGCGCGGATCGAGGCGCGCGTGGCGGCGATGTTGCGGGATGGTTTGGTCGACGAAGTGCGCGGGCTGATCGGGCGTGGGCTCAAGGAGAATCCGAGCGCGTCTCGGGCGATCGGATATCGCGAGGTGATCGACGTGCTGGAGGGAAGTTTGCCGGAGGCGCAGCTCGCGGCGGAGATCGCGAAGAACACGCGGGCGCTGGTGAAGAAGCAGCGGACGTGGTTTCGCACGCAGTTGCCGGAGCACCGCGTGGTGAGCGCGAGGGATGCGACGGCGCGGTTGTTCCCGACGAAGGCGGGCTGAAGCCCGCCCTACTTCGTGCGCCGGTAGAGGTCGCGGTAGTAGACGATCGTCTCGATGTTCAGCACGTCGATGTAGCCGCTGTCGGGCATCGTGAGGCAGACCTTCGATTCGCGGTGGCCGATGCGATAACTGTCGTCGGAATCCATGCGCTCGCCCGCCGTGGTGATCTTGAAAAAGCGCACGCGACCGTCGGCGCCGACCACGATCGCGCGGTCGCCGGGCGTGTTGCCGGTGGCGTAGCGGCCGGCGACGGAATTTTGCAACGCGGCGAGTTCGGCGGGATTCGTGACGAGTTCGATCGCGGGCTTTTTGTTCACGTCGTCGATGTAGAAGACGGAGTAGAGCGTGTAGCCGTTGAGCAACAGACCGGCGACGAGGATGGTGATCGCGATGCCGTGATGCGGAGTTTTCGGGGCTGGGGCGGCGGATTCGGAGCCGGTGGATTCGTCGGGGGCCATGTCCGGTGCGGACTGGCCGAGTTCGCGCACGATGCCGGGTGCGTCGAGTTCCGTGTAGGCCTTGGCGGCGTCGCGCGCGTGATAGAGGAAAAGTTTTCCCTGGCCGGTGCGGATGCGAAACTTGCCGGCGGGCGCCTCGATGATGACCTGAGGCTCGTTTTCGTGATTTTGCACGGGGTCGATCTCGCGGAAATTTTCGAGCAGGGCGATGAGCTGCTCGGCGTCGAGTTCGCCGAAATCACAGGTGCCGGCGTTGGCCGCGGCGGTGCGGAGATCGGGAGTGAGATTGAGGGTGGTGACGTGAAACATGGCCGGGGCTCAGCGTTCGAGCACGTAGACGGGGTAATTGCCGTATCCGAGAAAGAAATTCCCTTCGTCGAGGTTGCCGTCGTCGAATTTCTTGTCGATTTCGAGCAGCTGGACGCGGTCGCTCGAAACGGGATTGCCGGCGGTGGAGGAGATGACGATGACCGCGCGATAGCGGGAGCCGAGCTGGGTGCTGTTGGGATCCCAGGTGTAGTTGCCGCCGATGGGAGACTTGGCCGCCCAGCCGGTCGGGCCGAGATAGCCGGTCATGCCTTCGGGGAATTTGCCGGGAGTGCCGTCGCCGGCGGGCCAGTCGCCGTGCTCGTTGGCGTAGGAGGCGAAGGCGGCGGCGAAGACGCGCAGGTCGTTCTCGACGGTGCTGGCGCGCGCCTGGAGGACGAGGTGCTTGGCGGTGGGCACGGCGAGGGCGGTCATGATGCTGATGATCGCGACGACCACCGACAGTTCGACCAGACTGAAGCCGGCACACGGGGAGGAGCGGGCGGTCGAGGGCGAGGAGAAGGAGGAAAACATGCCGGCGAGCGGAGAGGGGGCAGGAATACTTTCGGCTAGGTTTCGTCGCGCTTGAGCCGCGCAAAAACAAGCAGGTGCGTGGCGACGATCAAAGGGACGAGGAACGTGGGCAGCAAACTCAATGGCAGATAAGTGAGTGCGGCGAGTTCACGGCTGCCGGAGAGGCCGATGCGGGCGGCGGTGAAGATGACGAGCAAAATGTCGATCAGGCCGACGACATTCCAGATCGAAATCGCGCGCCGGCGAGTGGCCGGCGCGAAGGGAATGAAAACGACGAGGAGCGCGAGCGCGGCGACGGCGATGTCGCCGAGGCCGCCGGGCACGGCAAACGCATAAGGCAGCTCACCGCGGCGATAGAGCACGATGAAATAAAATCCGACGAAGCGCGTGACGTGGAGCAACACGAGCCCGCGGAGATCGATCGCATCGACCCACTGGCGAAAATTCGCGGCGAAGCGGTAGGCGAGCACGAGCGCCGCGATGAGCGCGAAGAGGATGCCCTGGACGGCCGGCATCGGGAGACGACGGAGCCAGCCTTGCTGACCGGCGGCGATGGCCGCGAAAATCCAGAGCCAAAACGCGATACGGATGGCGAGCGGCGTTTGCATGGATCCTCTTCCGTATATCGGCGCGGGCGGCGGAGCGGCGAGGAATATTCGGCAGGCGCGGAGGCGGAGGGAAAAAGGAGCGCGTGGACGGTGACCGGAGGGTGCGGCTACGGCGGCGGGCGGACGGCGGGAGGCGGAGCGGCGAGGCGGGCGGAACGGCGGGGTCAGGAGACCCCGCCCTGCATTCTGACGGAGGCCGGCGGCTCCGTGGGGCGAAGACCGCGCGGCTCAGTCGGCGAGGTTGATGTGGTAGCGTTCGAGCGAGCTGCTTTCCAATTGATGCAGGTTCGCGATCGCGATGCGGAGATTCACCTCGGCGAGGAGTTCGTTCACGCGCGCGGTCTCGAGGTCATCCTGGATCTGCAAAACGAGGCGGCTGGTCGAGAGGCCGGCTTTGAAGCGGGCGAGCTCGAGTTCGTACTGGCGCGTGGCGAGTTCGGTGCCCTTGCGGTTGATTTCGACGCTCTGCTGGTTCGTGTCGACTTCGCGCACGGCGGCGCGGATCTGCACGAGGAGATTCTGGTCGATCTGCTGTAAGCGCGTTTGCTGCTGGCGCAGGCCGGCGAGGGCGGCGCGGTAACGAGCGCGGTCGGCGTGGAGACCCCACGGGATGGAGAGCTTGAGGTCGAGTTCCCAACTGTGGCCTTCGGAATCGGCGGTGGAACTGACGGAGCGGCTGTAATTGCGGTCGACGCCGTTCAAGCCGACGCTGCCGCCGAGATCGAGGGTGGGCAGCGCGGAATTTTTGGCGGTGCGGGCGTCGAGTTCGAGTTGCTTGATGCTCGTCTGCGCGGCGAGGTAATCGGGCTGGCGCTCGCGGGCGAGTTTGTAGGAAAGATCGAACGAGGGCGACGGTTCCTGATACGGCAGGAGGGCGACGGTGCCGAGCGGCGTGTCGAACTCGAACTGGCCGATCAGCGCGGCGAGGGCGTCCTCGCGATTGCGCACGCCTTCCTGCGCGATGACGACGCCGTTGTTCGCCGTGGCGATGCCGACTTCGGCGGAGAGGACGTCGAGGTCGGTGGCGACGCCGGTGAGCCGGCGGGTTTTGTTTTCCTCGTAGAGGCGCTGGGCGAGGGCGAGGCTGTGCTGCTTCACGGCGAGTTGTTCGCGGGCGAAGACGAGATTGTAGTAGGCGGCTTCGGTGTCGCGGACGACCTGGAGGACGCTGCTTTTGAAATTCAGGCGGGCGATCGTGACGCCGAGGCGATTGCGCTCGATGAGCGCGCGGTTGACGGCGCTGCCGGCGCCGCGGAGGAGCGGCTGCGTGACGGTGAGGGCGACGTCGCTGTTGTAGACGGGATTGAACGCGGTGGCGGCGGGCGAGAAGCTCGTGCGGTCGAGGCTGGCGCTGAGGTCGACGAGGGCGCCGGTGGCGAGAAACTGGGAAACGCCGACGCGGGTGTCGGTGGCGTTGGTGCTGCCGCCGCCGTCGAAGGGCGTCCGCTTTTCGCCGAAGCGCTGGAAGGAGGCGTTGAAGACGGGTTCGAAGGTGGCGTCGGCGGCGTTGAGGGCTTCGCGGGCGATGTCGGTCGAGAAGGTGTCGACCTTCAGCGTGAAGTTTTTATCGAGCGCGCGGGCGATGCAGGCCTCGAGGGTGAGCGTCGGTTTCGTTTCCATCGGCGGCGGCGCGGCGGGCTCTTGAGCGCGGAGGCCGAGAAGAGCGGCGCTGCTGACGGCGAGGACGAGGACGCGGGCGAATGAGCGAGGCATGAGAGAAAGAGAGGAGCCGGGAATTGAGGGGAAGAACACGAGGCGTGTCGAAAAGTTACTGTGATCCGGGGCCGCGATCGGCCGTGCGGCGTGAGACGGGCGTGCGCGCCGAAAGTTTCGGCGGGAGGACGTTTTGCGCGGCCGGACGATCGGCGCCAAAACGAAGGGCGTGGTGGTGGACGGGCAGCAGCATCACGCGCGCACTCTCGTGAACACGCCGGCGCGTTTCGAGGGGAAACAGGCCGAACGGTTTGCGCCGGGGATGAACGGCGGCGGAAGCCCGCCGGTTCCTAAAAAGCGCAGTTGAACCACAAAGACACAAAGGCACCGAGAGAAGAAACCGGAGAAATCGTTTCATCCGGCAGGTGAGCTTCCCGACGAGAGCCCTTCTTGTGGAAGCCGGTTTCCCGGTGCTTCCGTGCCCTCCGGGTTCAAACCCAGCCGGGCGCTTTGGGCTGATGCAGATTCGCGGATCGAATGGAGGGTCGTGGCGAAATCCCTGCGCTCCCGCGCAGGGCTACGGGAGCAGGCGCAGCGCGCCGGAGGACCACCGATGGCGTGGCGGAGGGGAAGCTGCGACTTACCACGCGCGTGCGGCGGGGCTTATTTCTCCGCGACCGGCTCCGAGCGTTTCAGCTCGTCGGCGACGAGTTGGTTGAGATACGCGCCGGCGCCGTCGCGGGAGGTCGCCAGAGCGATCTGCTCGCGCATGGTGATGAACTGCGGGCTGGTCTCGCTGAGATCGGGGAGTTTCTTGTCGGCCGCGTAGACGATGAGACCGTGATCCTTGGCGACGATCATGTCGGAGACGCGACCTTTCTCGAGGCGGTCGAGCGCGCCCATGACGTTGTAATCGATATCCTGCGGCGGCTGGCGGCGGGTGAAGGCGGGAAAGTTTTTCGCGTCGATCTTGACGGAGTTCGCGCTGGCGACGGCGGCGACGGCTTTGTCGAAGGCTTCGCCGGATTTGAGGTGCGACTCGATGCCGGCGCGCACGGTGCGGCCGAGTTCGATGAAGCGCTTGCGCTTCTCACCGTCGGCGTAGTCGGCGGCGACCTTTCCTTTCACCTCGGCGAAGACCGGCTGGTGTGACGGCAGGGTTTCCTTCCAGAGGAGGACGACGGCGCCGCCGGGGGCGTTCACGGCGTCGGAATAGGTGCGGTCTTTGCCGAGCTTGAAGGCTTCGTCGGCGATCTCGGGCGAGCCGCCCAACTCGATCGGGCCGGCTTCGCGAGTGAAGGGCGCGAGGTTTTTGACGGTGAGTTTTTGGGAGGCGACGAACGCGTCGAAGGCCGGCGTGCCGGGGGTGATTTTCTTTTCGTAGAGCGCGAAGGAGAAGTCGGAGGCGACCTTGGTCGCGAGTTGGCGGGCGCGATCGAGTTTGAGCGTGGTCTCGACCTGCGAGCGGACGGCGGCGAAGTCGGCGGCGGGGTCGGCCTTTGGCGCGGGGGCTTTCGGGTCGGCGGGCGCGGGCTTCGGGAAGCGCGAGGGATTCTCGTCGTAGAAGGCGCGGACTTCGGGTTCGGTGACCGTGACCTGCGCCATCAGCGGCAGGAGGGAGAATTCGATGTAGCTGGCGACGACTTGCGGCGGGACTTCGTAACGCGCGGAGTTGTCCTCGAAAAATTTCGTGAGGATCGCGTCGCTGGTGGGAATGGTGGGATTGAAGGAGGCGTAGTCGATCGTCGCCACGGCGAGCGTCCAGCTGGATTCGCCTTTTTCCAGCTGCGATTTCACGTCGGAGGCCTGCACGTAGCCGGGACCGGCGAGGAGTTTTTGCACCTTCGCCATGCGGACGTCGTCGCTGAGGATGTGGCTGACGCGGGTCTCGGTCATGTTCGGATTGGTTTTGAGCGAGTCGCGAAACTGGGTGTAGCGCGTCGCGTCGAACTGGCCGTCCTGGCCGGTGAACGAGCGGAGATTCTTAATGAAGTCGGTGATTTCCTGTTTCGTGGCGGCGGGGATATGCAGGTCGTTGCCGATCTTGAGCGCGGCGGCGCGGAGGAGCGCGTAGTTCTGGAGTTCGGCGCCGTCGGGGGTGAAACCGTATTGGAGCTGGGCGCTGACGCTGGCGTCGCCGAAGAGTCGATTCGAGTCCTCCTGCGAGGAGAGATTGTAGCCGAACACGCGGCGCTCGATCGACTGGCGGTCGGCCCGGCCGATGCCGGGCGCAGCGCCGATCGTGAAGATGAACGAGATGATGGTGACGCCCAGCAACACCGCGAAGATCGTCTTAAAGTGTTGCTGAAAGTATTTCTGAATCCAGGAAATCATGGGGAGAAAACGGCGACGGTAGGTCGCGTGACGTGAGTGGCAAGGGCGAAGTGGGCGCGTGAGCCGGCCTGACAAAATGCGCATCGAGAGGGTCGGAGGCTGCCGGAGGAATTGTTCGAAACCCGGGGAACTGCCGCGTGCGACGGCGAGTCTGCGGGGGTGCCCCTTCGCCGCCCCCGAGTTGATTCATGCCGCTTTTCCCTGCATCTGACGAACCCCCAAACCTCGGGGTGAATGCGGCCGCGGGCGCGTCGGTTCCGCAGGAGGACGACGCCGATCCGCACGCGGAGCCGCAGGCCTGGCTGGCGGCGATCATGAATTCGACCGACGACGCGGTCATCGGCAAGAACCTCGATGGCATCATCGTGAGCTGGAACATCGGCGCCGTGAGGCTCTTCGGCTACACGGTCGAGGAAGCGGTGGGCCAGCCGATGACGATGCTGATTCCGCCGGAGCAGCGGAACGAGAAGCCGACGATTTCGGAACGGCTTCAACGGGGCGAACGGATCGAACATCACGAAACGGTGCGCCGGCGAAAAGACGGCACCTTGGTGGAAGTGTCATTGACCATCGCGCCGATTCGCAATGCCGCCGGTCACGCCATCGGCGCATCGACAATCGTCCGGGATGTCAGCGATCGAAAACGCGGCGCCGAAGTGGACCGGCGTCTGGCGGCCATCGTGGAGTCGTCGGACGATGCGATCGTCAGCAAGAATCTGGATGGCGTCATCCAAAGCTGGAACGCAGGCGCGGAGCGGGTGTTCGGCTACACGGCGGCGGAGGCGATCGGCCGGCCCGTGCTGATGTTGATCCCGGAGGGACGGCACGACGAGGAGCCGGTCATTCTCGATCGGCTGCGGCGCGGAGAGCGGATCGAACACTATGAAACGGTGCGGCGGTGCAAGGACGGAAGGCTCATCGATGTGTCGCTCACCGTCTCGCCGATCATCGATGCCAGCGGCCGGGTGGTGGGCGCCTCGAAGATCGCGCGCGACGTCACGGCACAGCGACGCGTGCAGCGCGAACTCGCGGAGGCGCATGCGAAGGCACTCGCGGCGAACCGGGCGAAGGACGATTTCCTGGCGGCCTTGTCGCACGAGCTGCGCACGCCGCTGAACCCGGTGCTGTTGGTGGCGAGCGCGTCCGCGGACGACCCGAAGCTGCCGCCGGCGGTGCGCAGCGACTTCGACCTGATCCGCAAAAATATCGAGCTCGAGGCGCGACTGATCGACGATCTGCTCGATCTGGCGCGGATCACGCGCGGCAAGCTGCCGCTCAACCCGAGCACGAACGATCTGCACGCCATCGTGCGCGACGCGATCGAAACGATCCGGGCGGACGCGGAGGCCAAGAAGCTCGCGCTGGCCTGTAATTTCTCCGTCGCGCCGCTGACCGTCACCGGCGATGCCGTGCGGCTGCAGCAGGTGCTGTGGAATGTGTTGAAAAATGCGGTGAAATTCACGCCGGAGGGCGGCCGGATCGGGATCTCGACCCGCAGCAACCCGGCGCGGGGCTGTGCCGTGGTGGAGATTTCGGATACAGGCGTGGGCCTGGCGAAGGAAGAACTCGAGCGGATTTTCGAGGCGTTCGTGCAGGGCGGCGCGGCGGCCGGGGAGGCGCATCGCTTCGGCGGATTGGGGCTCGGGCTCACGATCTCGAAACGCATCACGGAGCTGCATCGCGGATCGATCCGGGCGGTCAGCGAAGGGCGCGGGCGCGGGGCGACGTTCATCATCGAGCTGCCGATCGCCGAATTGCCGAAAGGACCGGCGAAGGATCCAGCGCGAAATCCGGAAGCGGTGGCGGGCGCGGGCGCGCCGAAGCGGAAAATCCTCCTCGTCGAAGATCATGAGCCGAGCCGGAAAACGCTGGCGCACCTCCTCCGGCGCCGGGGCTTCGAGGTGAGCGCGGTGGGGACGATGGCCGAGGCGCGCAGCGTGGCCGCGAACGAAACTTTGGATGTCGCGCTCTGCGATATCGGTTTGCCGGATGGAGATGGGGTGGAATTGATCGCGGAGCTGAGCCGGCGCCACGGGTTGAAATCGGTCGCGCTGACGGGATTCGGAATGGAACAGGATATTCAGCGGTGCCAGGAGGCGGGCGCGTTTGCGCATCTGACGAAGCCGGTGTCGATTCGGGCGCTGGAAGAAGCGCTGGCGACCGGGTTGGAAACGACGAAGTAGCGGCGCGAGAGCGCGGGCGGATCGCGAATCCCGCTGCTCACGCAGCGGGCTACGAGGAGGCCGCGGGTGACGAGGAGGCCGCGGGTGACGAGGAGGCGCGGGCGACGAGAGGGGCGACGGGCGACGACGAGGCGGGAGCCGGAAGGCGAATCAGAGGTTCGCGATGATGGCGTCGGTCATCTGCTTCGTGCCGACGGAGGGGCGGCCGAAGGCGATGTCGCCGGTGCGCGTGCCGCCGGTGACGGTTTTCTTCACGGCGGCTTCGATGCGCGACGCGGCTTGGTTCAGGCCGAAGCTAAAACGGAGCATGAGCGCGGCGGAGAGAATCTGGGCGCAGGGATTCGCGATGCCTTTGCCCGCGATGTCGGGCGCGGTGCCGCCGGCGGGCTCGAAGAGGCCGAAGGGATGGCCGCGGGAATTTTTGCCGGTGCCGAGCGAGGCGGAGGAGAGCATGCCGAGCGAGCCGCAGATCACGGCCATCTCGTCGGAGAGGATGTCGCCGAACATGTTTTCGGTGACGAAGACGTCGAACTGGTTCGGATTGCGCGCGAGCTGCATGGCGGCGTTGTCGACATACATGTGGGAGAGTTCGAGGTCGGGCGCGTGTTTCGCGACGTATTCGGTGGCGGTCTTGCGCCAGAGGACGGAGGTCTCGAGGACGTTGGCCTTGTCGATGGAGCAGAGTTTGCGCTTGCGGGCGCGGGCGGTGGCGATGCCGACGTCGAGGATGCGTTCGATCTCGGAGCGCTTGTAGACCATGGTGTCGACGGCCTGCACGTCGCCGTCGGCGAGGGCGGTGGTTTCCTTCGGCTTGCCGAAGTAGAGTCCGCCGGTGAGTTCGCGGATGCAGACGATGTCGATGCCGTCGGGGATGCGATCGGACTTCAGTGGCGAGGCGTCGGTGAGTTCCCGATACAGGAGGCCGGGGCGGATGTTGGCGAAAAGGGTGAAGTGCTTGCGGAGCGGGAGGAGCGAGGCGCGCTCGGGTTGCTGGGCGGGCGGGAGTTTTTCCCACTTCGGTCCGCCGACGGAGCCGAAGAGGATGGCGTCGCCCCAGGCGCATTTGTCGAGGGTCTCCTGGGGGAGCGCGGTGCCGTGCTGGTCGATGGCGGCGCCGCCGACGGCGGCCTCGACGTAATCGAGGCGGAGGTTTTCGCGCGAGGCGACCACCTCGAGTACGCGAAGAGCCTCGGACATGACTTCGGGACCGATGTAATCTCCGGCGAGAACGGCGAACTTGAGCGACGACATAAGCCGAAGGAGTAGCGGGGGCGCGCGGCGGGTGGCAAGCCGGGTTTGTGGCGTAAGTCGGAAACGGGCGGTGGGGTGGCGGAGCCCGACGCCGTTGTCCCCGGTCCAAATAGTCCGCGTCGGGCTGGATGGAGAGCGAACGCGATCCAGCCCGATGAGGACATCGGGCTCCACCTTTTGCGCGCAACGTGCGGCTTGCAGAAACGGGGTGGGTGCGCCTTCGTGTACCGGCCAAATCTCGTGCCTGATTTTATGAAAAAAGCCCGGTTGGTTTCATCGTCGGCGGTGCTGCTGGTGCGCGATGTGGTGGTGGCGGCGAATCATTATCGCGACGCGCTGGGGTTCAGCTACAGCCGTTTTTGGGGGGAGCCGCCGGCGTTCGTGATTCTGGAACGCGACGGGATGCGTTTGATGTTGGATCAAGCGCCGCCCGGGACGGCCATCGTGCCGAACTGGAAAGTGGATGCGGGCATTTGGAACCTCTATTTCTGGACGGACGACGTGGACGCGTTGTTCGCGGAGTTCAGCGCGCGCGGCGCGAAGATCGACTATGGCCTGGGCGACAAGCCGTATGAGATTCGCGAATTCGGCATTCAGGATCTCGATGGCTACGACATCGGGTTCGGTCAGCCGATCTGCAGGAAATAAACTCGGCTGGTCAGAGTGATGGAACGGCTGCGGGCGAAGTCGGAAGCAGGTCGAGCAGGTCGGCGGAAATCGCGGACCAGTGTTGGTGCAGGTCGAGTGAAACCAGACGAAGGGTGTGGCCTTGCAGGTGAAGGCGTTCGTCGAAGGGCTGCTCGACCGTGGGATAGAGCAACAAGCCTTCGACCGTTTCCCAGCCGGGCACGGCGGACTGGTTTTTCAGGTAGGTGAGCAATTGGTAGAGGTGAGCGGATCGGAATTTCGGGACGCCGTGATTTCGTTGGAAAGCGTCCAGATAAAATTTGCAGTCGAGGATCAGCTTCCGGTCGCCGTCGTCGAGGCACACGTCGGTTTTCATTTCGGGAAGCAGCTCCAGACCGGCTGGACTGCTTCGGCTGGTGTCGACGAGCCAGTCCACGCGTGGAGATGAAATGCCGAATTTCGATTGTTCGGAGCGGTAAAAATTCAGCACGAAGTTTTCGAAGAGGTGGCCCATCCTCGCTTCGTCGCGGAGGAAATCGCGAAAGCGCGCGGCGCCAGTTTCCGGCGATGGCAGGGCTTGGGCGTGGATGAATTCGCACACGCACAATACGAAGCGGTAGTGCTGCATGTTTCGATGCAGTTGCACGCGCCGGAAATGCTGCGGCTCGACGTGCAGCGGAGTAAAGGGCGCGAAAAAGCCGGCGAGACTCCGCAATTCGTCGTGGAGGCCGGAATCCAACTCGCGGTGCCGGAGCAGCAGTCCCAGAGTCGACCGGATGACGCGATTGGGCAGCACGTCGGCGCTGAGTTCATCGAACTCGCACAAGCGCTGCGGAGAGCCGAAAATGGGCCGACGCGCTTCGGCGGAAAACAGAACTTTGCCGCGCAAGCGCGCGCGGCGCTCCTGAAGCGGAACGTAATCGCGATGCAGGCCGCGCTTGATCAATTGCTGGGTGCTGCGGATCAGCACCTTCGCCAGCATATCCCAAATGCGGTCGCAGTTTTCGGTGCGGATGTCGGCGTAGCGGGTTTCTTGAAGGTGACCCCAAGCGTAGCAAAGCAGGAAATAAATATTCCGGATCGGAATTTTGTCCGCGCTCACAGGAGTTGTTTTTTCAGTTCGGCGACGATCGTTCCCGCCTGCTCCTGCTGCTCCATCCAGTATTCCTGAAGCAACGGAAGGATTTCATAGTCGAGAACGTCCTCGAGCCATCGCCGATGATCTTCGACCGGCGTCCGGGGGCAAAAATAGCTGTGGCCGATGCAAAATCCTTCGCCGAGATCGGCTTCGTCTTTCCGGATTTGCTCGTTCAGCCGGGTGAGGCCCGAGACCAACGTGGCGATCGTCGGCGGCGGGATGCCGTGACGCAGCAGATGCGCGGCGAATTTCTCCGAGGCGATTTCCGGCCGCAGCGAGAAAAACGCGAATCGCCGCCGCAGGGCGTAATCGACCATCGCGAGCGAGCGATCGGCGGTGTTCATCAATCCGATGAGGTGAACGTTGGGTGGGATGAAGAATTTCGGATGCTCCGCATCGGCGTAGGCGAGAGGCATCGCGTATCCGATTTCGCGTTTGTCGGCCTCGATGAGCATCATCAGTTCACCAAAAATTTTGCTCAGGTTGCCGCGGTTGATCTCGTCGACGATGAAAACCCAGGGGCGGGTCGGATCGGCGGCAGCGGCGCGACAGAAGGATAGAAAAACACCGGCGCGGAGTTCGTAGGCGCCGTTCAAGTTGGGCCGCAGGCCCTGGATGAATTCCTCGTAGCCGTAGGACTGATGAAACTGCACCAGTTGGAGTCGATCGCGGTCAATTTCCTCCATCAGGGCGAAGGCCAGCGTTTGCGCGACGAAGGTTTTTCCGACGCCCGGAGGGCCTTGCAAAATCAGGTTTTTCTTCCGGCGCAGCTGGCGCAGAATTTCGTCGAAATTTTTCTCCGACATGAAGAGCTGGTCGAGTGCGGCGCTGCGATCGAATGGCCGGCGGGTCTCGGTCGCGGGCACTGCGGTGGCGGTGGGCATCGAATCGGCGGCCGAAATTTTTCTTCCGAATACTTCTTCAAACAACTCGCCGACTCCGGCGGCGGTCAGAATCTCCCGCGCGAAATCCGGATAGGGCCGCATGTTCGTGAGCGTTTTCACGATGATCGTCTCGTTGATCTCCCATGATCCGGTCCGCAGCCAATCGACGGCGCGGACGTGATGGTATTCTTCGCGCCGGGGCTGGTAGCGGTAGGCGGATTTCACGCGGCCGACGCCGACGATCGTATGGCGGCCCTGCTTCATGACGACGATGTCGCCGGGCTGGAGCACGTGGGCGAATTCCCAGGCGCAGAGTGCGTCGTTGAACCGGCGTGCGTCGGATTCGTCGTGAGCTTGCAGCGCCGTTTCGATGTCTTTTTTCGAGTCGTAGACAGAGAGGTCGTTAAGCAAATCCAAGCCCACCGCCACGAGGCCTTCGCGCTGAAACTCGTCCCACAGCCGCGCTTTTTCGCCGGGAGCCATCAACCAGATGTTGGGTGAAAGTGGCGGCGTGGAGGGGTTGGCCGGCGAGGCGGAGAAGCCACGGCAGGCGCCCCACAAAAAGGACTGCACGTCCACCCAATCGTTCGGATGCTTCGGCCGGGCGACTTCCCAGATCGCGTGGCCGAAGCGCATGAGCTGAGCGTAATTTTCCGGGGCAGGGCGTCCGGAGTTCAGGGGCGTCCCGAGCTTCGCGGCGAGTTCGCGATAGTGGCGGATTTTGATCGGAAAATAGTCGGTCGGGCGCAGCGCCCATAACACCACGGATATCGTGTCCCATGCGGGCGGCAGTTCGTGACGAGCGAGCACGGCGAAGACGCCGGCCAGCGAGGCGGCGCCCGCGTAAGCTTCCTCGGTGGCGTCGAGAAAAGCCCGGAGCACTTCTTTCAACACCTCGGGCTGATCCTCACCGAGGCTGGGGCGCCACGATTGATAGCTGACGAGATTGAGGCTCACGGTCTTTTTAAGCAGTTGGAGCGCGGCGCCGGCATCGCCGCTTTCAACCAGTTGCCGCACTCGATCGCGGCCTCCTTGCGCGACGAACTTCCGGAGGCCATCCCGTTTGTAGTTGGTTTCCTGTTGCGGGAAAATTTCTCCGGGATGCGCGAAGTCGGCGAAATCGGGATACTGGCGCATGAATGCCGCCCAGATTTTTCCCCGAAGGCTGTCGTCGAAATCGAAGAGCGTTTCTTCATGGGAGTCCGGGCGGTCCTCCGCGACCTGTGGTTCGAAGACGGGGTCGGCGGCGTGGTCGTCGCGCTTGGAGAACCAGCGGTCGCGGATCGGCGGGTGGTAGAAATCGAGGATTTGCCCGGGATGCGCCGCCTCGAACTCGCGCCGGATTTCGAGGAGGGCGTCATCGAGCTGGCGGTGGTCCCACTCGCGCAGCTCCTTTTCGCTCAGGCCGCGGAATGCGCGCAGGATCGTCCGGCGGTCACGGTTCGAGGACATGCGTTCGACCCGATCCGGGAAGGCGAAATAGCGGAGCATGTGCCGAAGCTGGCGATGGCCGGGCTCGTTGAGCGCCGTGACGAATTCGAGATGGCGGTCGTAGTCGTCGAAGATGCGGGCGCGTTCGGGCGGCGGCAATTTTTTGAGGGCTTCGGTGAAGTTCACGAGGAAGACCAGCTCCCGCCACCGGAAGTTGTTAAAGGCCATGCCGGCCGAGCCGATGCCGGAGAGGACTTCGTCGGCCAGCAACGGGTGGTTTTGCGGGATCCGCTCACCGCCGAGTTCCCAGATCGCGCCGACGATCTCGCGTTTTTTCCGGGGCGTGATGTTGGACGGGAAGAGCAACGTGATCCACAGCATCTCGGCCATGAGTTTCTGCGCGTCGGGTGAGGCGTCGCCCATTTGTCGTTTCAGTTTGGTGAGGAAGTCGTCCTCGCCTTCGTCCGGGCGATCAACGAAGGCGCGCCTGACCGCTTGAAGGTTCGCGGTGGTCCAAACGACGCCGCCGCCGAGGACGGCCCGATCGTCGATCATTGCCTGAGTCATCCACCGGCGGGCGGCATCGATGACGGGAGAGAAATCGGTTGTTGAAGTGCGACGTGCCATGGCAGTGCTGAAACGGAGTTGAGCTGAACGGACGTGGAGCGTGCGCCGACAAGTTGGACCGACTTGTTCATGGCAGCGCGATGCGGGCGACTATGAGCGGCCCGCAGTGCCCTGCAATCGCCTAACACGCGGCCACCATTCCCTGTGAGGTGAAATGAAATCACAGGCACAATCCGTCGGTGTCCGGGCAAACGGAAGAGCGAACCGAAGAATCCACGTGTTCGTCCATTTGCGGGCGTCGCTCTGGATCCTTCGCTGCGCTGCCGATGAACCGGGCGGTTTGTCATTCTGAACGGAGTGAAGAATCCCGTGCGCGCTTCGTGGCACGACGTGCGTGCATAAGTCCAAATGGATTCTTCGCTGCGCTCAGAAGGACCGGCATCTGAGAGTTCATCGGCGTAGGCCACCCAACGGCTTGGCGTCGGTCCGGAGTCTCGGAATGATAAACCGTGGTAGCGACATCTTCAGGCCCAAGAGCGGCCGTGGCATTTCTTAAAATGTCCTTGTGACGTTTCGCGGTTGCGACGCACGACGAAGCGCGTGCAGTGGCGGCGTGAAACTTTATGCGATTCCGGCGGGGCCGATTCAGACGAATGCGTATTTGCTGACGGCGCCGGAGCGCGGGGAGGCGGTTTTGATCGATGCGCCGGGCAGCGTGTGGACGGAGGTCGAGGGAGTTTTGCGCGAGGACAACTGCCGGCTGACGGAGCTGTGGATCACGCACGGGCACTGGGATCACACGCAGGGCGGCGCGGAGGTCGTGCGGAAAACCGGCGCGAAAGTTTCGGCGCACGCGGACGATCGCGCGATGATCGAGACGCCGGAGATCATGGAGCGCTTCATGGGCGAACGGTTGAACTTGGAGCCGATCCACGTGGATCGTTGGGTGAAGCAGGGCGACCGGCTGGCGGCGCTCGGGCTCGAGGCGGAGGTGCGGCATGTGCCGGGACATTGTCCGGGAAACGTGTTGTTTTATTTTTCCACCTTCGCCGAGTCCACGGCGGACAGGGCTGCGGGCGTGGCATTCGTCGGCGATGCGTTGTTTGCGGGCAGCATCGGGCGGACGGATTTTCCGGGCGGCTCGTTCGAGATGTTGGAGCAGTCCATCCGCGAGCAGATCTATACGCTCCCGGACGAGACGGTGGTTTATCCGGGACACGGGCCGGATACGACGGTCGAGGCGGAGAAGAGCACCAATCCTTATGTGAACGGTTAAGTTTCTGTCATTCGGAGCAACGAGATGAAAGCGGTTCGACTCGACGGGCAAACGGCGCTGAATCTGGAGATTCCGGCCATGAGCACTTCCGATACCCACGAGACTTTCATGCGGCGCGCGCTGGACTTGGCGCGCAGCGTCTGGGGCAACACGCACCCGAACCCGATGGTCGGCGCGCTGATCGTCGAGGACGGGCACGTGGTCGCGGAAGGCGCGACCGCGCCGGACGGCGGGCCGCACGCCGAGCGGCTGGCGCTGCTCGCGCGCGGGAAACCGCCGCGGCCGGGCGCGACGTTGTATGTGACCATGGAGCCGTGTTCGACCCACGGGCGCACGGGCGCGTGCACGGAGGCGATCGTCGCTGCGGGGATCAAGAAGGTGGTCGTGGGTGCGACGGACCCGTATCCGGAGCACGCGGGGCGCGGCTTCGAGGTGTTGCGCGCGGCGGGCGTGGACGTGACGACGGGCGTGCTCGAACGCGAATGCACGGACCTGAATCTGATCTTCAATCACTGGAGCACGCACAAGACGCCGCTGGTGGCGCTCAAGTCGGCGGTGACACTCGACGGGCGCAGCGCGTGCCGGACAGGCGATTCGAAATGGATCACGGGCGAGGCGTCGCGGGCGGACGTGCATCGCTGGCGGCGGCTGTTTCCGGCGATCGCGGTGGGCGCGGGCACGGTGATGAAGGACAACCCGCGGCTGACGGCGCGCGTGACGGGCGCGGCGGAGTGGTGTCCGGTGCGGTTCGTGTTCGACGGGCTGCTGCGGACGGTCGTGGATAAACAACTACCGGCGGTTTACACGGATGAGTTTCACGAGCGCACCGTGGTCGTGACGACGCCGCACGGCGGGATGGGCTACGTGCGGAAGCTCCGCGAACATGGCGTGCAAGTGTGGGTGCTGCCCTCGCCGACGCAGCGGGTGCCGATGGCGGAGTTTCGAAAGAAATGCGTGGAGGAGCGAATCTCGGGCGTGTTTTTCGAGGGCGGGGCCACGCTCACGAGCCAGATCCTGCGGGATAAACAGCTCGACTATCTGTTCGTATATCGCGCGCCGGTGCTGTTCGCGGACGACCGCGCGAAGCCGGTGTTGAGCGGGTTGCGGACGGAAAAGCTGGTGAACGCGGTGCGGCTGGCGGACGTGCGCAACGAGATGCTGGGCGAGGACGTGCTGACGCGCGGGCGGGTGGAATATCCGGCGCAGATGTTTATCGACGAGACGATTTTTAGTTTGGGATAGAGCGCGGCGGAGCCGTCACCCAACCTCGAGGAGCAACGGTTGGCTTGGGACTGGAGAGAATGGAAAATCTCGCGACGCACGTTGACCCTGAAAAGCGCCGTTGAACCATAAAGACCCAAAGGCCCAGAGAGGCGAACCGGCGAAATCTCGGAGAAAAGTGGTTTCATCCGCAGGTGAGCTTCCCGACCAGAGCATTTTTTTCGAAGCCGTTTTCTCCGGGCTCTCCGGGTCTCGGTGTCTCTGTGGTTCAATTCCAACCGCGCCTTTTATCGAGAATTTCCCGAGAAGTGACGCCGACGGTGGGGCGGCGAGTCCCTTTGCCGCTGCGTTGACCAGAGATCGTTGCGGTGCGGAACGGAGTCCGCGCCCTATCGGGATCGCGTCATTTCTTCACGAAATGCTCAATGGAACGCTGTGAAAATTTCCATAGCCGCGGCAGGAGGCTGCTTGCAGGCGATGCCGGACCTTCGCCCACCGGAATCGCCTGCAAGCAGGCTCCTACATTCGACCCGCGGGGCGGCTACGCGATTTTTGAAACCGCTCCAAATTCCGCGATTGAAACGCGGAGGGCGCGGAGGCCGCGGAGGAACAGAGCGAGATTGGAACTACGCCGGGATTCACCCGTGAGGTGAAGATCCGGCGCGAGTCGTGGTTTGGTTTTCGCTGCGGTGTTCTTCGCGGGCTCGGCGTTTCTCGGCTCGAGGGCGACGGCGACGCTCGTCACCGCCGCGGGAGCACTTCGAGAAATACGGCGTCGCCGAGGTAGTTGTTCAGATACCGATACGCCACGGTGCCGTAGCCGCCCTGGCCCCAATCGACGCCCCAGGAATTCTTGAACACGAAGACCACGTCGTCGGGCTGGTCGCTTTTCGAGGTGTAGCCGACGAGCGTCACGGCATGGCCGCGGCCAGCGATGGGTTTTTGGCCGCCGAGATAACCGCCGTGCAGCGTGCGATAGTGCGGCCAGCCGAGGCCGATCACCACGGGAATGCCGGCGTTGAGCGTGTGGAGAATGTTGGCGATGCGGGTCGCGTTGTCGTGCCCGGGCAGCACGAACACGTGGATGCTCTGGTGCTGCCGGGCCTCGGCGACGATGGCGGGGGTGGGCGCTTCGATCGCGTCGATCGCGCGGCCGAAGGTGTTCGGCATGGAACTTTGCAGCGGGATTCCGTAGCCGCGAACCGCGGCGACGACGTCGGCGAGCGTGAAGCCTTCGTCCGCGTCGTCATTGGCGGGGGAGGCGGGAGTGGATTCGTCGCCAGCCGACGATGCGGCGTGCGCCGGCGGCACACGATGGGTGGTCTGGCGGGTCGCCCAGAGAAGATATTCCTCGGAAAACTTCTCGGCGTGGCCGGTGACCTCGGCGTTCTGAAACTCCAGCGCACTGACGATCGCGAAGATGGCGCAGCTCGGCCGGCGGCCCTGGTTTTTGACGCCGAGTTCGAGCTGGAAAAATTTCGGACGGAGATCGATCTCGGCAGCGAGGGCGGCGGGCGTGCCGAATCGGTGGACGAGTTCCTCCATGTTTCCGCGCGCGGCCGACTGGCGCGAGTTCGCCGGCGGCGGAGGCGGCCGGGCCGTTGCCAGCATCTGCTCGGCGGCGGCGTCCCTGGCGGGATCATAGCGGAAACGCGCCTGCCATTCGGGAGAGAGATCACGCAGATGGACGGAGGCGAGGCCGCCGGAGTGGGTGAAGGTAACGGTGCGCGCGGTGATCGAGCGTACCTGAACGTCGGTGTAGGTCGTGGCGCCGACGGTGAAGCTCGCGAATTTCCGGCCGGGCGCGATCGGCGTCTCCGTGGCGCGGGACAGAACGATCGCCAGGAGAAAAAACAGCCACGCGCCGCGGAACAGTGACGAGTGAGCCCTCATGTCGTGCGCTCGACGCTAGGCGGGCCGACCACGGCAAGGCAACCCGCGATCCGACGCGGCGAGCGAACGCGAAAGGATCGGGCCGGGTTACTCGGGGTTCACCGCGCGCACAAATTCGTCGTGCGCCTCGTCGATTTTTTCGAGAGCCGCATGAACCGCCTCGCCAGCGTGCGGAGACAGCCGGTTTACCTCGTCTGAAATTGAAGCGAGCGTGGCGCGAACGATCTGGAGATCCTCGTCGAGGATGTGCGGGGGCGGCAGGGGACGGTCTTCCATCCGCGTTGGGACGCGGACGAGGGAAAATGGTTTCCTCGAAGAAGCAAAATGTTGCAGAGACGAGACACCGTCGCGTGACGCGCGGCCCGTGCCCGCGAAGAGGCGAACGCCCCCGCGCTTTCGCCCAGGGTTACGCGTCGGTGGGAGCCGCGGAGATCTCCCCGGCCGGGGCGCGGCGAGGAAGAACGACACGGAACGTCGTGCCGTCCTGCGAGGAACTCGTGAGCTCGATGCTCGCATCCAACAGCTCGCAGAGCCGCTTCACGATGGAGAGGCCGATGCCTTCGCCGGGCTGCTGCCGCGTCGGGAGAAAATCGTTGGCCGAGCCGGACGGCGGCATGGCCGGCAGGCCGCTGATTTCATCGGTCTCGCGGGCATGCATCGTCGCCTCCTTCAAGTCGCCGGCGATCGGCGCTCCGGGGCCCGCCATCAAACCGGGGCCTGTATCCGCGATCGTGATCCACCAGCGGTCCGCGTCCTGCGCCGCCCACTTCACCGTGACCCCGCCGCTGCGAGTGTATTTCAACGCATTCAGCACGAGATTCTGGAGAATGCGGCGGACCTTGTGGTAGTCGCCTTCGACCACGAGCGAGGCGGGGCCTTCGGCGTGGAGCGAGAGGCCGTTTTTACGGGCGACGCCGAGTGTCACGGAGCAAAACTCGTGGATCATCGCGGACGCGTCGAACGCGGCGATCTCGCGCCGCTCCTGTCCCGCCTCGAGCCGGGCGAGGTCCATCAGGTCGCCGATCATCGCGCCCACGGCTTCGACGCCTTGCTGGAGCAGGTGGAGAAAAATGCTGCGCTCGTTGTCGGGAATATCGGAGTCGCGCAACACCTCCGCGGCGCTGCTGACGGATTGAACATTCCCGCGCAGGTCGTGGACGGCCTGATGAATCAACCGCGAGCGGCTGCGCTCGATTTCCTTCAGCTGGGAAAAAGCGCGCTGGAGATCGCGGAGCTGGCCGAGGGCTTCGTCCTGCTGCAGGCGCGCGTATTGGCCGGCGCTTTCGCTGATCGCGTCGTTGACGAGCTTGATGAGCCGGCGGTTGGCTTCGGCAAACGTCTCGTGGGGAAGCGCCGGGTGCTCGGCAGCGAACGCTTCGAGTTCGTCGAAAACGCTGTGATGAAGGTGTCCCCATTCGTGGAGGAGTTCGCGCAACCGGTAACCTTGCTGCCAGCGGTGAAGCCCGTGTTTGCTCTCGGCTTCACCGACGTTTTCCGCCGGGGCGCCGGGCTCGGGGAGGCCCTGGAGCTGGCGGGCAAAGGCGTCCAGCACGGGCGGGATATGGTCGTCGAACTGCGCGCGAGTGAGCGTACGCATCGTGGTTTGCTCGGGGTCGCACTGCGAGAGCCGCCACGTGGCCTCGATGATCGTCTCACGTCGGGCGGCGAGATGCTCACCGAGCAGGGGAAAGTCTCGGTCGGGTGAAACCGTCATTCGGCCAAAGAAGGCGGCCCGGGAAAAACGTTCCACCCCGATTTCGCCAACACGGATGAATGGGATAAATTACCGGGCGAATCGGCAGAAAAAATCCCTAAGGTTCCCGGTGAGGAGCGCGACTACCGATCGGCATAGCCGGCGGGGTGGGCCGCGTGCCACTTCCACGCGGTGGCGACGATCGATTCGATGTCGGGAAATTTCACGACCCAGTTCAGTTCGCGTTTGGCCTTGGAGGAATCGGCAAAGAGCGCGGGCGGATCCCCGGGGCGACGCGGCGACTCGATCACTTTGACGGCGCGACCGACGATTTTTTCGACGGCTTCGATCACCTCGCGATTCGAGGTTGGTTTGCCCGTGCCGAGATTGAAGAACCACTGCGCGCCGGGCGCGGAGAGCTTGTCGAACACCGCGATGTGCGCGCGGCTGAGGTCGTCGACGTGGACGTAGTCGCGGAGGCAGGTGCCGTCGGGCGTCGGATAGTCGGTGCCGAAAAGCTGGATATGCGGCCGCTTGCCGACGGCGACGTCGATCGCGACGGGGATCAGGTGCGTCTCGGGGTCGTGATCTTCGCCGATCGCGCCGTCCTCGGAGGCGCCGGCAGCATTGAAATAGCGAAACGCGGCGAAGCTGAGGCCGTGGGCGACGGCGAGGGATTTGAGGAGATTTTCGACGTCGAGCTTGGTCTGGCCGTAGGGATTGATCGGCGCCTGCGGGAGGTTCTCGTGGATCGGCAGGGTCGCGGGCACACCGAAGGTCGCGCAGGTCGAGGAGAAGACGAATTTCTTCACGCCGGCGTCGAGCATCGCGTGCAGGAGGTGCAGCGTGGCGCTGACATTGTTGAAATAATATTTCAGTGGATCGGTGACGGATTCGCCGACGTAGCAGTAGGCGGCGAAGTGCATCACGACTTCGATCTTCTCCTCGCGCAGGATGCGGCCGACGGCGGCCTCGTCGCCGAGATTCGCGTCGTAGAGCTTCACGGACGGCGCCACTGCCGCGCGGTGACCGTAGACGAGATTATCCAGCACGACCGGGCGATGGCCCGCGGCGATGAGCTGGCGCACACAATGGCTGCCGATGTAACCGGCGCCTCCGACAACAAGAACGTTCATAAAAGAGGTGAAGTGGTCGTCATGCCAAGCGGCCCGAGGGCGCGGCGATCAGCCTGAATGCGTGGCGCCGCCGGCTCCGCGCAATGACTTACGGAGCCGGGCGAGCGTTGTATTGCTTTCGCAGAGCGGTTGGCTAGCGATTTCCGTTTCGCTGCATTCATGAAGTCTTCGCGCATCGTCATCACGGGTGTCGGCTTGACCGCCCCCAACGGCAACTCCCTGGCGGAGTTTCGTCGCAACCTGCTGGACGGTGTTGCGGGCATCGAACGGACCGAAATCCGTTACATGGGTTCCCAACTCGCGGGCATCTGTCATTTCGATCCGCTTCGGCATCAAAAGAAAAAGGAGGTTCGCGTGGGCACGCGGGCGGGCAGCATCAGCATCTACTGTGCGCGCGAAGCGGTGGCGGACAGCGGGGTGGCGTGGGACGCGGTGCCGAAGGATCGCGTCGGCATCTACATCGGCTGCACGGAGCACGGCAACGTCGAGACGGAGAACGAAATCTACAACATCTCGAAATTTAACTACGACACGAAGTTCTGGTCGCACTACCACAACCCGCGGACGGTCGCGAACAACCCCGCCGGCGAGACCTCGCTCAACCTCGGCGTCACCGGACCGTCCTACACGATCGGCGCGGCGTGCGCCGCGGGAAACATGGGCCTGATCCACGCGACGCAGATGCTGCGGCTCGGCGAGGTGGACCTCGCGATTTGCGGCGGCGTGAGCGAGAGCATTCACACGTTCGGAATTTTCGCCGGGTTCAAATCGCAGAACGCGCTCGCGACGCACGACGACCCGCACAAGGCGTCGCGTCCCTTCGACCAGGCGCGCAACGGCATCGTCATCAGCGAAGGAGGCGGGCTCTACACGCTCGAGCGGCTCGACGATGCGCAGGCGCGCGGCGCGAAAATCTACGCCGAGATCTCCGGCTACCACGTGAACTCCGATGCGAGCGACTACGTGCTGCCGAATCCCACGCGGCAGGCGGAGTGCGTGCGGGCGGCGTTGACGCGCGCGGGGCTGGCGGCGAGCGATATTCATATCGTCAACACGCACGCGACGGCGACGCCGCTCGGCGATATCCAGGAGTGCGAAGCGATTCGCGCCGTCTTCGGCGAGAACTGCCCGGAGACCTACATCAACAACACGAAGAGCTACATCGGCCACTGCATGGGCGCGGCGGGCGCGCTGGAACTGGCGGGCAACCTGCCGTCGTTCGACGACCTGGTCGTTCACCCCACGATCAATGTCGACGACCTCGATCCGGCGTGCGCGCTGCCGAACCTCGTGCTGAATCAGCCGCGGAAGGTTGCGAAGGTGGACACGATCCTGAACAATTCTTTCGGCATGCTGGGGATAAATTCCACGTTGATTGTTAAGCGCTTTGTCCCCTAATCGCCGCTTTGACCAACATGACCAAAGACGAATGCAAGAAAGTGGTGCTCGACATCATCGCCGACATCGCTCCGGACGAGGACTTGAGCAACGTGAAGCCCGACGTGCGCCTCCGCGACCAGCTCCAGCTCGATTCGATGGATTTCTTGGACATCGTCATGGAGCTGCGCAAACGCTACGGCATCGAAGTGCCGGAGAAGGATTATCTGCAGCTGGCCTCGCTCGACAGCAGCGCAGAATACCTCACGCCGAAGTTCAACGCGCTGGCGGGGAAAAGCTGAGCGCGTGAGGGCGCGGATTCGGGGGCGCGGCCGCCATGAACACCTCCTCGCACTACGACGTCGCGATCATCGGCGCGGGCATGTCGGGGCTGGCGGCGGGCATCCGGCTCGCGCACTTCGGGAAGCGCGTCTGCATTTTCGAGCGGCACAACGCCGCCGGCGGGCTCAATGGTTTCTACAGCATCGCCGGGCGAAAATTCGACGTGGGCCTCCACGCGATGACCAACTACGTGCGGCCCGGCGTGAAAGGCACGCCGCTCACGAAACTGCTGCGCCAGCTCCGCATCGACCGCGACGAGTTCGCCTTGTGCGAGCAGAAGCAATCGCGCGTGGCATTCGGGCCGCGCGGTGAGACCACGCTGCGGTTCACGAACGATTTTGCCGTCCTCGAAAGCGAGGTCGCCGCGAAATTCCCCGCCCAGATCGACGGCTTCCGTCAACTGGTCGCCGCGGTGAAAGCTTACGATGACGTGGGGCTCGACACGGCGCCGATCTCCGCCCGCGAAGTCGTGCGGCGACACCTTTCGGATTCGCTGCTCGAGGACATGCTGTTCTGTCCCGTGATGTACTACGGCAGCGCGTCGGAACGCGACCTGGAGTTCGGCCAGTTCGCGATCATGTTCAAGGCGCTCTTCCTCGAAGGCTTCGCGCGGCCGTTCGAAGGCGTGCGCGTGATTTTACGCGTGTTGCTCGAAAAATACCGGGCCGCCGGTGGCGAGCGGCGGATGA
Organism: Verrucomicrobiota bacterium; assembly: GCA_048498075.1. Lineage (GTDB taxonomy): Bacteria > Verrucomicrobiota > Verrucomicrobiia > Opitutales > Opitutaceae > Opitutus. The sequence goes on along the minus strand of JBEHYR010000005.1, from coordinate 22,714 downwards.
AATGCGGCGTGCAGCGGGTCGTCTCGCGTGAGGGCCGCGCCGCTGCGCTCGTGCTCGACGACGGCAGCGAGATCACTGCCGAGCACGTGATCTCGTCGATCGGCGCGCCGGAGACCGAGGCGCTCGTGCGGCTCGGGCGCGAACCGGTAGGGACGTCTCTCCGAGACGTCCGCGAAGGCGCGGCCGCGGTGGGAAGCGGACGTTTTGGAGACGGACGCTTCGGAGACGGACGCCTCGGAGAGGCGTCCCTACCGGTCGGCGCGCTGTCGTTCGTCGAGACGATTGCCGTGCTCGATCGCCAACCCGCGGACCTGGGCTGGGGGAGCGACACGATTATTTTTTTCAACGACTCGCCGCATTTTCATTACGAGCGCTGCACCGAGCAGGTGGATACGCGCAGCGGCGTGATCTGTTTCCCGAACAACTTCGATTTCGGTGCGGACCGTCGGCTGGCGGAAGGTTTTCTACGCGTCACGTGCCTCGCCGACTACGCGCATTGGGCGAATCTCTCCGCGGACCGCTACCGGGAGGACAAACAGCGTTGGTTCACCGCCGTCCAGCGCAGCGCGCGGCGCTTCCTGCCGGCGGTCGATGACGGGGCGCTCGCGGCCGCCACGCGCGCGACCGACATGTTCACGCCGCGCACGATCGCGAAATTCACCGGTCACCTCGGCGGCGCGATCTACGGCTCGCCCGTCAAGCACCGGCAAGGCCGGACTTCGCTGGAGAATCTGTACCTGTGCGGGACGGACCAGGGATTCCTCGGGATCGTCGGCGCGATGCTCAGCGGCATTTCGATGGCGAACTACCACGTGCTGCAAAAATCGTAGCGCTCCCCGCTACGCCGCGGTCCTGGCGAGTGTAACGCATTGCGTTACACTTTCCGGTTCAGGGAAACGGGAGATCGAGGGTGGCGCTGCTTGCAAAACTTTCCGGGCGGGGGAACGTCAGGCGCGTTGCCCCAATGAAAAAACACCTGCTTGGCTTCGGCCTTCTCACTCTGTCGGCGGTCGCGCTCGGCGCGGCGCCGGTGGATTTCCACGATCATATCGGCATGCAGCTCTGGAGCCTCCGCGAAACGGCGAAGACCGACACGCCGGCTGCGCTCGAACTCGTGAAAAATTACGGCCTGAAGGAAATCGAGACGGCGGGCCTCGGCACGCTCACGCTCGCGCAATACGGCGCGGAGGCGAGGTCCCGTGGGCTCGTCGTCGTCGGGATGCACGACGGCTACGAGGATCTCGGCAAGAAACTGCCTGAGCTGATCGCGGACGCGAAGGCGCTGGGGGCGACCTACATCGTCTGCCCGTGGGTGCCGCATGGCAAAGAAGGCTTCACCGACGAACTCGCGCACAAGGTCGCCGCCGATTTCAACCAGTGGGGCAAGACCTGCCGCGAAGCCGGCCTGAAACTCGGCTGGCATCCGCACGGGTTCGAGTTCACGCCGTCGGAGGCGAACAAGAACGAAACGCGTTTCGATATCGTGGCGCGAGAGACCGATCCCGAAAATCTGGTGTTCGAGATGGATGTGTTCTGGGTTTTCCACGCCGGACAGGATCCTGTGACGTTGTTGAAAAAATACGGCCACCGCTGGGCGCTGATGCACCTGAAGGATATCCGCAAAGAAGCGATCACTCATCTCTCGACGGGCAGCGCTCCGCCGACCGACAACGTGCCGGTGGGCGGCGGTCAGATCGATTGGCCGTCGGTGTTGCGCACCGCGCAGAAAGTCGGCGTGAAGCACTATTTCATCGAGGATGAAACCCCTGCGCCGCTGCAGAACATTCCGACCAGCCTGGCGTATCTGCGCGCGCTGAAGCTCTGAGCCGGGGCTCGTGCGGCGAGGCCAACAAGCGACCTCCCGCGAATCACGCGGACCGACGCGAATTTCGGCGTGGAGCACGGGGCCGTGATTTCCGAACGGCTTGTCGGCGTGGAACCCGACGTCCTCGTCGGGTTGGTTTGCCGCGGAGGAACAAGAGTGAGATTGGAATCCCGCAGAAGAACTCGATCCAACCACAGATTACACAGATGGCACAGATACGGAGGGCCGTTTGAAATTCGGAGCAGCGGTGGTGGGATTGCTGGAATGAACTTAAATTCCGCGATTGAAACGCGGCGTGCGCGGAGGCCGCGGAGGAACGAGAGCGAGCTTGGAATCCCGGAGAGATTCACCCGGAAAGTGTCATCTATTAAATGACACTTTACCGAAACTCAGAGGGAGAGTCGTTTGGGAAGTGTCATTTAATGGATGACGCTTTCGTGAGCGGTCACGGCCTGGGCCGGAAGGTGCGTTCGGATTTCCCCCGGCGCGCGAAAGAGGAGCATAAGATCGTAGCGGAACGCGTGAGCGTTTCGTCCGGGCCATCACGAAAAGCTCACGCTTTCCGCTACGTTTGCAGTCATCCCAGTTCATCGACGCGGTCCGATTGATTCCTTCGCGAGCTTGGCGACCTTGGTGTAATCGCATTGGGCGGCGGGTGTTCCACGGATCGATCCCCTGCGCTCGCCTGGTTTGAACTTAAATTCCCGCGATTGAAACTCGGAGTGCGCGGAGGCCGCGGAGGAACAAGAGCGAGCTTGGAATCCCGGAGAGATTCACCCGGAAAGTGTCATCTATTAAATGACACTTTCCGGAAACTCAGAGGGAGGGCCGTTCGGGGAGTGTCATTTGTCCTTCCAGGTTTGGTGGCGGCTCCGCTGCGCGCGCTCTTCGCGTTGAAAAAAAGATCGGGCGGCGATTTTTGCGTGTGCGACGTGACCTGTGGGGCAATGCCAATCAGGTTCGGCGCGGACGCCTCGCTCTACCGTTTCGCGGCACGGGCCACTTCGAGGTCGGCGGCGACTTGGTCGCGGACGAGGGACCAGTGGAAGAGGTTGTGCGGGTTCGGGTCGAAGGAGTTGTTGTTGTAGTGCGTGAGCGGCATGTCGCGATAGAGCGGGCGCGTGATCGCGACGACTTCATCCCATTCGGCGAGCGCTCGTTCGAGATGCGCGATCGCGGCGGTCTTGTTCTCCTCGCCGCCGGCGGTGCGGTAGCGTTGGAGCGCGAGCGCGCCGCGGAGCTGCTCGGCGAGATGCAGGCCGAGGTGCGCCCAGGTTTTCACGTCGGAGACTTCGTAGAGCAGCGACGTGTCACCGGCCGGATCGATCGCGTCGACGAGCCGGAGCGCGGCGCGGTTATCACGTTCGAGTTGCTCGATGAGACGTGGCGGCGTCATGCGCTCGGGGCCGAAGGTTTCGCCGCGGGCGAGGGCGGCGATGTAGTCGGCGACGGAGACGTAGTCGGGATCCATCGGTGGTTGCGCGATGAGCGCGTCGACGCCGATGTAGCGCGTGGTGTCGCCCTGGAGCGCGAGAAAACCTTCGCCGTAGAGCGTGAAGTCCCAACGCGAGTCCCAGAGCGAGCCAAGGCGGAGCTGCGTCGCGGACGCGAGCGCGTAGGCGCGCAGGAGCGGGTCGCCTTTCGCACCGTAGCGACGATGGAAGTCGGCGGCGAAGACGGCATCCGGCGTGTCGGGATCGTAGAGCAGGCGGCCCCAGAGTTTATAGAAGAGCCACTGGCGTTCGAAGGCCCAGCGCCAGGCGACAGGCGTTTTCACGGCGGTGAAATAGTCGAGCGCGGGGATGTAACACTCGGAGCCGATGAAATAGCCGCCGACGTAATCAGGCGCGGCGTTGCGGCGGATGTGCTCGCGGATGAAATCCGGCACGCCCCAGCGGAGCGCGAAGAAGTCTTCGTTGCGCGCCGTCCACACGATTTTGTAGTTCGCGGGCGCGGGCTTGAAATACGTATCGCCGAGCGGACCGCCGTGGACTTTCACGAGTTTCGGCGTGCTGTGCGCGTGCGACCAGTTGAACTTCATCTCGGCCCAGATCGGGCCGTCGAATTTGTCGGCGCCGAGTTTCTCCATCGCGGCCCGCGTGAGCTGTTCGACGTCGGCGCTGGCGCCGGGGCCGGAAGAAGTCGTGGAGGAGAACGGCACGCGGTGGATGAGCTTCACCTTGCGGTGGGCGGCGAGCGCGCCGGGGATGATCACGTCGTCCATCCAGTGCTGGCGTTGGAGGGGCGTCATCCCACCCATGCCTTCGCCGTGCGAGAGGCCGATGCCATCGAGGTCGGGATACTCGTCGAACATCTGCGTGACGCTTTCGCGAAGGTAGCGGCGAACGATGTCGGAGGTGTCGGCGTCGACGTAGTAGTGCGGATAGAAATTCTCCTTCGCGACGCCGTGCGCCTCCGCGAACTCGCGGCTGACGAAGATGCTCCAGTGCACGATGTAGGTGTCGAGGCCGCGCTCCTTCGCGAGGCGGAATATGCCGCGGTAGAGCTGCTGCCACTCCGCGAACTCGGCGTCCGTCCACTTGCTGGCCTCCGGGAAATTCCGCGGCCGGATCATGTAGGTGAACGGATGGAGATTCCAGAGGCTGATGACGTTGAAGCGATTCTCCGCCATCATATCGAGAAACGCCTCCCAGTATTTCAGGTCACGCACGGTGGCGGTGTGCTGATCGAGCGCGGAACTGGGGCGATAGCTGTCCCACGGCAGGTTGAACTTGATCCCGCGGAACGGGAGGCGCGGCTTCTCCGCGGCCGGCTTCACGTCGGCCAGCGAGGTGCCGTTGCGCAACGTTTCCGCGAGAGCAAGCGCGCCGTAGATCAGGCCGCGGGCGTCGCCGCCGAAGACGGTGACGGCGCGGGTCGCGGCGTCAGGCGCAATGGCAAAGGCCTCGGGTCCGCAACGCTGCGGATCGAGCCTCAGGCTGACGACGCGTTCGCCGTCGGCGGGATGCGCGACGAGTTCGTGGTGTTGCGCGACGAGCGTTTCGGAGAGCTTGCGCGCGGCGTAGGAGGCTTGCGGCGAAGCGGAATCGAAAAGCACGCTGATCCGCTCGGCGCGGGCGGATACGAGCAGGAATGCGACGCCGAGGCCGGCAAGACGGAGCAGGGTTGACATCGTTCCCGATGAGGAGCCCGACGAGCGGATGCTGGCGAGAGGGAATTCGCAGGGGGAAAACGCTCCCGCCGGCGGCGGCACGTCTTCCGTCCTTGCCCTGCGGACCGTCGTGCCTTCACTCCTTTCCCTTCATGGCTTACGACTGGCTCAAAGGAGTCGCCGACGAGTATGACGTGATCGTCATCGGCAGCGGTCTGGGCGGTCTCACCGGCGCGAACGTGCTGGCGAAGGCCGGCCATCGCGTGCTGCTGCTCGAGCATCATTACCAGTTCGGCGGCCTCGCGACGTGGTTCACGCGCAAGGGCGGGCACATCTTCGACATCTCGCTGCACGGTTTCCCGGTCGGCATGATCAAGTCCTGCCGCAAATACTGGACGAAGGAAATCGCCGCCTCGATCGTGCAGTTGAAGGATATCCGTTTTGTGAATCCGCAGATGGACGTGTGGACGACGTTCACACGCGACGACTACACGCGGGTGCTCGTCGAGCAGTTCGGCCTGGAGCGCGCGCACGTGGAAAAATTCTACGAGCACCTGCGCGGGATGAATTTTTACGACAACAATCCGGAAACAACGGGCGAAATGCTCGAGCGGTTTTTCCCCGGCCGGGAGGACGTGAAACGGCTGCTGATGGAGCCGATCGCCTACGCGAACGGGTCCACGCTCGATGACCCGGCGATCACGTATGGGATCGTGTTCTCGAATTTCATGGGCTCGGGCGTCTACACGTTTCGCGGCGGCTCCGACCTGCTGATCGAGAAGATGATCGCCGAGCTGAAGCAGAACGGAGTCGAAGTTCGAAAAAAAGTTTTGGTCGACCGCATCCTCGTCGAGGAACGCGATGGCCGGAAAGTCGCGTGCGGAATCGTGGCGGGCAACGGCCGCGTGGTGCGCGCGAAGGCGGTGCTCTCGAACGCGAACATCAAGAACACGATTTTCCGGCTGACGGGCGAAGCGAATTTTCCCGCGGACTACGTGGAAGCGGCGCGAGCGGTGCGGATCAATTCGAGTTCGTGCCAGGTCTACCTCGGCATCAGGAAAGGCGAGACGATCCCGCATATCGGCGACCTCGTGTTCACCTCGGCCAATCCGCATTTCAGCAGCGAGGAGCTGACAGGCTTCAAGACGACGAGCCGCACGTTTTCGGTCTACTATCCGGACACGCGCCCCGGCTCGGATCGCTACACGGTGGTCGCGTCGCTCAACGGTCGCTACGGCGATTGGCAGAAACTTTCCGACGACGACTACGAGTGCGAGAAGCGGCGGCTGATCGACGAGGCGATCGTGGCGCTCGAGAAATTCATTCCCGGCGTGCGCGCGAAGATCGACTGGCAGGAGGCGGCGACGCCGCGCACGATCGAACGCTACACGCGGCATTTCGGCGGGACATCGTTCGGCACGAAGTTCGAGGGCCTGAAAGTCTCGATGGATCTGCCGGAGCAACTGCCGGGCCTCTATCACGCCGGCTCCGTCGGCATCATCATGTCGGGCTGGCTCGGCACGATCAATTACGGCGTGATCGTGGCCAACCGGATCGACAAGGCGCTGTTCGAGGCGAAGAAACACGCCGCCGGTGCGCCGGTGGCGTCCGCCTGATTTTCCGATGGAAACCGTCACCTCGCTCATTCCGCACCGGCCGCCGTTTTTGTTCATCGACGAAATCGTGAGCCACGACGCGACGACTCTGTCGGCGAAGCGCACCTGGCGCGCGGAAGAGGATTTCTACAAGGGGCATTATCCGGGCGCGCCGATCACGCCGGGCGTCTTGTTGTGCGAGTCGGTATTCCAAGCGGCGGCGTGTTTCATGGCGTTGAAAGCGCGGGCCGCGGGAGTGAAGCCGGGCGAAGGCGTGCCGCTCATCGCGAAAATTTCCGACGTGCGTTTTCGAAATCCGGTTTTTCCGACCGACACGGTGATAATCGACGTGAAGCAGAAAGAGGCGATCGGCGGTTTCACGATGATGATCGGGACGATGAAAAAAGCGGATGGCACGCGCGTGATGAACGTCGATTTCGCGGTGGCGTGGAAAACGCCGGAAGCGCCATCGACCTGATCGATCCCATGGCCGATTTCCTCCAACTCGCGGGCAGGACTTTCGTCGTCTTCGGCGTCGCCAACCGGAAAAGCGTCGCGTGGGTGATCGCGAAATCGCTGGAGGAGCAGGGCGCGACCGTCGTCTACAGCGTGCGTTCGGAGGCGCGGAAGAAATCGCTCGAGGCGCTGCTCGCCGACAAACCGGTTTTCCTTTGCGACGTGGAGCACGAGGGCGCCGCGGCGCGACTCGCGACGGAAGTGGCGGCGGCGGGTTTTGCGACGATCGACGGGATCGTACATTCGATCGCGTTCGCCAACTACAGCGACGGGTTCAAGGCGTTTCACGAGACGAAGCGCGCGGATTTCCTGCAGGCGACGGCGATCTCGGCGTTTTCGCTCGTGGAGATTGCGAACGCCTTCAAGCCGCTGCTCGCGAAGAAGGCGTCGGTCGTGACGATCGGGATTTCCTCGTTGCTGGTGACGCCCGACAACTACGGCTACATGGGACCGGTCAAGGCGGCGCTCGATTCGGCGGCGCGCTTCCTGGCGAAATCGTTCAGCGCGGATTCCGAAGTGCGCTTCAACGTCGTCGGCTCCGGACCGCTGAAGACGAGTGCGTCGGCGGGAATCCCGGGATATCTCGAGAGCTATCTTTACGCGGAGAAGCTGACGTATCGGAAACGCAATCTCGCGACGCAGGAGGTGGCGGACGTCGCGCTGTTCTTGCTCAGCGAGCGCAGCAGCGGCGTGAACGGCACGACGCTGGTCGTGGACGCGGGACTCGGCGCGAATTATTTCGACAAGGAAATCATCCGGCTCGCGATGCGGCTCACGCCGCCGCCGGGAGAAGATCCAAGCTCGCAAGTTCGAAGCTCGAAATGAACCCGAATGACTGGAGTTTGAAGACTCGGCGATTGGAGTTTCTCTGGTGCTTGGAGCTTGGAGACTTGGAGTTTTCGCAACGGGGGCTTTGCGAATGAAATTCGCTTCCGTGTGCATCGAAGCCCTCGCCGTCGCGTTGCCCGACGAGATTTGGACGTCCGCCGCGATCGAGGAGCGGCTGCGTCCGCTCTACGAGCGACTGAAGCTCCCCGAAGGACGGCTCGAGTTGATGACCGGCATTCGGGAACGACGCATGTGGCCGGCGGGCACGCGTCCGTCGGATGCGAGCGCGGCCGCGGGGCGCGCAGTGCTCGCGAAGAGCGCGGTGCGCGCAGAGCAGGTGGAGCTGTTCATCCATGCGGCGGTGAGCCGCGACATGCTGGAGCCGGCGACGGCGTCGTTTGCGCATCGCAAAATCGGGTTGCCGGGGTCGGCGCAAATTCTCGACGTGTCGAACGCCTGCCTGGGGTTTTTGAACGCGCTGACGCTCGCGGCCGGGCTGATCGAGAGCGGCCAGATCCGGTGTGCGATGGTCGTGTCGGGCGAAAACGGCCGGCCGCTCGTCGAGCAGACGCTGCGCACGCTGCTCGACCGGCCGTGGACGCGAAACGAGATCAAGCCCTTCTTCGCAAACCTCACGATCGGCTCGGGCGCGGTCGGCGCGATCGTTTGCCATCGCTCGCTCGTCGCGGGGCGCGCGCACCGGCTGCTCGGCGGGATCGCGCGGGCGGCGACGGAGCACAGCGAACTCTGCCAGGGCGACACCTACGCGGCGGAATCGCTCGTGATGCAGACGGATTCCGAGCAACTCCTCGTCGCGGGAGTCGAGCTGGCTCGACAGACGTGGGCGGAATTCACGGCGGAGCAGGGGAGCGCGTTCGACCGTTTCGTCTGCCATCAGGTCGGCAGCGTGCACCGACGGAAACTCTACGAGACGCTCGGCCTCGATCTGGCGAAGGATTTTTCGACGTTTGAGACGCTCGGCAACACCGGGTCGGTCGCGCTGCCGTCGACGTTGGCGAAGGCGATCGAGGCCGGCGCGGTGCGCGAAGGCGATCGGGTGGGATTGCTCGGCATCGGGAGTGGGTTGAATTGCCTGATGCTCGCGCTCCAGTGGTGAATGCAATGCGCACCCGGATTCACGAGACCAGTCCCTGCGCTCCCGCGCAGGGCCACGGAAGCGGGATGGCGGCGGGAGCATTATGACCGCATCGCCCCCGACAATCCCCTCGTGGCTGGCGCGGCTTTATCCCTTCGCGCCGAAGAATTTTTCGACGCCGCGCGGCGCGCGGATGAGCTATCTCGACGAGGGCCCCCGCTCGGACGAGGCCGTGCTCATGCTGCACGGAAATCCGACGTGGTCGTTTTACTATCGCAACCTCGTGCGCGCGCTGGCGCCGAGCCACCGCTGCATCGTGCCGGATCACATCGGCATGGGGCTCTCGGAAAAACCGTCGGACTACGACTACACGCTCGCGACGCGGATCGCGGACATCGAGGCGCTCGTCGCACAACTCGGGCTCAAACGCGTGCATCTGGTCGTGCACGACTGGGGCGGCGCGATCGGGTTTGGTTTCGCCAGGCGTTTTCTGGGAGCGCGGGCCGCTGGCCCGCTATCCGATGCGGGCGGGCCGGCGGCCCGCGCTCCCGGGATCGGACGGCTCACGATTCTGAATACGGCGGCGTTCGCCTCGCCGCACATCCCCGCGCGGATCGCGCTCTGTCGCGCGCCCGTGCTCGGGCCGCTGCTCGTGTGCGGGCTCAACGGCTTCGCCGGGCCAGCCACGTGGATGGCGATGCACCGACGCCGGCTGTCGGCCGACGAGAAACGCGGCTACCTTTTCCCTTACGATTCGTGGGCACACCGCGTGGCGGTGAGCGAGTTCGTCCGCGATATTCCGCTCGGGGCGACGGATCGAAGCGCATCCACGCTGGGCGAGGTGGAGGCGGGGCTCGCGCCGTTTGCGCGGCATGAGGCGTTGATCATCTGGGGTGGAAAGGATTTCTGTTTCGACGATCGGTTTCTGGCGCGGTGGCGCGAGTTCCTGCCGCAGGCGGAGGTGTGCCGGATCGCGGACGCGGGACACTATGTGCTGGAAGACGCCGGTGAAGAGGCGATCCCGCGGATCGTGCAGTTCCTCGGCGGGAGAGAAAGTCGATTCGCGCCAACGAGCTGAAGCCGACGCGTCACACCGAAAGATAGGAGCCGTTTCAAAAATAGTGTAGCCGTGGTTTGGATCGGATGTAGGAGCCTGCTTGCAGGCGATCCCGGTGTGCGAAAGTCCAACATCGCCTGCAAGCAGGCTCCTACAACTGGGCGACGAGTTACTTCGCGGGTTTCGGCGGCGGGGCTTCGCGGCCGTAGAGCCAGGCGAGTTCGCGGAGGTAACCGCTGGCGCCACACTTCAGCGCGTTGAGTTGTTCGGGTCGATAACGCCACGTCCAGTTTCCCTGCGACGTGCCGGGCCGATTGAAGCGCGCTTCGGCGCCGAGCGTGAACAAATCCTGCAGGGGAATCACCGCGAGCCGGGCGACGGAGGAGTAGGCGCTGCGGATGAAATCCCAGCCGACTTCGCGACCGCTGACACGGAGATAGCGGCGCACGTGATCGGTCGTGCGCTCGTCGGCGGCGGCATACCAGCCGAGCGTCGTGTCGTTGTCGTGCGTGCCCGGATATACGACGCTGTTGGCCCGTTGATTGTGCGGGAGGTAAAGATTGTCGGCGCCGCCGCCGAAGGCGAATTGCAGAATCGCCATACCGGGAAGGCCGGTCGCGTCGCGTAGCTCGATCACCGACGGCATCAGCTCGCCGAGATCTTCGGCAATCAGCTTGGCGTCGGGGAGCGCCTGCTTGACTGCTTCGAAAAAAGCGAGACCCGGGCCTTTTTCCCAACGGCCCTTGCGCGCATTCGGGGCGTCCGCCGGAATCGACCAATACGTATCGAAGCCGCGAAAGTGATCGATGCGCACGATGTCGTAGAGTTCGAAATTCGCGCGCAGCCGCGCCAGCCACCACGCGTAACCATCGGCGGCGTGAGCCGGCCAGTCGTAGAGCGGGTTGCCCCAGAGCTGGCCGTCCGCGGAAAAATAATCGGGCGGCACGCCTGCGACCGCCGTTGGGCGCGAGGTTTTGGGATCGAGTTGGAAGAGCTGCGGGTTGGCCCAGACATCGGCGCTGTCGATCGCGGCGAAAATCGGCGCGTCGCCGACGATCGCCACATCGAGCGCCTTCGCGCGCGCGCGGATCGCCGACCACTGGCCGAAGAAAAGATACTGGATGAACTCGTAGCCCTCGGCGCGTGGAGCCACCTGCGCTGCGAGCGCGGAACGGCGCGCGGCGGCGAGCGAGCGAACCTCGGCCGGCCATTCCCACCACGGCTTGCCGCCGAAATGATCCTTCAGGGCGGAGAACAAGCCGAAGCCGGCGAGCCACGATTCGTGGGTTTTTCGGAAGGCGGCGAAGTCGCCGTGGGGAAGCGCGCGCGCCGGATTTTTTCGCCACGTCTCGTGAGCGGAGAATAGCAGCGGGAGCTTCAGCCGATAGAGCGCGCCGAAGTCGACGCGATCGGCGCTCAGCGCCCGGAGCGGCTGCAACGCGTCCGCGCTCAACAGGCCCGCGCGCACCAGCGCGGCAGGGTCGACGAGATACGGATCGCCCGCGAAGGCGGAGAAACATTGATACGGCGAGTCGCCGTAGCCGGTCGGCCCGAGCGGGCAGATTTGCCAGGCGCGAATGCCCGCGGCGGAAAAAAATTCCAGCAGTTCGAAGGCGGCCTGATCGAAGGCGCCGATGCCGAAAGGCCCCGGCAGCGCGGTCGGATGGAGGAGCACACCGGCGAGGCGTTCGTCGAGCCAGTTGAAAAGCGGGGCCCGGCACGGCTGGCCGGGCGATGACGTGGAAGCGCTCATGACTGTAGCCAACGTCGAGGGTTGTCGGCGGGTTGTAAAGAAGCGGGATGTGAACCCGCGGTTTGCCGGGGGCGGCTTTCCGAAATTCCCGCGGACCGGCGGCTCCGGATTTCTGACCGAAACGTCAGGCCGGCCGCCTTGTCGCCGGCGATCGCGATGGCCGAAATCAGCGCGGAAAGTCTGCGGCCTCGCTGCCGGCGTGCCGGCCGGCCACGGTCCGAGGGCGGGAACCTGCCCCGGTTGTTGGCCACCATGGCGCGATGACTTCGGAAATCATGAACGTCTCCAATTCGCTCCCCCGCATCGCGATGATCTCGACCCACGGCTATGTCGCCGCGGTGCCACCGCTCGGCGCAGCGGACACGGGCGGGCAGGTGGTGTATGTGGTCGAGTTGTCCAAGAAACTCGCGCAGCTCGGCTACCAGGTCGACATCTGGACCCGGCGTTTCGAAGACCAGGCGGAGATCGACCAGGTTTCCGATCGCGTGCGCGTGATCCGGGTGCCGGGCGGTGGTCGCGATTTTTTGCCGAAGGAATATCTCGTCGAGCACCTCGACGAATGGGGCGAGAACGCGCTGCGCTTCATCCAGAAACACGGCTTGAAATACGAGTTCATCGACAGCCACTACTGGGACGCGGGCGTCGGCGGCCAGCACCTGGCCGAGGTGCTCGACGTGCCGCACGTGCACACGCCGCATTCGCTCGGACTGTGGAAACAACGCCAGATGGAACGCGATTTTCCGGGCGACGCCGCGAAGTTCGAAAAGCAATACAACTTCGCGCGCCGGGTGCGCGACGAGCGGAAGCTCTATGCGGATTGCAACCTCGTGATCGCGACGACGCCGCCCCAGTTCGATTTCATCATCCAGGATTATGGCGTGGAGCCGGAGCGCGTGCGGATGGTGCCGCCCGGCTACGACGACAACCGGTTTTATCCCGTCGGCGAGGCCTCGCGCGCGGCGCTCCGGCAACGGCTCGGCTTCGACGGCTCGGTCGTGCTCGCGCTCGGCCGGCTCGCGCGCAACAAGGGCTACGATCTCCTGATCGACGCCTTCAGCCTCGTCGCCCAGCGCGAACCCAACGCGATGCTGCACCTCGCGGTGGGAGGGACGGACCTGAACGCGGGCGAGCAACAACTGCTCCATGAGCTGCGCGAGCAGGCGGCGAAATCCCCGGCGGCGGGTCGGATCAGATTCGGGTCGTTCATCGCGGAGGACGACCTGGCGGATTATTATCGGGCGGCGGACATGTTCGTGCTCTCGAGTCGTTACGAGCCGTTCGGCATGACGGCGATCGAGGCGATGGCGTCGGGTACGCCGACGGTCGTGACGGTACACGGCGGACTCTATCGGGCGCTTTCGTTCGGACGGCACGCGTTGTTCGCCGATCCGTTCGACAAGGAGGATCTCGGCATCACGATGGCGAAGATTTTCCGGCATCCGCGATTGCGGGCCCGCCTGTCGCGCATGGGCGCGCACAAGGCGCGCAGTCTTTTCACCTGGACCGGAATCGCGCAGCAGCTCGTCGCAGCGGTCGAGCACCGGCCGTCGGCGATCGTCACGCTCGACGACAAGGAATGGGACGAGCCGTGGAACGACAGCGACTGATGCGCGAGGCGATTTGCTCCCGTCGTCGGGATGACTCTGTTGCGCGCATGAGCGATGATGCCCGTTCCCCCATCCGGCTGTTTTCGAGCGACATCGACGGCACCTTGCTCGGCAATCCGGAATCGAGCCATCGCTTCAAGCAGGCTTGGGAAGCCCTCGACCGCGGCACGCGGCCGCTGCTGGTGCTGAATTCCGGGCGGACCTTGAAGGACACGCGGGCGCTCGTCGCCGCGCGCAAATTGCCGGAGCCGGACTACATCATCGGCGGCGTCGGCACGCAGTTGTTCGACCCGGCGGCACGCATCGACCTGGCGGAATTCGAGGCGCAGTTCGGCGAGGGCTGGAATCTCGCGAAAGTCGAGGAGATCGTCGGTTCGATGCCCGGCGTGGAACGACAGCCGCCGGAATTCCTGCACCCCTACAAATCGAGCTGGTACTGGCATCGGGTGGATCACGAAAAAATCGCCGCGCTGCAACGGCGGCTCGACGAGGCGGGCCTGTTGGCAACCGTGGTGTATTCGAGTCTCCGTGACCTCGATGTCCTGCCGCGCAACGCGACGAAAGGGAACTCGCTGCGCTGGCTCTGCGAACGTCTCGGCCTGCCGCTCGCGCAGGTGCTGGTGGCCGGCGACACGGGGAACGACAGCAGCATGTTCCTGCTGCCGGAGGTGAAGGGGATCGTCGTCGAAAACGCGCAACCCGAGTTGTTCGAGGCCGTGGTGAAACTTCCGGCGTTCGTGTCGCACGCGGTCATGGCGGACGGCGTGCTCGAGGGGTTGAAACATTTCGGCGTGATCCCCGAGGTGCCGCGGCCGCGGCGGTTGACGGGGCGGGAGCGCGGCGCCGGGATCTGGAAGGGCATGCTGTTCGGCCCGGAGGCGCTGCGGTCGTTGAGCGCCGAAGACCGCACGCTGATCGCGACCGGCTACGAAAAAGCGCTCGAAGCGCTGCGGAAAAACATCACGCCGCTCGGCTTCTCGGCCTGTTCGCTGGCGGATAACACCGTCACCGGCACCGACGTGAACTACCGCAGCATCTGGGCCCGCGACGGCTGTTTCACCGTGGTGCAGACGATCGAGATGGAAGACCCGGACGTGCGCGAGGCCCAGCTGCGCACGTTGCGCACGCTGCTCGACGCCGTGAGCGTGACGGGGCAGGTGCCGGCGAACGTGCGGATCGATACGCTCGAGCCCGACTACTCGGGCGTCGGCGGCATCTGTTCGATCGACAGCGGGCTGTGGCTGGTGATCGCGGTCTATCACTACGTGACGACGACGGGCGACTTCGCCCTCCTCACCGAATACGGGGCGCGGCTGCAGCGGATCATGGACTGGCTCTCGGCGCAGGACAGCAACAGCGACGGGCTGATCGAGGTGCCGGAGGCCGGCGATTGGACCGATCTTTTCGGGCGGAGCTACCACGTGCTTTACGACGAGGTGCTGTGGTATCGGGCGAACGTCTGTTTCGGCCGGCTGCTCGAATACCAGCAGGATTTCGAGCACGCGGCCGACTACCTGCGCTGGTCGCAACAAATCGCGGGCAAAATCAAGATCGCCTTCTGGCCGACGACGGGGGCGGCGGAGAAGGACAAGACGCACACCTTCGCGGATCGGCAGGCCTCGCTCGGCGATTCCCAGTACCTTCTCGCGGAGATCACGCCGTTCGCCTTCAACTGGCGTTGCGACGTCTACGGCAACATCCTCGCTTTCCTCACGAACGTGATCGATGTCGAGCGCGCGCGCACGGCCTTTCGTTTCATGTGGGGCGTCGGCGTGAACGATCCGTATCCGGTCGCGAATCTCTATCCCGCGGTGCAGTCGGGCGATCCGGATTGGCGCGCCTACTACACGGTGAATTTGCTCAACTTGCCGCACCATTATCACAACGGCGGCATCTGGCCGTTCGTCGGCGGCATGTGGGTGCGTTTCATCCATCGGCTCGGGTTGAACGACATCGCGCGCAACGAACTCGTGAAACTCGCGCGTGTGAACCAGCTCGGGAAAACGCAGCCGTGGGAGTTCAACGAATGGGTGCACGGCACGACTGGCCGGCCGATGGGCAAGGCCTTCCAGGCGTGGTCGGCGGCGGCGTATCTGCGCGCGTGCCAAGAGCTGCATCTCGGCGCCGAAGCCCTCCAGGATGACTGAGCCGCGCCCAGACCCGCCGCGCGCGCGCGCGCCGATCGTCGCGTGTTTCGGCGAGATCCTGTGGGACTGCCTGCCGCGCGGCCTCTTCCTCGGCGGCGCGCCGATGAACGTCGCCTACCATCTCGGTCGTCAGGGGCTGCGGGTGCGCCCGATCACGGCGCTGGGGCGGGATTTTCTCGGTGACGAGGCATTGCGGCGCATGGCGGCGTGGGGTGTGGAAACGGATTTTATCCGACGCGACGAGCGGCGCGCCACCGGCACGGTGCGCGCCACGATCGCGGCGAATGGAAGGATATCCTACGAAATCGCGCGTGCCGTGGCGTGGGACCGGATCACGGTGGCGGCGGCCCGGCTGCGACGGGCGGAGCCGCCGGTGGCGATTGTTTTTGGAACGCTGGCCCTCCGTGAAAATTCAAACCGCCGCGAACTCGACCGGTTGCTCGCGGCGTGGCCGCAGGCCTTGCGCGTGGTGGATTTGAATTTACGGGCGCCGTTCGATGGAGCGTCGATCGTCGACCACGCGCTCGCGCGGGCTCAAGTGGTGAAACTAAACGATGAGGAGCTTTCGCGACTCACGCGAAGGCGCGCGAGGACGCGCGCCGAACTACAGCGAGCGGCGGCAAGCCTGGCGGCGCGCACGTCGCTGGACCGGCTCTGCGTCACGGCGGGGGCGAAGGGCGCCGGCTTGTGGTGGCGGGGCGAATGGTTTTGGGAGGACGCCCGCCGCATCGAGGTGCGGGATACGGTGGGCGCAGGCGATGCGTTTCTCGGGGGACTGCTCGGGGCCCTGGCGATGCACGGGGCGTCTCCGCGGACGGCGCTGCGCGCCGCGAGCCGGCTGGGTGAATTCGTGGCGATGCGGGATGGCGCGACGCCGGATTACGCACTCGATGCGCGCGGTGCGCCGGTGGATTCGCGAGCTGGATGAGGCGGTTTTCCGCCGTGGAGTCAGGTTAGACGGTTGGGGAAATCGCGCGGCCGCACGGCGGGTCGGATGTAGGAGCCTGCTTGCAGGCGATTCCGGTGGGCGAGGGTCCAACATCGCCTGCAAGCAGGCTCCTACAGGGGGGCATGGAAATTTTCGAGGCGCGCTCATTTGCGCGTGGCCACGAGCGCCAGCAGGTGAACGAGAGGTGGGTTCGCTCGCGAGGAAAACTGCCGCGGGCGATGACCCTGGTCACAGGTTCCACGCCGTGGTGTTAGGTTAGACGGTTGGGAAAATCGCGCGGCCGCACGGCCGCACGGCAGGTCGGATGTAGGAGCCTGCTTGCAGGCGATTCCGGTGGGCGAGGGCCAAACATCGCCTGCAAGCAGGCTCCTACAGGGGGGGGCATGGAAATTTTCGAGGCGCGCTCTGATTTGACCGTAGCCGCGGGCGCAAGCCAGTGAACGAGAGGTGGGTTCGCTCGCGAGGAAAACTGCCGCGGTCGATGACCCTGGTCACAGGTTTCTCGCGATGGTGTTAGGTTAGACGGTTGGGAAAATCGCGCGGCCGCACGGCGGGTCGGCTGTAGGAGCCTGCTTGCAGGCGATTCCGGTGGGCGAGGGGCCAACATCGCCTGCAAGCAGGCTCCTACAGGGGCGATGGAAATTTTCGAGGCGCGCTCATTTGCGCGTGGCCACGAGCGCCAGCAGGTGAACGAGCCTTCAATCGCGGGCGCTCGTGCCACGACTTAATCTAAAGCGATCCAAGATTGGCGGAACAGGCGGCCGGAGCACGCCACCCCTGCGTGCGCTGAAATTCAGGACCGGTTTACGGCGAGGCGCGGTCGAGCGTCATCGGGTGTTCCTGATCTTCGCCGACGGTGATCGAGAGTTTCTTGCCGCCGTCGATGAAGTCGCACTGCACGTCGGTCGTTTCCGTCGTGTAGAAATGGGTGGGCGATTCGGCGTGCAGCACGGAATCGACGCTGGCGAAATGGAGTTCCAGCAGGTTGTCGGTGAGCCGGGTGACTTTCACCTGCTGGGTCTTGGCCGAGCCGTAGTCGCCGACGTAGGACGCCGCGGTCGCGTCCGGAATCGTGATTTCCTTGTGGCGCGGCTGGCCGAGTTCGCGGACCCAGACGTTGCGATAGCGGACGGGATTGCCGTGATCTTGAAACGCGATCGGCGAACGCAGCGGGTGCGTGGGATAAGGCACGCGGCCGACCCAGCCGGTCGGGCCGGTGAGTTCGACGTTGTTCTGCACGAGCACGCCGTTGTGGAAAACGGTGAGCCGCGCTTTGGAGGCGAGCTTGCCGTCGGCGTCGAAACGCGGCGCGGTCCACACCGCGTCGTAGACCTGCCATTGGCCGGGAGGAAGCGCGGCGTTCACGAGGGGCGGATACTGGCCGTAGATGGCAGCGGCGGCGCCGTCGGCATAGGTTTTCGATTGGTAGGAATCGAGCACCTGAATCTCATAACGACCGAGGCCGAAGAAAACGCCGCTGTTGCCGCGGCCCTGGCTCTCGCCGTGCGCAGGAGTCGGCGCAGCCCATTCGACGTGAAGCTGGCAATCGCCGAAGGCCTGCAGCGAGCGCACGTAGCCGCTGCCGGGCACGCACTCGAGTGCGCCGTCGCGCACGACCCACTTCGTCGGGCTGCCGTCCATCGCGACCCACGCGGAGGTGTCCTTGCCGTCGAAGAGCACCGTGGCGTCGGACGGCGGCTGACCGGGCTGGTCCTGCGAGCTGAATGTACCGGGAGTGATCGGGGTGGCCATCGGCCGGGCGCGATCGTGGCCGAGCCAGTTCGGGTCGGGCGCGCCGACGAGTGCGGTGGAGACCGCAGCGAAGAAGAGGAGTCCGGAGGCAGACGGAATTTTCATGAGGGGGTGACGGAATTAAACGCAATGACGCAAAGTCGCGAGGTTCGATGCGGAAAAATTCTGAACGAGGCGGAAGAGGGAGAACCACGAATGGACACGGATGAACACGAATTTCAGAGCGACGTTTGGT
The DNA here is from genome assembly GCA_048498075.1 of Verrucomicrobiota bacterium. Taxonomy (GTDB): domain Bacteria; phylum Verrucomicrobiota; class Verrucomicrobiia; order Opitutales; family Opitutaceae; genus Opitutus. The sequence continues at coordinate 4,242 of JBEHYR010000005.1, read as the reverse complement.
GACTGAGAAAACCAACCAGGTGACGCGGCTTTCGGTGATTCGGTGAGTCGTCGGCAAGGATCCGGAAGAGGTTTAGCTCGGACACCTCGCACTTTGGAGTAAATCACTCTTAGCGTGTCATTCTGAACGAAGTGAAGAATCCCGTGCGCGCTTTGTGGGACGACGCGCGTGCGAAGGTCCGGATGGATTCTTCGCTGCGCTCTCAGAAGGACAGGAGAGGGCGATGCTCGCGAGGCGCGCCACAGGTTGGTTTGCGCCGTGCCGATACGGGGGTGCTGCCCGCAGGAAACGTTGCTAATTTCACAGTCCTTCGACTCGCACGGACGCCTCGGAGAGGCGTCCCTACCGGCGCTGCTGACGAACCGCCGCGTTTGTCATTCTGAACGAAGTGAAGAATCCAATGCGCGCTTTGTGCGACGACGCGCGTGCGAAGGTCCGGATGGATTTTTCGCTGCGCTCTCAGAAGGACAGGCATTTGAGCGTTCATTGGCGTAGGCCACCCCACGGCTTGGCGTTGGTTCGGAGTCTCGGAACGACAAAAAAGTGTGATGACCCGGGTTAACCAAACTGGAGCCGAGGCCGCTGACTCGGAGGCGAATGGAGCGAGTGATTCCAACCTGCTTTCAAGTTGAGACCATCCCTGCGCTTCCGCGCAGGGCTACATTCAGACGTAGCCCGCCGCGGGAGGGGCGGGACGAATTTGAGACCATCCCTGCGCTTCCGCGCAGGGCTACATTCAGACGTAGCCCGCCGCGGGAGCGGCGGGACGAATTTGAGACCATCCCTGCGCTTCCGCGCAGGGCTACATTCAGACGTAGCCCGCCGCGGGAGCGGTGGGACGAATTGGCCTCATCTTGAAAGCACATTGGAGTGAGAACAACAAACCGAGGTCAGCGACCTCGGCTACAATCGGCTTTGGTTGGCACGCCGCCGCGAGCGTGAGCGAGTGGGGTTCGCTCACTCGCCCACTCGCTCACGCTCGCAGCGGCGAGAAAGAGAAAGGACTAGAGGCTGTCAGGCACTTTCTGTCACAGCCTCAGAGGTAGGGCGGGCATTCCGCTGCCCGCCGGAAAGTCTTTTGTCATTCGCGGCGCCCACGGAGTGAGCGCCCTACCGGCCAAACCTTCGAACTAAAGTTCATGACAGCCTCTAAAGGGCTCAGGGGCGTTTGGGCAAATGCCCCGGAGCTTGCTCCAGGGATGTTTACTCGTGTCCATCCGCAGCGCGGGTCTCGTGCGTTTGAACCGCGAGTTTCAATCGCGAGTCGGCGGCACGTCGGAAAATTTCACGCGGGTGCGAAAGTCGGTGTAGTGAACGTAGCGGTCGACATCGAGCCAGAGCAGGGCGGGAGTTGCGGGCGGGGCGTGGCGCACGACGAAGGGACGGACGTTGTCGTGCTTCGAGTGCGCGGTGACGGGAGTGGATTTCCACGTGTAGCCGTCGTCGGCGGTTTGCCAGCGTTCGATTTCGAAAACGCCGTCGACGCGCCGCGACGTGTAGAGCGTGGAGGGATTCGCGTGATCGAGCGCCAGCCCGCCGGAGTAGTGCGGCTCGCGCTCAGTCGTGCCCGGGGGAGTCTGCGGAAACCAGCGGCCGGCGGCGCAGATTTCGGTGACGCGCCACGCGGCGCCATCCCAGCGCGCGGTTTCGTAGCGGTGATCGTCCTCGGCGGGTAAACGCGTGAACGCGACGACGGGGTTGCCGTTGGACGCGATCGCGATGTCCCAGACCCACGCGCGCCCATGGCTCGCGCCGTCGTAAATGCGATCGCAGCGCGCGGGGTCGAGCGGGAGATCCGCGAGCCCGCCGAGACGCGTGCCGTCGGCTTTCCAAAACGCGCCGCGCTCGTAGCGCACGTAGTAGACGCTGTTGGCGGGCTCGTTGCGCGGGTGGCCGTCGGTGAAGACGAAATCGATCCGGCCGCGGTCGTCGCTCGCGAGTTTCAAATACGGACGGTTGGTATCATCGGCGCCGGGACGCGAGATGAGCGTGCGCGGGGCGCTCCAGGTGTCACCGAAATCGTGCGACACGGCGAAGGTGGGTTTGAAATCGGAGCCGCGCCAGAAAGCGTAGAGCGCGTTGTTTTCGCCGCTGAGCAGGACGGGGTTGGCGTAGGTCGTGCCGCGTTTGCCACGATCGGGCGCGATGAAGCCGAGGCTGCGCTCGGGCGACCAGGCGGAGATATCGCCAGGGCGGGCCGTCACCCGGAGGCGCATGTCGCCGCGCGCGTGCAGCGAATAGAAGGCGGCGAGGCGACCGTCGGGGAGAAGGAGCAGCGCGGGGGCATCGTGGTCGTCGCGTTCGAATTGCGGGTGGAGCACGGCGGTGGCGGTTTGGCCGGTGCGGTGGTCGCGCGCGCCGATTTCGACGGAGCCGTCTTCCGTGACCCAGCCCGCGTAGGTGCGATCGCGATCGGCGAGCGCGCGCGGGTCGGAGAACCAGCACCAGCCGCCGTCGGGGGTGAAATCGGGGAAGGACTCGGCGGGCGGCGGAGGCGCGACGGGGGATGGCGCGGAAAGAGCGGCGGGGGTGGCAAGGGCGGCGAGGAGCAACACGCAAGCGAGTCGGGCTGCGCGGCGGGGTGAGATCATTTCCATTCGCTGAGAACCTCGACGAGGGGCGGCCAATCGGCAACGCGCTCGATGGTTTCCTTGCCCCACACGCTCACGAGAAGGCCGACGATGCGGCCGTCATTTTTCCGGCGCGCGAGGCTGTCGGCGCTGAAATGTTTTGCGGACGCCCGCGGCTGCCAGGTCGTGGGCCAGACGCGAAAGCCTTTGCCGAGTAGAAACGGTACCGACGGGTAATCGGGCTGCGGCTCGTAGTGCCAGTCGCACACGACGATATCGCGGGGAATGAGATCGACGGCGGGAGCGGTGCCGTTCTTCGCGTATTCCCACTCGCTGCCGTGCATCGCGGCGGCATCGAGGAGGCGGTCACCCCACATGAGCATCTCGACGTGGCGGTCGTCGACGAGGTGCCGGTGCAGGTCGTTCACGGCGCGGGCGAAGAGCGCGGCGGGATCTCCGCCACGGCAGCGCGGGCAGTGCTCCGAGGCGATGAGGAAGACTTCGTCCATGCCGACGTGAAACGCATCGGCTTCGAACGCGGCGATCAGTTCGTCGATCAAGGCGAAGACGACGGCGTTCACACCAGGGTGCTGGGGACACCAACTGCGGCAGTAGATCGCTTCGTTGTTGGGGAACTGGCCGGGCGTTTCGTCGAACTCGGGATATTTCGTGAGCAACGCGAAGGTCGTCTTGCTCCACGATTGGTGGCCGAGGCAATCGAGTTCCGGGATGAGGCGGATGCCGAGCGCACGGGCGGCGGCGGCGAGTTCGTGGGCGTGGGCGGGCGTGGAGCCGCGCGGCGAGGCGAGTTCAGGGTGCGACTGGAATTGGAAATTATAACCGACCTCGACGATGAGGGTGTTCACGCCGTCGGCGGCGAGTCGGGGGAGTTGCTGCTGGAGGGCGACGAGGTGGTCGTCGTCCTGCACCAGGAGATGAAGGCCGCGCCACGCGGTGCGATTTGAGATCGAGGCGGTGCCGGTGGTGGACGCGTGCTGGCAACCGGCGAGCAGGGCGGCGCAGGCGAGGGCGAGGGCGAGAGCGAGAGCGAAGAGGGCGGGGAAGCGTTTCATTTCAAGAAGCGTTTCATTTCAGGAGAGCGGCGAAATTTTTGGGCGACCGGTAGGAGGCTGCTGGCAGGCGATGTTTGATTTTCGCGTGTCGATCATCGCCTGCAAGCAGGCTCCTACATCCCGGATGCAGCGGGGCGCGGTGTGGATTTGCCGCGTCAAAGTTTCAGGCGGAAACCGGCGCGGTTTAGGCCGACGGACACCGCCAACACCGCCACGGCGCCGGCCACGGAACGGGCGATCGCGCCGGCGAGCGTGGAGGCGAGGGCGAGAGCGAAGGGGGCGGGGAAGCGTTTCATTTCAGGAGAGCGGCGAAATTTTTGGGCGACCGGTAGGAGGCTGCTGGCAGGCGATGTTTGATTTTCGCGTGTCGATCATCGCCTGCAAGCAGGCTCCTACATCCCGGATGCAGCGGGGCGCGGTGTGGATTTGCCGCGTCAAAGTTTCAGGCGGAAACCGGCGCGGTTCAGGCCGACGGACACCGCCAACACCGCCACGGCGCAGGCCACGGAACGGGCGATCGCGCCAGCGAGCGTGGAGGCGAGCGCGGCGTAGAACGTGTCGAGGTGCAGCAGCGCGAGGACGGAGGGCAGCATTTCCGA
>JBEHYR010000004.1:0-159236 GCA_048498075.1 Verrucomicrobiota bacterium | reverse complement strand
CGAGCAGCGCGTGGACGACGGTCTCGCCGGTGGCGAGAAACGCGACGTCGCGGCCTTCGCGGAGCACGATCGCGCGGCCGGGCTCGAAGCGGGTTTCGGGAGCGTGCAGGTCAAGCAGGGGAGCCTTGCCAAAGCGGACGAAGACGGGCGCGTCCGCCTGCGCGGCGAAACGGATCGCGGCGCGGGTTTCGAAATTATCCGCGGGAACGAGCAGCGTGAGATTGTGAATTGCGCGGAGCGCGGCGAGGTCGTGCAGCGAGTGATGCGTGCTGCCGAGCGCGCCGTAGCTGACGCCGGCGCTGATGCCGACGAGGACGCCGGGGACATCGGAGTAGCAGAGGTCGTTTTTGATCTGCTCGAGCGAGCGCGCGGTGAGAAAGCAGGAAGGCGAGACGCCGAAGGGTTTTTTCCCCGCGGCGGCGAGGCCGGCGGTGATCCCGACGAGATTCTGCTCGGCGATGCCGACCTCCACTATCTGCCGCGGCAGCGCCTGGCCGAAAGGCGCGAGCTTGCCAGAGCCGCGGGAGTCGCTGGTGACGGCGACGACGTTGCCATCGGCGCGGGCGAGTTCGAGGAGGGTGTCGGCGAACACCTCGAGATTGGCGCGGCCTTTTTTCAGGCCGAGTTTCGCGGCCATCGCTTCGGCGGCGGGGGTAAACATCGATGGGGCGGGCGCGCTCATGAGACGCCTCCGGCGGAGAGGAGGTCGAAACCGCGATCACAATCATAGGCAGCGCGGTCAACTCGACTACGGTGCAGGGAGCACGGGCAGGTTGCCCGTGCGACAACGCGGGGCGCTCGCCGTGAAGCGACTGGAAACGTTGTGCTCACGCGGTTGCCTCCTGAAATTTTTTTTCGGCAGCGTCCAATTCCGCGAGGGCGGCGGCGAGTTCGATGGCGGTGGGGACGCCGTGGTGCCACTTGCCGACGTTTTCCATGAAGCTCACGCCGCGGCCCTTGATGGTGTTCGCGAGGACGAAAAGCGGTTTGCCGGCGGGCGGCGGCGCGGTGAGCGCGGCGGTGAGCTGGGCATAATCGTGGCCGTCGACGGGGCGGACTTCCCAGCCGAAGGCGCGCCATTTTTCGGCGAGGGGTTCGTTCGACATGACGTCGCGCGTGCGACCGGTGATCTGAAGGGTGTTGTGGTCGAGGATGGCGACGAGGTTGTCCAACTTGTAGTGCGCGGCGGCCATCGCGGCTTCCCAGTTCGAGCCCTCGGCGAGTTCGCCGTCGCCGAGGAGGGTGAACACGCGATGAGGGGCGGCGTCCATTTTAGCGGCGAGGGCGAGGCCGAGGCAGATCGGCAGGCCGTGGCCGAGGGCGCCGGTGTTCATTTCGATGCCAGGAATCTTGCGGGTGGGATGACCGACGTAGGGGCTGCGGTAGCGGCAGACGGTGTCGAGATCGGCGTCGGGAAAAAAGCCGCAGTCGGCGAGCACGGTGTAGAGCGCCTCGACGCAGTGGCCCTTGCTCTGCACGTAACGATCGCGGTGCGGATCGGCGACGGTCGCGGGCGAAATCCGCAGGACCCGGCGATACAGCACGTGGAGAATATCGAGACACGACAATCCGCCGCCGGTGTGCCCCGCGCCGGCATGGTGAATCAACCGCAGCATCCGGCGGCGCAGCGCGATGGCTTTGAGCGCGAGATCGTGATCGGTCATGGCGCGGGCAGGGCGCGTCAGTCCTGCGGACGGTTGTGATAATACGTTTCCCAGCCGAGGTAACGGGTGAACGCTTCGTCGAGGATGTCGGCGGTGCGGGAACCGTTCATCACGACGTGGTGTTCGAAGCCTTCGCGGCAGACGTGGCGGAGCAGGGCGGGCAGGCGCGGGACGTGCGCGACCGCGCGATTGCCGAAGGTGGCGAGCGCGTCGTTCGTGAGTTCGCCCTCGCCGACGTAGGCGCGGATCCGGCCGGCGGTGTCGTCGGTCGTAATGCGGCCGAAAGTGAGCGGGCCGGCGGGTGTGCGGCCGTCGAGCGCGCCCCAGGTGTTTTCCACGCCGAGCGTGGAGCCGAGAATCGGCGCGGTGCCCACGGTGATGTCGGGGAGAAAGGTTTTGGCCCAGTTGCCGCAGTGGAAAAGCACGCAACGGTCGTCGGCGGCGCCATAGTTGTTGTTCCAGTCGACGAGCGCGCTGGGCGTGCCGGAGGCGAGCTGGAGCGCGAGCATCGTGAGCACGCCGGTGACGTCGACCTCGCAGGCGCTCGGCAGGAGGTTCTCGCTCATCATGCTCATCGAGGTGCAGACGTTGCAGCCATGGTTTTGCTGCACGGAAGTCCAGCACTGGATCGCGGTGGCGTCGAGGCACTGGGCGGCGACGAAGTCGTCGAGCACGACCCCGAGGCGGGCCATCTGGAGAAGCTTCGCGGGCGGGACGGCGCCGGTGTTGGCGTAAGCGCGCATCTCGTCGGTCTTCGCGGTCACGCGGGCGTCCTTCTCGCCGAGCTTGGCGGCGGCGCCGAGGATTTCGGAGAGGTCGATCGTCGTGACGCTGATGCCGGCGCGCTCGAGGATTTTTTCCGAATAGCGCACGGTGTTGAACGCGCCGGGCCGGGCGCCGACGGCGCCGAGGCGCGCGCGGCGGAGGCCGCGGACGACGCGGCAGACGGCGACGAAGCGCCCGAGGTCGGCGCGGAACGAGGCATCGAGCGGATGCACGACGTGCTTGGTCGTGAGCGTGTAGGCGATGCCGGCCTGGCGGAGATTGTTGCAGACCGAAATTTTGCCGCAGAACGCATCGCGACGGCGGATGACGTCGAGGCGGTCAAGATCGTCGGGGTAGGCCTGCACGAGCACGGGCACGCCGAGGCCGGCGAGTTTCAAGGTGTCGGCGACGCCCTTCTCGTCGCCGAAATTCGGCAGCACGACGAGCACGCCGGCGAGCGCGTCGCGATGCTGGCGAAAAAGATCCGCGCAACGCCGGGCTTCCGCATGGGTCTCGACGCCGCCGAGTTTAGTCTCGGCCGGATCGAGCATGACGGCGGAGAGCCCGAGCTCGGCGAAAAGCTTCACCACATCGGCGCGCGCCTCGGCGACGAGCTTGTCGGGAAAAAAATCGCGATTGCCGAAAATCACGCCGAAGGAAGGCGGAGGAAGGTTCATGGAAAAAGAAGAGGGGCGAGCCGCGGGGGAAAACGGCGAGGAAACGGCGGCCAAGTTTGACCAACCCAGGCATGATATGTTAGGGATAGGGCCAATTCTCCCGCGATTACCGGCACTATTGCCGGTATTCTAAGCCATGCCCCTGGTTACCTTCGACCCGAACCGTCCCGATTTCGCTCCCTACGGATTCTCCTGCGTCCAGTGGACGCCGTCGCCGATGCGCCGGCCGGACCATCACAACGAGATCGAGTTGAACCTGCTGGCGCGAGGATGGGTGACCTACCTGCTGGGCGGGCGAAAGGTGCGGATGGAGGCGGGGCACTTGCACGTGTTTTGGGCGGCGATCCCGCACCAGATTCTCGAGTTCGGAAAAGACACGCGGTATTTCGTCGTGACGATTCCGCTCGCGTGGTTTCTGCAGTGCCGGCTGCCGGAACGGTTCGTGCAACCGCTGCTGCGCGGGCAGGTGCTGGCGGAGCCCCTGAACGGGCGGGCGGCGCGTGACGCGGACACCTTCGGGCAATGGGAGGAGGATCTGCAGAACGCCGATGAAGACGTGCGGCACGTCGTGATGCTCGAGATGGAGGCGCGGCTGCGACGGATGATCACGACGCTGCCGACAACCGCGGCCGTGCAGGCGAGCGCGAAGGCGCGCACGCGCGCGGGAGGCTTGCAAGGCGGCGAACTCAACAAAGTCGAGCAGATGGCCTGCCTCATCGCGCAACGCTACACGGAGCAGCTCACCGTGACCGAAATCGGCAACCGCGTCGGGCTGCATCCGAATTACGCGATGGGACTTTTCAAAAAGGCGTTCGGCACGACGCTGATCGATTACCTGACTCACCATCGCATCTCCCACGCGCAACGGCTGCTCGCGACGACCAACGAGAAGATCGTGGAGGTCGCGTTCAACTCCGGTTTCAACTCGATCAGCCGTTTCAACGAGGCGTTTCGGCGTGCGTGCGGGTGCACGCCGCGCGAATACCGGCTGCAACACGCGTCGGCCGAATGAGCGCCGTCGACTCGGGATGTCCGGCGAGCGGCCGAAAATGGCGGCGGGCTGTGGGGAGTTTGCTCCTCGTGCTGGCTGCGTCGATGCCGGCGTCCGCGATCGAAATCTGGGTGGCGCCGACGCCCTCGGGCGCGGACTCGAATCAGGGCACGCGCGAGTCGCCGCTGGCGACACCGGCATGGGCACTGCGGCAGGCGCGCGAGCTGCGGCGCACGGCGGGCTCGCCGCTGCGCGAGGAAGTGAGGATCGTGCTGCGGGGCGGAGTTTATCCGCTGACCGAATCGATTTTCATTCGACCGGAAGACAGCGGCACGGCGGAAAGCCCGACGGTGATCGCGGCCGCGCCGCACGAGCGACCGGTCTTGAGCGGCGGCGTGGCCATCGGTGGATGGAAAAAAACGGAGGAGGACGTGGCGGGATTGCCGGCGAGTGCGCGCGGCCACGCGTGGGTGGCGGACACGCCGCGCTTTAACGGACGCGGACTCGAGTTTCGTCAGTTGTGGGTCGATGGCCGCAAGGCGGTGCGCGCACGGACGCCGAATGGCGATGGGATGACGCCGCTCGCGGGATGGGAGCGGTCCGCGCGCGTGGCGCTGATTCCGGCGAGCGTGCCGCGTCCGGCCCGAATCGAAGGCGTGGAAATGGTGCTCCTGCAGCAGTGGGAAATCGCGGTGCTGCGCCTCGACACGTGGCGCGAGGACGGCGGGAAAACGCGGGTGACATTCGCGGAGCCGGAGAGCCGGGTCGAGTTTGAGCACCCGTGGCCGCAGCCGGTGTTTCCGCCGCGGTTCCGGACATCGGTTTTCTTTTTGGCCAACGCGATCGATTTTCTCGATACGCCGGGCGAATGGTTCGAGGATCTGGCGGGAGGGCGGATTTATTATTGGCCGCGCGACGGCGAGGATCTGACGCGGGCCGAGGTCATCGCGCCGGCGCTCGAGACGCTGGTGAACGTGGAAGGAACGACGGACCGGCCGGTGCAGCACGTCACATTCGAAGGCGTGGCGTTCGAGCACACGACGTGGCTGCGGCCCTCGTGGCGCGGGCACGTGCCGTTGCAGGCGGGCCTGTTCATGCGCGACGCATATGGGCTCAGGCCGCCCGGCACACCGGATTGGCACGGGCTCGACAACCAGGCGTGGCTGGGCCGGCCGCCGGCGGCGGTGGAGGTGCGGGGAGCGCGCGCGGTGAACTTCCGCCGTTGTCGAATCGAGCACACGGCGGCGAACGGGATCGACCTGGCGTATGCGGTGCAGGACAGCGCGGTCGAGGGCGCGGTGGTGCGCGACATCGGCATCAATGGGCTGATGGCCGGAGCGCTGGCGGAAGGCGGCGTCGAGGCGCATCTGCCGTATGACCCGCGGGACGAGCGGATGATTTGTGCGCGGCTGAGGCTGGCGGACAACGTAATCGCCGATTGCGCCAACGAAGACTGGGGCGGCGTGGCGGTCATCGCCGGCTCGGTGCGGGACACGACGATCGAGCATAACGAGATTTCGGATACGTCTTACACGGGCATCAGCCTGGGCTGGGGCTGGACGCGCACGCCGAACGCGGCGCGGCGGAATACGGTGCGGGCGAATCTCCTGCGGCGTGTCGCCACCCGCATGAGCGACACGGCGGGAATCTACACGCTCTCGGCGCAGCCGGGCACGCTCGTGGCGGAAAACGTCGTGCGCGAGATCACGATGAGCCCGTGGGTGCACGATCCCGAGCACTGGTTTTACCTCTATACGGACGAAGGCTCGTCGTTCATCACCGTGCGCGACAACGGGTGCCCGGCGGAGAGATTTTTGAAGAACGCCACCGGTCCGGGAAATGTCTGGGAGAACAACGGGCCGCAAGTGAGCGAGGCGATCCAGGCGGCGGCGGGGCTCGAGCCGGCGTTCCGCGATCTGCGCGAGGCGAACGACGCCGGCCGATAGAGTCTCTAGCGCATTTCAAATGAAACCATGCCGCCAGTTGCAGCGGCCCGCCAGTCGTAGGGTAACCCAATAGGTTACCGTTTTAGGCTGGAGGCTGTCATGAACTTTAGTTCGAAGGTTTGGCCGGCAGGGCACTCGCCCCGTAAGCGCCGCGAAATGACAAAAGACTTTCCGGCGGGCAGCGGAATGCCCGCCCTACCTCTGAGGCTGTGACAGAAAGTTCATGACAGCCTCTAGCGCATTTCAAATGAAACCATGCCGCCAGTTGCAGTCGCCCGCCAGTCGTAGGGTAACCCAATAGGTTACCGTTTCAGAACTGTAGTTTTAGTTGAAATGCGGGTCGTGCCGATCGCCTCGAGCGTTCGGACTTTTACATCGATGGCATGGATAAACGGTAGCCACCCTCGCGCTCGCGTGGTGGTGATTCGCCGGGAAACAGGCTCCTCCGCTGGCCGTGGAGTCGCAACGGACGCCTCGGAGAGGCGTCCCTACCGGGGCGGCGGTGCCACGGCATTTTCGGGCGCGGCGCTTTTGGGTTGTTCCAACTGCAGCGGCCAGTCGTCGGTGCGGAAAGGGAGCGCGGGCAGGCCGGCGGCGTTGACGAGGTTCGGGTTCGCGCGTTCGTCCCAGCCGAGACGGACGGCGACGGGCGCGGGCACGTCGGGCGCGGAGACAATCACTTTGCTGTCGATGAGCGTGGCGTCGGCGGGATGGAAAACGCGATCCGCGCCGGCGACGACGAAGCCGGTGAGCGGGGCAGCGTCGCGCGCATGGAGGCCGGTGGCGGGCGCAAAAGCGAGTTCGAGGCGGCGTCCGGCATCGATCGGGCGCAGCGACGCGAAGCGCGGCGCAAGCGCAGCCGCATCGGGGCGGCCGTAGGTTTCGGCGAGAGCGAGGCGGGCGAAGCGGAGTCCGACGTCGCGTTTGTTCGTGGGATGAATATCGCGGGCGTTGCCGGCGAGATCGGTGGTCGTGACGACGCCGGTGCGCGGCACGTCGAGCGTGGCGAGCTGCGCTTCCCAGAGCGCGGGCAGCGCGTCGGGCGTGAGTTGTTTCGCCCAGTGTTTCTGGTGAGAGTAGCCGAACGGCGCGAGGAGCGCGAAGTAGAACGGCGCGTCGGGCGCCTGCCACGCGGCGCGCCAGCTGGCGATCAACGCGCGTTGTTTCGCCGCGTAGATCAGATGCTCGGCGTTCATGCCGTTCGTCTCGCCTTGATACCAAAGGAAGCCGCGCAGCGCGAAAGGCACGTAGGGAGCGACCATCGACGCATACAGTTCCGTCGCCTGCACGCCGGGGAGGTAGGCGTCGTATTTTTCGAGTGGGAGACGGCGTAATTTCGGATCCGAGGCGAAGGCGCCGGGCGGCATCCAGGCCTCGATGCGGGTGCCGCCGTAGCTCGAGTGGATGAGGCCCACCGGCACGCCGAGCTGGCGCTGCAAATCGCGGCCGAAGTAGTAGGCGGCGGCGGAGAAGCCGGTGTTCGTCAGCGCGGTCGCGTCGCACGGCCACCAGCGTTGCAGCGCACTGTCGGGCTTCGTGCGGCCGGAATGCGGAACTTGAAAAAGGCGCAGCGTCGGACAGGCGGAACGAGCGAGTTCCTGTTCATAGTCGTCGGTGGGTTTCTGGCCTTTGCGCGGGCCGAGCGGTTTCTCCATGTTCGACTGGCCGGAGCAGAACCAGACTTCGCCAACGAGCACGTCGGAAAACGCGAGCGTGTGGCCGGCGCTGTCGCGGATGGTGAGCGCGCGCGGCTCGGAGCTCGCGACGAGAGCAGGAAGATCGGCGCGCCAGCGGCCGGCGGCGTCGGCAGTCGCGTTGACCGAATGGCCGGCGAAATCGACGCCGATATGTTCGCCGGGCGCGGCGTCGCCCCAGATGGGCACGGCCCGCTCGCGTTGCAGCACCATGTGATCGCCGAAGATCGGTGCGCAGCGGACTTCGGCGCGGGCGGAAGCGACGACCAGGAAAAAAGCGAAACCGAGCCGCAGCGATCGGAAAGAGGTTCGTGTCATGGAGAGGTGGCCGGCAGTTCGATGCGCGTCGCGGGCAGGTGGTCCCCGGTGGCGGTGAGCACGATGCGTCCGGGTTGGCCGCGTCGCGTGCGGACGACGACGAGCGCGCGACCCTCGAAGGTGCGATGCGGATTCGCCTGATAACTTTCAGTGCTCGTGAGGTCCGCGTTTCCGATTGCGGCGAAGTCGGCAGGGCCCGTGAGTTCGTAGCGGACGACGACATCTGCACCGCGCACGAGTCGCCCGTGAGGGTCAGTGAGTTCGACGTTAGCGAAGGCCAGATCCTGGCCGTCGGCATGCAGCGCGGTGCGATCGGCGACGAGTGTCAGCGCAGCGGGAGCGCCGGCGGTGGCGAGGACGAACGATTCGGTTTCCCGGCCGCCATCGACGCCGACGGCGCGAAGTTCGCCGGGCGAGTAGGGGACGGCGAATTCCGCCTTGAACTGCTCGGCGCGGGTCGTGGGTTTTTCGCCGATCAGGCGGTCGTTCAGGTAGAGCCGGACGATGGCGTGGCGCGAATAGACCTCAACCATGAGCTGGCGTCCGTCGCAGCCGGGCCAGGTCCAGTCCGCGCGGAGAGGTGGCGGAGCCCAAAGCGAAATTCCCCACGGACGACCGTCGGGCGTCGGCACGCGCACGGCGGCGTAGAGCCGCTCGCCGCGATTCCAGACGATCGCGCGATAGTGCGACAGCGGCCGGCGCGAGCCGATGAGATCGAGATCGCCGCACGCGGCGCCGTGCCACGGAAAATGCGAACCTTCCCAATGCCCGCGAACCGGCTCGCCCGGCGCGAACACGCGGCCGATGCCGGCTTCCCCGAGGTAGTCCATCGCGCTCCACACGAAATCGCCGATGACCCACGGCGCGCTGTCGACGGCGGACCAGCTCGCGAAGGCGTCGGCCTGGTAGGACTCGGTGGAAACGATCACGCGGGCGGGCACGCGTTCGTGATCGGCGGCGGCGCGGGTGAGTTCGTAGTTGTAGCCGGCGACGTCGAAGGCGGTGAAGAGCGGATCGAGCTGACGCCAGTCGCCGCGTTTGCCGACGCCGTTGATGCCGGCGGTGACGGGGCGCGTGGGATCGAGCGCGCGCACGCGGTCGGCGAGGGCGTGCGCGATCGCGGCACCGGCGGGGCTGGCGCGTTCGTAAGGCTCGTTGCCCACGCTCCAGAGCACGAGGGACGGATGGTTGCGGTCGCGGCGGACCATGGCGTCGAGGTCGCGCGGGGACTCGGTGTCGAAGGTGCGGCCGTAGTCCTCGGGGAGTTTTTTCTTTTTCCAGCCGTCGAACGCCTCGTCGATGACGAGGAGTCCGAGGCGGTCGCAGGCGGCGAGGAAGGCGGGAGAGGGCGGATTGTGCGCGGTGCGCACGGCGTTGAAACCGGCGGCGTGGAGAAGTTCGGCGCGACGCTCCTCGGCGCGATCGAAGGCGGCGGCGCCGAGCGGACCGTTGTCGGCATGGACGTTGCCGCCGAAAAGTTTCAGCGGTTCGCCGTTCAACTCGAGGCCGCGCGCAGCGGACACGCGGATCGTGCGAAGACCGAACGTCGCTTCGGTGCGATCGGTTTCGCGCTCGCCGTCAAGGATGCGCACCACGGCGCGGTGCAGTGCGGGCGAGGTGGGCGACCACGCGTCAGGATGAGGAATCGAGAGCGAAACGCGGATAGGAGAGGACGAATTTGGCGCGACGGTCGCGCGGGTCTGCGCCGCGACGATCGGCGTGGTGGTCGCGTCGAGAATCGAGATGCCGATGCTGACGGAGCGCGCGGTGTCGCTGCGGTTGACGATCTCGGCGGTGACGCTCAACTCGGCGACGGACGCGGAGAGGGCGCGGGTTTCGACGAAGAGGCTGTCGGGTTCGACGTGGAGCGGATCGGCGAGGCGAAGGCGCACGTGGCGGTAAATGCCGGAGCCGGTGTAATAGCGGGAGTTGGGCTGGGCGGAGTTGTCGACGCGGACGGCGAGGGTGTTTCTTTCACCCAACACGAGGAATGGCGTGAGATCGTAGCGAAACGACGCGAAGCCGCTCGGTCGGCGGCCGAGCGAATGGCCGTTGAGCCAGACCTCGCTGTCGCGGTAAACGCCGTCGAATTCGATGGCGACCCGCAAGCCGCGCCAGGCGGCGGGAGCGTCGAAGGTTTTCCGATACCAGCCGACGCCGGTGAGAAAAAATCCGCCGCCGCCGGCGGATGGAGCGTCGGCGCTCGGAAGGGACTCGATGCTCCAATCGTGTGGGAGATCGAGCACGCGCCAGGCAGAGTCGTCGCAGCGGGGAACTTCGGCGCCGGCGAATTCGCCAAGGTGAAAGCGCCAGTCGGCGTCGAAGGGGAGCAGCGTCGCGGCGTGCGCGGACGACGCACCGAAAGCAGCCATGCAGGCGACGGCGAAGAGGAGAACGGATGCGCGAAGGATTTGGGGGGCGCGCGACATCGGAGAGCGGGCGAATGATGCGGCGGCGAGGGGAAGGGCGTCACGCCTCGACATCACCGGAATGCTAATGCGGGCGGCGTGGAAATCGGGAGGTGATTGGGCGTGCCCGCGGCGCGCGCGGAGTCAATGCTGCCGGTCCGTCATGAAACTGCCCCGAACATGGCTGCGATGGCTGTGCGCGCTTGGGTTGGCGTGGCCGGCGGCGACGCTCGCTGCCGAGCGCGTCATCCGGCTCGACACGCCGGCGGAACATTTCACGGAGTCGAGCCCGCTCGGCAACGGCCGCCTTGGCGCGATGATCTTCGGCGGCGTCGCCGAGGAGCGAGTCGTGCTCAACGAAAGCGGCATGTGGTCGGGTTCGCCGCAGGACGCGGACCGCCCGGAGGCGGCGGAGGCGCTGCCGGAAATCCGGCGGCTGCTGCTCGCAGGCAGGAACGTCGAAGCGGAGAAGATCATGAACGAGCGGTTCACGTGCCGCGGAGCGGGGTCGGGGCGCGGACGCGCCGCGAATCTGCCCTATGGCTCGTATCAGATGCTCGCCAATCTGCGGCTCGTGTTTCGCGGCGCGGGAGCGGGCGAGGTGAAAAATTATCGGCGGGAACTCGACCTCGCGACGGCGACGGCGCGGGTGCGCTATGAACGCGACGGCGTGGCCTGCGAGCGCGAAGGCTTCGTGAGCGCGCCGGACGAGGTGTTCGTCTATCGACTGAAAACGGACCGGGCGGGCGGGTTGAACTTCGACGTGGCGCTGGACCGGCCGGAGCGAGCGAGCGTCGGCGCTCGGGGAGCGGACGAACTGGTTTTGCGCGGAGCATTGCCCGATGGCCGCGGGGGCGAAGGCGTGCAGTTCGCCGCCGTGCTGCGCGTGCTCGTGCGGGGCGGACGAGTGGACGCGAGCGGCGCGGGGCTGCGCGTGAGCGACGCGGACGAAGTGATGCTGCTGGTCGGCGGAACGACGGATATCGGCAACCGCAGTTTTGCCGGACGGAAAACGGAGGATGTCGAGCGGACGGCGCGCGCGGACGTGGCGCGAGCGGCCGAGAAAAGTTTCGCGGCGCTGAAGGCGGCGCACGTGGCGGATTTCAGAAAATGGTTCGATCGCGTGGCGCTCGAACTGGGACCGACGGATGCGAAGGCGGAGGCCGCGAGCGCGCCGGAGCGGCTGGCGGCGTTTGCGGCGGGAGCGCGAGACCCGGGGTTGGCGGCGCTGTATTTCGATTTTGGACGCTACTTGTTGATCTCGTCGTCGCGGCCGGGCGGGCTGCCGGCGAATCTGCAGGGAATCTGGGCGGACGGCGTGCAGACGCCGTGGAACGGCGACTGGCACCTGAACATCAACGTGCAGATGAATTACTGGCTGGCCGAAGTGGCGGGCCTCGGCGAACTGCACGCGCCGCTGTTCGCACTGATCGGATCGCTGGTGGAACCGGGCGCGCGGACGGCGCGGGCCTATTATGGGGCGCGTGGTTGGGTGGCGCACGTGATCACGAATCCGTGGGGTTTCACGTCGCCCGGCGAATCGGCGGCGTGGGGCGCGACGAGTTCGGGGTCGGCGTGGCTCTGCACGCATTTGTGGGAGCACTGGCTGTTCACGGGCGACCGGGAATTCTTGCGGGAAGCGTATCCGATTTTGAAAGGCTCGGCGTCGTTCTACCTCGACATGCTCGTGGCGGAGCCGTCGCACGGCTGGCTGGTGACGGCGCCGTCGAATTCGCCGGAAAATGAGTTTCGGCTGGCGGACGGAGCGACGGCGCACGTGTGTCTCGGCGCGACGGCGGACGAGCAACTGGTGCGGGCGTTGTTCGCGGCGACGAGCGAGGCGGCGCGGGTGCTCGGGGTCGACGCGGAATTGCGGCGGGAACTCGACGACAAGCGCGCGCGGCTCGCGCCGACCCGCGTGGGACCGGACGGACGCGTGATGGAATGGCTGGAAAACTACCAGGAGGTGGACCCGCATCATCGGCACGTCGCGCACTTGTGGGGATTGTTTCCCGGACATGAAATCACGCCGGAAGCGACGCCGCCGCTCGCCAGCGCGGCGAGGAAGACGCTCGAGGTGCGCGGCGATGCGGGCACGGGCTGGGGAACGGCTTTGAAACTCGGGATGTGGGCGCGGCTCGGTGACGGCGAGCACGCCTACGCGTTGCTGAAGGCGCATCTCGCGCCGGCGCGGCCGACGGAGAAAGTCGGGCAATGGACGGGCGGGTTGTATCCGAATTTATTTGGCGCGCATCCGCCGTTTCAGATCGATGGGAATCTCGGCGGGCCGGCGGCGATGGTGGAGATGTTGCTGCAGAGCCGGGCGCGTCCGAGCGGGGCGACGGCGGAAAACGACGTCGCCGAAATCCGGCTGTTGCCCGCGCTGCCGGCGGAATGGCCGGAAGGAAGCGTGCGTGGGTTGCGGGCGCGGGGCGGCTTCGAGGTGGCGATCGCGTGGAGCGAGGGACGGCTCACGCGGGCGACGATCACGAGCCGGTGGGGCACGCACGCGGTCGTGCGCTGGGGCGGGATGAGCTGGACGGTGAACTTGCGCGAGGGCGAGGTGCGGGAACTGACGCCAGACGCGACGGAGAGGAAACGATGAGCGGGCGAGGCGGGCTGTTCGTCGCGGGATTGCTGGCGATCGCGACGCTCGCGCGAGGCGCGGCGCCGGAGTGGGAAAACGAGCAGGTGCTGGCGCAGAATCGCGAGCCGGCGCGCGCGAGCTTCGCGCCGTTTGCGTCGGTCGAGCAGGCGCGGGTCGGACGCGTGGAGGCGTCGCCGTGGGTGCAGGCGTTGAGCAGCGAGACGGCGTGGAAATTTCACTGGTCGCCACGGCCGGAGAACCGGCCGGCGGATTTCTGGCGCGAGGATTTCGACGACGCGGCGTGGAAGACGTTTCCGGTGCCGGCGAATTGGGAAGTGAACGGCTACGGCACGCCGGTCTACGCGAGCAGCGGCTACATTTTCAAAATCGATCCGCCGCGCGTGACAAGCGAACCGCCCCGGGACTACACGACGTATCGCGAGCGCAATCCAGTGGGCTCGTATCGGCGGAGCTTCGACGTGCCGGCGGGCTGGACGGGGCGGCGGGTGTTCGTCCACTTCGGCGGCGTGCAGAGCGCGTTCTACGTTTGGGTGAACGGCGTGCGTGTCGGCTACAGCCAGGGCAGCATGGAGCCGGCGGAGTTCGAGATCACGGCGCAAATGCGGGCGGGAAAAAATTCCATCGCGGTCGAGGTCTACAAATTTTGCGACGGGAGCTACCTCGAAGATCAGGACATGTGGCGCTTCGGCGGCATCCAGCGCGACGTGTGGCTCTATTCGACGGCGGCGGCGCGCGTGACGGATTTCGCGGTCCGGACGGAACTCGACGCGGATGACCGCGACGCGACCTTGCGGATCGAACCGAAGCTGGCGGCGGCGGATCACGCCACGCTCGCGGGCTGGACGGTGCAGGCGGAGTTGTTCGACGAGGCGGGCCGCGCCGTGCTCGCGGCGCCGGTGCGACACGACGCGGCGGAAATTTTGAACCGCGATTTCAAGGCGGGCATCCTGAACGAGCGCACGCCGCAGCGCGGTCCGCGGAAATTCGGCTGGCTCGAGGCGCGCGTGCCGGCGCCGGCGAAATGGACGGCGGAAACGCCCACGCTCTACCGGCTCGTGCTGACGTTGCGCGATGCGGCTGACGGGATCGTCGAAGCGGTCGGCTGCGACGTGGGTTTCCGCGCGATCGAGATTCGCGACGGCCGGCTGCTGGTGAACGGCGCGCCGGTGAAATTGCGCGGCGTGAACCGGCACGAACTCGATCCGGATCGCGGGCACGCGCTCACGCTCGAGCGGATGGTGCAGGACATCGCGCTGATGAAGCAGGCGAACATCAATGCGGTGCGGACGTGTCACTATCCGGACGATCCGCGCTGGCTCGAGCTGTGCGATCGCTACGGGCTCTACGTGATCGACGAAGCGGATCTCGAGACCCACGGCGTGCGCGGGTGGCTGGCGAGCCAGCCGGCGTGGGCGGCGGCGTTTCTCGACCGCGCGGTGCGGCTGGCGGAGCGCGACAAGAATCATCCGTCGGTGATCTTCTGGTCGCTCGGCAACGAGTCGGGTTACGGGCCGAACTTTGCGGCGATGTCGGCGTGGTTGCACGATTTCGATCCGACGCGACCGGTGCACTACGAAGGCGCGCAAGGGTCACCGCGCGATCCGGCGACGGTCGACGTCGTGAGCCGGTTTTATCCCCGCACGATGGATCGCTACTTGAATCCCGGGCTGCCCGCCGATGCGACGAACGAGCGGCCGGAGAACGCGCGTTGGGAGCGGCTGATCGAGCTGACGATGATCGACGGCGAAACACGGCCGGTGCTGACGAGCGAATACGCGCATGCGATGGGCAACGCGATCGGCAACCTCGAAGAATACTGGCGCGAGATTTACTGGCACCCGCGGCTGCTGGGCGGATTCATCTGGGAGTGGGCGGACCAGGGCCTGCGGAAGACGGCGCCGGACGGACGTAAGTTCATCGCGTATGGCGGCGATTTCGGCGACAAGCCGAACCTCGGGGCGTTTGCGATCAAGGGCATCGTGACCGCGGACCGCGAGCTGACGCCGAAGTTTTGGGAGGTGAAAAAAATCTATCAGCCGGTCGCGATCGAGGCGCGCGAGATGCGGCCGGGCGCGGCGAGGGTGCGTTTCACAAACCGAAATTTTCACGTGAACCTGCGCGAGTTCGAGGCGCGATGGTCGGTCGTGTCCGACGGGGTGGAGCGACAACGCGGCGTGCTGCCGGCGATCGACCTCGCGCCGGGAAAAACGATCGATGTGACGGTGCCGGTGAAGGAGATCGCGGCGCGGAACGAGGGAGAGGACTTTTGGCTGAAGCTCGAGTTGGCGACGCGCACGGCGCCCCGCTGGGCGAAAGAGCCGGTGGTCGTCGCGACGGAACAGTTGAAACTCGAAGTGCCGGTGACGACCGGGTCCGCGGTGGCGAAGAAGATTGCGGAAAATAAAATGCGGCCGGTGACGGTGGCGAGAGAAGGCGACCGCGTGACGGTGAAAGCGGACGGGCTCGCCGCGGTCTTCAGCCGGGCGGCAGGGACGCTGGTGTCGCTGGATTTCGGCGCGGGAGAATTGCTGGCGGCGTCGGGCGCCGAGGGGCCCGCCGGGCCGGTGTTGCAGGCGTGGCGGGCGCCGACGGACAACGATCGCGGTTTCGGGAAGTGGCTCGCGCGCGAGTGGACGCAGGCGGGGCTCGATCGACTCGAGCGGAAGGTCGAGTCGTTTGCGGTGAGCGAGCCGGCGGCGGGTGAAGTGCGCGTGGAGATCGTCGCGGTGAGCACGGCAAAAACCGGTGCGCTGCGACACCGCGCGGTGTGGACCGTGCACGACGAAGGCACGATCGATTTGGAAAGCGAGTTCACGCCGACCGGCGAGTTGCCGCCGCTGCCGCGGATCGGCGTGGTGCTGCGATTGAATCGCGCGCTCGAAAATGTGCGCTGGTATGGCCGCGGCCCGCAGGAAAATTATGCGGATCGGAAGAGCGCGGCGTTCATGGGAGTCTGGCGCGGCACGGTTACGGAGCAGTATGTGCCCTACGTGCGGCCGCAGGAAAACGGAAACAAGGAGGACGTGCGCTGGGTGACGTTGAGCGAAGCGCCGGGCGGCGGCGGACGGGCGCTGGCGATCCTCGCGCCCGACGAAGCGATGGCGTTCTCCGCGCTGCATTTTGCGGCGGGCGACCTGGCGGCGGTGCGGCATGCGCATGAACTGCGAGCGAGGCCGGAAGTGGTGTTGTCACTCGATGCGCGGATGTGCGGACTGGGCAACAGCAGTTGCGGGCCGGGCGTGCTGGAGAAATACGCGGTGCCGGTGCAGCCGTATCGGTTGCATCTCGTGCTTCGGGCCAGGCGTCCGTAGAGAGAATGCCGGTGAGCTTGGAGGAGCGCTTTGGAAATTTCCATAGCCGCGCTGTCTGTGTAGGAGCCTGCTTGCAGGCGATGCTGGACCTTCGCCCGCCGGGATCGCCTGCAAGCAGGCTCCTACCTTCGACCCACCGTGCCGTCGCACTATTTTCAAAGCGCTCTGGCAGGGCGCTCCGCAGGTCATTCGGCTAGTACGCCGATTAATTTGTCGGTTGTTCGACTGCTGCGGACGCCTCGGAGAGGCGTCCCTACCGGTGCGGGTGCGTCACGGCGTTTGTTCGCGGTCTGGAGGTTCGCCGAAAGGCTCTTCGGGGTTACGCTTAACGTTGATTGTGAGCATCTCGTTGATTGTGAGCATCTCGCGGCTTTCCTCGGCAGGACGCGACGACGCACAATAAACAGCTCGTTTGCTACCGGTATATTATGGTATTAAGGGGCGATTCAGCAGTGATATAAAAAACGGGAGGGGAAGGGGGCTACTTGCGGCGGGCTACTTCCACCAACGCGCCGAGGGCTTTATAAAATCGCTCCGGCTTGCATTGGCTGACTTCGAATGCGACGTGACCCAAGAGCTGATTTTTCGACGTGAAGCCGAGTTCGCTTGCGAGCTTGTCGAGGCGCAAATCTCGCGAGGAATTCGGGCGGAGTATGATGTCACCTTTCACGCGTGGAAAACGAGGTCGAGGTGACGGCAGAAATCTTTCCACGCGTAGCGGTGAATTCCGCTCTCTTCGAGATGCGCCCACGGCATCAGCATCCGCCCCATCGTGTGAGGGGTGCGCAGGTAGCTGTTGAGGCCGGCGAGGCTTTCCGTGTCGAGGGCGTGCCCGTCTTGCTGGAGGTAGACGACTTGTTCGCCGGTGGAGGAGGCGCGGTAGAGACGGCGGAAAAGTTCGTTACTGCGACGCGTCGAACAGAGGATCAGCCGCGCGCCGGGGCGCTTCGGTTTCAGGACCATGTCCACGCGGTCGATACGGAAGTACCGGAAAACGCCTTGGTCTGAATCGTCCGCGCTCATCGCGAGCGGAGATGCGCGGGGAGCGATTCGACGGCGAACGTGAAGCGGCGACCATAGCGGGCCATCAGTTCCGAACAAACCTGTGTCGCGAGGCGGAGGTTGAACGGCCAAGCTTTTTCGGCGGAAAAAACTAGTTCGAGACCGCCTTCAAACATAAACACCCACTGGGGGTATGTGTCCGAACGGTCCAGAGCGGTGGCGCGAATAACGTAGATCATGGCGAGGGATTTCAGATGAAAACGCGGCGGATCGGGGATTTCACTGCCTGTCCCATGGGGCGCCGCATGGAGGTTCGTAGTCTTAAGAGTCTTAAGACTTCAAGCCTTTTTTCTCCCGCGCGGCCCGGTTCAATGCTCCCTTGCCGCGTGGGAAAATCATCGAGAGCGGAAACCCTCGGCGTTCACTTGGACAAAGCTCTGGTCAAAATCGTCGCCGCTCGCGGGGACGCGTGCGGAGCCAAAAAGAGCAAATTTGCCGCTCAAATAATCGAATGGTGGGCCTCGCAGGGCTTCCCCGAAGTGAGCGCGCCCGATGCCTCAACGCGGACGATGGTCATGGATTCTTTAGATGCTAAAGACTTCAACAAATTCGACCGCCGGCTCCGCACGCTGCTTGAGCAAAACTTAAGGATTCAGAAACACCGAGAGCAGAATGTTCCTTCGGTTTTTCCGCTCACAAACGCCGAATTGATGGCTTTGCCGCGACACCAGAGGGACCAATTTTTCAGAATCGCGCGAGAGAATCTCGAATACGCTTTGAAGGCGACGTTCGGCTTGGAGACGGACTCCCTTCCACTAGCGGCGGAAAATACCGCGGAGTATGGATCTAAAGCACCGAAGAAAAAATGAGCAAAAAAACTGAGGTCGATAAATTAGCTGAAAAAAACCTCAGAGAGCACGCGCGGCTTTCGATGCAGCGGCCCGAAAAATCTCCGGAAAGGATGCTGACTGACATCGCATGGATTGCGCGCGAGGGGCCGGGTATCAGCCCGAAAAAAAATGCACTGAAACCGGACCGCACTTTGGCCGATGCAGAGAAACGGGATCAGGAAAAAAAAGACGAAGCGGGGAACCCTTTTCGCGGGGGACAATAGTTGACGCCGGAAACGGGGTCGGGGCCAGGTCGTCGATGGACGCCGGAAATCGCGGCGAGATTAGCAAGTGTGTCTGACCAGGCGGCGCGGTCCGCCGGCGGGTCACGGTTTGCGTGACGGTGCCGGCGTGAGTGGCGATCGCAGCGTCACGGGCGACGCTTCGCGGAGGGCGGCTTGGTAGCGGGAGCCGAACCACCAGAAGACACATGCGCTCGTGACGGTGACGAGATCGCCGGAGATGCGGTCGCGGACTTCCGGCGTGGCCGTCTCATAGATGCGCCACGTGAGCGTGAGCAGCAGCAGCGACAGAAACGGCCTCCAGAGCGTTTTTACGGCCGCCGCCCACGGGGGGACGGTGTTTCCATTGGTCGCGGCTTCGGCACGCTGGGATTCGGCAAAGGCGGTCGCGGACGCGGCTTCGACGGCGAGACCTTTGCGCGCTTCGATCATCGCCAGCTCGTGCGCGTTTTCCTGCGCTCTTTCGCGTAGATGAAGGAAGCCGGTCGCGAGCTGTCCGACGAGGCCGAAGAGACCGCCGCTGGCGACGTTGCCGAGGAGAGAGAGCCAGTTCATGAGAGCGCTCCGCTAGTCATAACGCGATAGTAACCCGGGGCATTGTGTTGACCCCACGAGGTGGCGACGAACAGGCCGTTCGCGAAACATATGCCTTGCCACTCGTTGTTGAAATCCAGACTTCCGATTTTCGCGGATTGCGCCTGCCAGCTTTGCCCGTCGCGACTCGTGATGACGAGGGGAAGGACTTCCCGGCTTGTCGCGACAAATAGATTTCCCCACGAACCGGAGCCGGATGCGACAGACCAAAAATCACCGTCGCCGGGCGCGGCCCGCTCGGTCCATGTGAGGCCGTCCGCGCTCGTCATGATTTTCGTCGCCGCGCCGACGCCCGACACGGCGACGAAGATTCCCGCACCGAAACAGACAGACCGCCACGATGAAGAGCCGAACGGTTTTCCGATGTAAGTCCAGCTCGCCCCAAGGTCCGCACTCCGCATCACGCCACCGTCGCTCGCGACCGACACGAGACAGCCCGCGCCGCCAGCAACGGACGCCCATGGGTGATTTGCGGGAGTACTCCTCACCGTCCAACTCACGCCATCGGGCGACGTCATCGCCTGTAGTAGATTGCTAATCGCCGAAACGGCGACGAATTGACCACCGAAAAAGCAGACGGACTGCCAGCCCGTGCCGACTCCGGACACGTTGGCGATCAAATCCCACGTCGCACCGTCGTCACTTGTCATGATATTCCGCGTCGCCCCGACTGCGACGAAACGGCCTGCCCCATAGGCGATGCTATTCCAAAAATACGCAGAAGTAGCGACCCGACGGGGCCGCCAAAAGTAACCGTCGTCGCTCGTCATCGCCAATTCGTAAGGATCGCCAGCGGCGTTTCCACCGATGGCACAAAACACGCCTGAACCGAAAGCGACGCTTTGCCACTGCACACGCGGACACTCGCGAGGATACCACGTGCGACCCGGCGGAAAAACCATGCCTCGCGTGTTGTTCGGCGCGGTGCCTCCGCGTCCGTTATTTGGTCCGATTTGACACACGGGGGGAGCGGAGGCGGTCGAAGATTTGGAAGAGCATCCAGAGGCCGGTGGGGATCGCCGCGAACCATGACGCGGCGGGGGCGTGCGCCGTCAGCCAATCCGCCAGCATGGTGCCGCTCACGCCGACGCAGAGGTTGCCCGCGAGTTTCATTTTGCGGGATTCGCCCGCGCGAAAAGTTTTTTCAGCGACGCGAGCGCGCCGGGCTTCGCGACGATATAGACCGCGCCGAGGATGACGGCAGCGCCGAGCAGGTATTTGCCGACGGTGCCGATGTTCTGCGAATCGAGAGGATTGATCGCGCGGGCTTCGGAGAGGGCGGTATCGACGAATTGGCCGAGAGCGTAGTTGTTTTCCTCGATGCCCGAATTCGTCGAGTAGGCGGCGGAGAGGGCGGGGTTCGTGAGGTCCGTCGCGCCGGTGTCGAACAGCGCGGGATGCGCCTGAATGTAGGCGGCGAGGGCGTTGGTCAGGGTGATTTGATCGTTCGGCGATAGCGCGGAGTAGTCGAAGCCGGAACCATCGTTTGAATACAGTCCGAGCTGACGCGCGAGCAGCGTGGTGGCGCTGGCGACGTTGGCGCGGGCTTGGGAGGCGGTGACCATGGGGCGGGGGGCGCGGACGTACTCAGGAGAAGCACCACTCAGAGACCGCCACATTTCCGTTCCCGACGACGTCCTCTATCCAGAATTCGCCCTTATTCGCTATCTTTTCGATAGCGGGCGAAATGCTCTCGTCGCTGTAATAAAACGACGCCAGCAAATTGCCGCCGACCGCGGCGTCATAGACGTCTAAACGCCCGGGGCCATCGGCGGAACCGAGCTTCAAGACGATAGCGGCACGGTTTGCGTTTGCCTCAATATGCAAACGAACCCCGGAGGTCGGCACTAAATCGAGATATTGCCACGCATTCGGAACCATGCTCGCCGCGCTGCCGCCGCGGGATTCGATGATGTTCGTCCGGCGGTCATTCACGTCGAGTTCCGTCACGATCATCACGACGGCCAAATCGGCGGCGTTGTCGTTTTTGATTTGGACCGTCGAAAACGCTTCCATGTAGGCCGGCACGCGGAAGCCAAACGCGAGATCGACGGGGACGAACGGCCCCTTGTTCAGCGACACACTGAAATTCGAATACGTCGCCTCCTTGAAGTAAACCGAGCGCCCCACAATCGGCATGACGGCGGAGGTGGCACCGGCGGGGATGAGGAGCGGGCGGACTTCGGGAGGGGAGAAGGGTTTCAGGTTCATGGGGGGCCGCGCGGACGCGCGGAGTTGAGAGTTGAGGGTTGAGAGTTGAGAGACCGGAGGACGGCGGATCAGGCGGCGCGGCGGGTTTTGGCGTAGAGCGTGAGGCCAACCACGGCGGCTATGCCGATGGCGACAATCGCGCCGTATTTCGAGACGGTCGCGATGATCGTTTCGTCAGCGGTTTTCCGTGAGTCGGCGAGCGTCTGCGAAGCGGTATCGAGGAACTTCGTCGCGATGTTCGCGTTGCCGAGGCGCGTCGATTCGGTGAGGGCGTTGTTACTGTCCACGACGGCGGCGGCTTCGGAGAGCGCCTTCGCGGCGGTGTCGTTGGCGCCGGAAAGCGCGGCGGTGGTGACTTGCGTGTTCGACGACAGCGCGAGGCGCGCGGCTTCCTGCGTCGCGGAGAGCGCGGATTGGGTGACTTCGGTGTTCGCCGCGAGGGCGAGGCGCGCAGACTCTTTCGCGGTGTCGGCGGCGCTTTGCGCGGTGGCACCGGCAGCGGCGGCGGCACGGACGGAGGTGTCGGCGAGGTCGAACGCGCCTTGCGACACCTGCACGTTCGACGACAGGGCGAGGCGCGCGGCTTCCGTCGTGGCGGCGCTCGCGCTGGCGGTCTGCTCGGCAGCGGCGCGGACGGAGGTGTCGGCGAGATCGGCAACGGCGGCGCCAGCCTCCAACACGCCGGAGACGGCGGCACGCGCGGAGTCTTGCACGGCGCCGATAGCAGCGTCGGAGACCGTGGCGTTAGAGGAGAGCGCGAGGCGCGCGGCTTCCGTCGTGGCAGCGGTCGCGCTGGCGGTCTGCGCGGCGGCGGCGCGGATGGCGGTATCCGCGGTGTCGGCGAGCAGGCCGGAGGTTTGGACGTTCGAGGCGAGGGCGAGGCGCGCGGCTTCGGTGGCGGCATCGGCGGCGGACTGGCCGGCGGCGAGCGCGGCCTGAATCGCGGTGTCTCCGAGATCGGCGGAAATGCCCAAGCCTTGGAGGGAGGCGGAGAGCGCGAGGCGGGCCGCTTCGGTGCCGGAATCCAGCGCGGCGCGCGCGATGTCGGCGTCGAGCGATTGAACCGTGATGACGGAATTCGCGCCCGCCGTCACATTCCCGTCGCCCGAGACGCCGATGCGTTGGTCGAGGTTCGAGGTGTTCGAAGTCGCCTGCGTTTTCTGGGAAGAGTCCGATTTTGAACTAGCCATGACGGATGTCCTTTCGGGCGATGACTTCGGAAACGCGGAAGCCGGCGGCGCGCGCGCGGGCGATCAGGCCGGGGCGCATCGTGTGAAAGCGGATCGTGGCGCAACCGATCGCGCGGGCCGTCGCTTCGATTTCGGGCAGACAGTGCGCCGTCACCGAGACGCGCGCATCGCCGGAGTAGGCGGCGAGGATGACGAATTCCGGAGGGGCGAAATCGCGGTCGATTTCGTACACGAGAAACCCGATACGCTCGCCGTCGCGGAGAAGCTCCAGCATTTGCGCGCGGCCCGTGCTTACCATTTCGCCGAGGTGGGCGGAGTGTTCGCCGGGCCAATCGTGCGGGAGGAGGCGGGACCATCCTTCGGCGCGCGCATCCCACGCCGCAGGGCGGAGGATGAAAGCGCCGAGCAGCGCGAGCTTGGCGGTTTTCGCGGCGGGATTCATCACTTGCGGCGGAAAATCATAACCGCGGCGACGGCCACGGCGGCGACGATGGCAATCGTGGTAATCGTGCTGGAGGTGGAGGGCGCGCCGGTGGCCGTGGCGGAGGAGCCGGGGCCGACGGCGAACGGCGAATAGAAATCGTTCCCGAGGTCGAGTCCGTTATTTTGCGTGCCGCCTTGCGCGCTGGAGTTGGCGGACGGCGAGACGCTGAGACCGCCGCCGCCGAGGAGGGAGAGAGGATTCATGCGAGGGGGTGTGACGCGCCGGCGGGCCGCGCAGCCTGGTCAGTCACTTTTTCAGAACCACGAGCAGGGCTATCAGGCCGATGACGGCTCCGCCGCCGAGGAAGAGCAGTTTGTTGTCGAGGCCGGGGACGAGCTGGGAGGCTTGCGCCTGCTGCGCGGCTTGCGCGTTGGCGGCGGCGACGGCAGCGGTCGCGGTGACTTGCGCTTTCGCAACGTCGCTTTGCTGCTGCGCTTTCGCGGTTTCGATTTGGGCGTAACCGCCCGCGAGGGAGGAGAGGAGATCGGTGAAGCTATTCATGAGGAAAAAAAGAAAGGGCGGGCGCGTGGGGTGCGCCCGCCCTTGTAGCGGGCTTCGTGTTGCGCGTGGCGCGGGGGAATTTCGTTACGAATAGATCAGCGTCCGGCGGAGGGCGTTGATCGTGCTGGCGGCGGTGGCGGTGATTTCCACGGAGAGGCCGGGGATGCGGGACGTGACCGCGTAGCCTTTCGCCGGGTCACGCGTCGCGGTGGCGAGGCGGTCAGTGAATTGCCGGGTGTAATCCCAGCGCATCGGGAAATAATTCGCGGTGAGTACGCCTTGGCCGTAGGTGCGGAGGCGCTGTTCGATTTGCGCCTTCGTGGCGTTGAACACTTCGCGGTCGCCGACTTTCGCGACGCATTTCGTGATCGTCGAAGCGTGGAAGATCATCTCGAAAATGTCATCCGTCGTCGGGATCGTGTTGAAGACTTTAGCGCCGTTGATGATGTCGAACGAGTCGATGTCCCAGCCTTCGAAGATGCCGAAATTGCGGGGATTGTCCGAGGTCACGTCGGCGTGCCCTTCGATGGTGTAGGTCGCACCGGTGGCCTTCATGACGACGTTGAGGAGGAGTTCGCCGACATTGGCGGTGCCGAGCTGATTCGCTTCCTCGCCGACGACATCGCGACGGGAGGCGAGGGCAAACGGGATATAGGCCGAGGAGATGACCGTAGCGGCACCGTTCGTGAGCTGGTCAGTGAGGTTCTGATCCTGCAAGTAGTCGAGCAGGAGGGCCGGGGTAATGCGGCGGATGATACGGGAATCCTTCACGAGCTGTAATTCCTGAACATCGGTGCCGAGGTTCGCGAGCGTCACGACGGCAGCGCCGGAGCCGGAGTCTTTCGTGATATAGAGCGAAAGCCCGTCGTAGGTGTAGGCGGGGCCGACGTTCAGTTTGCAAACGGCGGTGGTTCCGCTGCCGACGCCGTTGAAGGCGGGGAGCGGCTGGGGCGGCCGAAAGCCGAACTGGCGGAGATCGCCGAAGCCGAAGTTGGTCGCGGCGCACGCGCCGATGAGCGCGGCGGCGAACAGGGCGTGGCCGATGCCGTCGCGAAGGGCGACGATGGCGAGCGCGAGGATGAGGGCCGCCGCAACGATGCGGTAGAACGTGGCCGTGAAGGCGCGCGTGCGGCGGGCGTGGAAGTTAAGGCGCATGTTGAGCGGGTGGGGGAGTGGCGACGCGGGAGGGCGGGGCGGGGGAGGAGTCGCAGCCATCAGAGGACGGTGGACTTCGGGAGGGCGCGAGCGACTTGCTTGACGCCGGGGATTTTCGGGCCGTAGGCGGCGCCGATGACGAGGGCGACGGCGATCAGGCCCCAGATGGCGGGAGATTTCAGGTTGGGCATGGGAGGAGGAGGGTTGGTTGCGAGTTATCGGGTGACGGCGAACCCATGCGGCGGGGCGGTGCGGTGAGCGAGTTTGTGCGCCCCAAGGTGCGTCCGGAAAAACGGGCGCACTTTGGGGCGCACGGGCTTGACAGCGGGCGGGGCGACTTACTCGCGATTCGGGCGATTGGATCGAGCGACGCCCGTTTCGGCGTCGCGAGATCCAGCAGCGCCGGAAACGGCGTCAGACGCCGGCATGAAGGCCTGCGACGCCAGAAAAGGAGGCGGGGCCCGCCGGCAGCGTCGCCTTATTCGGCGTCAGCGGCCGCAGCTCCCATGACGTCGACCAACGCCGAAAACAGCGTCGCGCGTTCAAGCGGTTTCATGCGTGCGAGCCGAGCCCGCCAGCGGCGGCGACAGCGTTCGATATTCCAACGCTCGCGACGGTCCACGCCGACGTGGGAGAAGTCGTGAAGCTCCGAGGGCCGCGGGTAATTCCACCAAAGGCATTCCGTTCTCCACGAGTGGCCGCGTGTCATCACGCGGTAGGTTTCCACGTGCCAGCCGTCGCGGAGGGCGGAAGGCTCCGCGCTGAATCCCTCGGCGTGGTAAAGTTCGGACGGATAGCCGGAGAGCATCACGGGGCATGTCACACGATTCGCCAGAACGTCCAGCAACGCGCGGTGATCGTCATCCGTCATTTCGTGCCGATAGTAGCGACGCCCGCCGCGTGAACTGAGGACGTAAGGAGGATCGCAATACACGAACTCGAAGCCACTGAAAGGGTATTGCCGTAGAAATTGAACGCCGTTCACGCATCGCGTTTCCGCGTAGTCTGGGGCGGCGGCGAGCGGTCGCGGGTCGAGATCGCACACAATCGTTTTCTCTGCGCGTTTTTTTAGTCGCGTGATCGCACCGCCCCCGAAAAACGGCTCCAGAAAGACGCGGTGAGGAGGGATCAGCGAAATGATTCGTTGATAAACGCCCGCCTGAGATTTTCCGCCGATGTAGGGCATGGCTGCAGTGACGCCAGTTCCGGAGTCGCTCGCGATCGTGAGGAGAAAAAGCCGAACCGTTCGTTAAAGCCGATGCGCCGAGCCGCACGGCTTAACTGTGGGGTTCGGCGAAAACGTCGCCAGATTGTGCGCACGCTCCTCCCGCCACATTAGCGCGAAGCGGCGCATATACCGACGTGCCGCGCCTGGACGGAGTCGCGACGCAGTGCGAAAATCCTTGGCGCTTTCTAAAAGACCAGACTCGCGAGCGATAGCGCGTGAACGCGCCGAACCCGACGCCAGAGAACAACGAGCGCCAGCCGCTCCTTGTTCGGACGGTGCAACTGCGCTCAACATTGCTTGGTCATTCATGGCGCTCGTGTCTCATCTTTTCCGTTAGAGCTTCTTGAAGTCTGGGAGCACATAGCGCGGGTGGAGATCGAGGCAGCGGCAGATTCGATAGATCGTCGTGAGGGTCGCGTTTCCGCCGTTCTCCGTCTTGGAGAGCACGCTTTTGCTGAGGCCGCTTTGCTCGGCGATGTCGTCGAGTGTCATGCTGGCGTGGCGTCGCGCCTCCCGGATTGATCCGCCGATTTCTCGGAGTGTTTCTTTTTCGTTGGGCGTCATTTTTAGTTCGCGTTCATACGCATTCCAAAAAACGGGCTTCGGTGCGGGCCAGCGCGGCGCGGATCAACTCGCGATTTTTCTCGAGTCGGGCTCTGTCACGCGCGCGGCGCGTCGGCTCGTCGGCGATGTCGCGCTTGAGGGCTTTGACGACGAGACAATCGGCGCAGAGGCGACAGCCGGGTTTCGGCGTGCCGGTGCCGCAGCGGGTGCATTTGTGCCGGCGGATCAGAATCGCCCGGCGTTTCGCGAATCGGTCGGTTTTCATGGGACGATGCCGGCGAGGATTTGCTCTTTCGTGTAGCGGAGCACGCGGGCCGGGGAGTGCTTCCGCTTATGAAGGAATTCGTATTTTTTCAGCGATACGGCATGCGCCGTGAGCGATGAATCGGCGAGGAGTGACGCCCATTTTTTGAATTCCTCCGGATCGCCCGCCGAGAGGAACGCGTCACTGATATTCACGCGCATCGTCGGCAGAACCGCTGTGAAGGAATGTCCGATACAAAAAAAGGCGTCAGAGTTGTGACGGACCGCCGTGAAGAACTCCAAATTGTCGGCGTCGCGCCCTCCGTTCGTCGTCGCCTCATCCCAAAAGATCGCGAATTTCTGAGAGCGTTTGACCGAAAACACGAGACGGCGGAAACGGTCAAATTCGCGAAGGTTCGCGGCGTTTCCGACGCCCGCGCCGCGCTCCGCTTCGGTCGAACCAAATACGAGCGCCTGCGGCCCCCACGCGGTTTCGCCCTTGTAGGGATCGAAAACGAGCGAGCGAAAGCCGTAGGCGCGCCAGAGGCCGCGCGAGAATCCCGACGCCAAAAAGGTTTTGCCGTCGAGACTCCCGCCAATGATCGCGGCGCGAATTTTTTCGTTCATGACGAGACGCCGGGCGCTTCGTGGCGGAGGTTCGCGGCGAGAGCGCGGCCTTTCGCGGAGAAGAAGCGGTCAAGGAACCACGCTTTCACTTTGAGCCATTTTGTTGCCGTCTTCGGTTTCTGGAGACGGCTTGCCACTACGGCGAGGACCGCGAAAATCAAATCGACCTCGGCGGGCATTACGTCAGCGCCTACTTCGTATTTTTTCAGTACGCGGACGAGTGGGCGGCGGAGCATTTCTTTCTCAAGCGGCGTCAAAAGACCTTCCTCCTCGCCGACGAGCATCAGGCCGGTTTGAAGAATGCCGATGATGCTCTCGGCGGTGGGCGTGGAACCGACGGCGGCGAGCTTCGCGGCGAGGTTTTCGGGTTCAGTTTCGCCAGCGGTGGCGGCGCGCGCGTCGCGGAGCACGCTTTCCACGTCGGCGAAAGACGGTGCGCCGCCGTTTGTTCCCACGGTCGCGGGCTTCGCGCCTTTGCGGCCGGCGTTTTTGTTGATCCAGCGTTGCAGCGTGTCGCGGCGCGGTTGGCCGTTTTCGTCGAGCGCGTGTTTCGCTGGATCGAACTCGATTTCACGGGAATCCTTTAGGCCGGCGAAGGGATTTGTAGCGGGGAGTGACGTGCCAGGGTGGGCGGCGGCCTGGTCAGTCACAGGCGGCGAGTGCGGGACCGCTTGCCCGGCGCCGAATGAATCGGCGCCGGGTTCGGTCATCGGAACGTTGATGGCTTCCGTTGACATGGGGCGGCGTCTCAGTGGAAACGATGCAGCGTCGGGGCGGAGGCCACGGGCTGCGCGGGTTTCGGTTGCGACGCGGGTTTGACGACGGGCCGCGTTTTCACGCGGCGCGCCTTTTGGTTTTTATCGGGCGTTTTCATGCTGGGATGCGGGTTGCGGGTTGCTGACGGGAAAATCGGCGAGGCCGGGCAATTCGGGCTCGCAGAGGGCGCGGGCTTCGCGTTCGAGGCAGGTGGCGCACGCCATCAGCGCGCCGAGGGCTTTGTAGTCGTCGGCGGTGGCGGATGGCAGGTTGTGGCGGTCCGCTTCGGTGCGGAGCCGGGCGGCGGTGCGGTCGAGAAAATCGCGCGTTTTCGCGATTCGGTTCGGCGCTTGCGGGCCGCGTTTCTGCGGTGCTTTTTTCGCGGCGCGGCGCGCGAATAGGCGGGAGACGATCGGGAGTTTCATGGGTTTAATCCGATGAACTTCGGTTCTGCGACCATTGCGCAAATCGAGTCTTGACGGTAAATCGCGCAGCATGCCCGGAAAAACCGAATCAGCTCGGATTCAACTGCGTCGTCGCGAAGCGTTATCACGTAACAGGCGTTTTGAAACGGAGAGTCAGTCGGCGAGAATCCGACGAACTGAGTTTGATCGGCATACAGCCGAAGTATCTGCCGGACGCGTTCGCAGAATTCGGCCCATTCCTGTTGCGTCAGCTTGTTGTCGGTATTTCCGATTAGGACGATTAGGGTTTTCATGGTTGGAACTCAGGCGGCGACGGCCCCGGCCACGGGGAGAGCGGCGGATTTTTCAGCCGTTGCCGAAGAGAGATTTTCGAGGGCAGCGAGCGTCAGGCATTGCCGGGCGTCGAACGTCGCGCCGGGGCGCGTGCGGTTGTCGCCGCGCACTTCGACGCGCACGGTTCCGGCGACCGTGATGAACACGCGGCGGACTTCGACGGCGAGAACACGGCGCGGAGTGACCGCGAGGACAACGTCACCGGGCTTGATTGCGGCATTCACGGCGTTCAGGCGGTCGCAAAGGCGAGCTGGACAGGGGGAGAATCGAACGGGCACCCGTCAGCCCCGTCCGGATGGGGGACAGTTAATGTGCCCGTGTGAACAGAGATTCGGGCCGGGCTTTCCTCGCGCTTTATCCACGCGAGCATTTCGCCAGCCTCCCACGCTTCGACGGTGCGCGCCCAGAGCTGTTGAACCAAATCGTGACGCTTCACGGCTTTCGGGTCGAAGCGCGTTCCCATCACGATGACACGCGGTTCCTTCAACCGCGTTCCCGTCGCCGCCGGGGAGATACGCGCGACAACCCGACAAAAGTCGCGCTCGTTCACGTCCGGCGCGAACGGCTTGAAAGGCGTCATTTGCGACGGTGCGTGATCGTAGACCGCCGGAACCTCGCGTCCGAAGCCGTAGGGACACGGGCCGTAAACTTCCGGAGGCCGGCGCGAGACCACCGCCGCCGCTTCACACTCGGCGGAGAATTCCGCCCCCTCAGCGGCGTCGGCTTCGCTTTCCAGAATCGCGCGAAGTTCCTTTTCCTCGTCGGAGTGATTCGGGAAACTGGTTTTGTTGTGATCGAAGACTTCGATCCAACGCCAGCCCGTTTCCGTGCGTTTCCGGCGAAGTGTCTTCGGGTGGGCGGCGTCACGGCGGGCTCGTATCTGCGCTTTCAATTCACCAAGAGGACGAATCAGGCGGCGGTTTGCCGTCGCCTCATAAAACTTACGAATCTGCGGTGGGGTGAGTTTCAGGATTTCGCCGGGCTTCGTGACGTATTTCACGAATTCCCGGGCGTTTTGGATCAGCGCGCCTTTTTTTCCGCCGGTGAAATCGCATTTCCGGCCCCAAAATTCGCGGACGAATTCACAGCAGGCCGTCCAAACCTCCGGCGCCAGAAAGCCCCGGTGACTCTTCACGATGGCGTGAATGTGCGGGTGATAAGTCGGTTCAAGTCGCCCTTGTCCGTCACGGTCGAACTGGAGCAGGCCACCGGACGCCATATCGCCGGGCGTTTCCGGCGTGCCGAATTCCCACGAGCAAAGCAGGATCGAAACGCCCCAACGGCGGCGAATTTCGAAATTGAGCTTTCGGAGACGCTCGTTTGCCCAGTCGAGGCGCTCCGGGATTTCTTCCACAAACGCGCGTTCGCCGGTCGTGAAGGTCCAGAAGCGGAGAAACCGGTTTTCCTGAATGAAATACTCCACCGCGGCCAAAAGTTTTGCGCGGGTCGCGGCGGCGATGGACGGGAGGAAGCAGATTCGCCGGTATAGTTCGATTTCCTCCAACGTCTCCGAATGGATCGAATACGCCCACAGCTTGTATCCGTCGTCACGCTTCGTTTCGACGCCGGCATCACTCAGCCGGCGGGCAATTTCCCGGGTCATTTCCGTTAGCGTTTGCCGACGCTGGAGCGTTTTCCCGTATTCCTCCGGGGACATTTCTATGCCGGTGTTTTCCTCGGCGTGTTCCAGAAAATCGCGATTCGCTTCCGTCTGTTGAGCGAAGAAGGCGTGCGCCGGGGCGTTCTGGATGGATTCGAGCGGGGCCGATTGGTTTTCGGGGATCCAGCCAACGCGCTCCGCGTAAGCGCCGATTTTGAATCCGGCGGCGCTCGGCAGATCGCGAACCGGCGGGGCGGCACGCGTCGCGGCGAATTTGACGGCAAGGTGCGCTTGCACCCGATATTCGCTGAAAGCGTCGCGGAGGTCCGCGATTTCGTCTTTCGCGCGCTGCTTCGCTATGAGTTCGTCGATACGACTCATGGCGCTTTGCGCTCAACCCGGCGGGCTTCGCTGGCGGCGAGATCGGAGACGAATTCGTCGTCACCGATGCGGGGATTGACGGTGACGCGCCAACCGCCGCGCGCCGGAAGCGTTTCGAGGGTGAAAACGCCTTCGCCGAGGTTTCGGACGGCGGGCGATTTGACCGAATAATTTCGGTCAAAGAGCCGGCGAAGGACACGGGAAGCCCGGTCAAAGGCAATTTGGGCCGCTTCTTCGGAATTACGCTTAACGTTGATTGTGAGCATCTCGGGGCTTTCCCCGGCAGCACGCGACGACGCACAATAAACATTATGTTAAATTAATTCCCGGGCTCCCTCGCTTTGCGGCATTCCTGCATGCGCGCATCAGCCCTCGCCCCATGGCGCATGGCCGGATGCGTGACTATGCTTGGCCATGCACGGGCTCAGACTCACTTCGCGGTGCCGCTCGCGGTTCCGCGCCGAAACGTCCTGACCGCCATGTCTTCCACTCCGCCCGATCCGCTGCAACCGGCGGCTGCGCACCGGCCGCTGTTTCGGCCCCGAGCCAATACTCTTTTTCGCGTCGCTCTCGCCTTGGCCACGCTCTCCGTGGCGAGCATCGGCTACGGGGCCTGGCAGTATTACCATTCGCCCTACTGGAACCGCATCGGTTTCGCGCCCGCGCAGCCGGTTCTCTTCTCCCACCGCCATCACGCCGGTGAACTGCGGATCGATTGCCGCAACTGCCACGCCACCGTCGAGACTTCCGCGTTTGCCGGTCTGCCCTCCACGCAAACGTGCCTGTCGTGTCATTCCCAGATTTTCACGGATACGACGATGCTCCGCCCGGTTGTCGCGAGCGCGACCGAAGACCAGCCGATCGCCTGGAGTCGGGTCACGCAGCTGCCCGATCACGTTTACTTCAACCATAGCATCCACGTCGCCAAGGGCGTGGCTTGCACCGCCTGCCACGGTGACGTCGGGAATCTCGCGCTGATGGCGAAGCAGCAGCCGATGACGATGCGCTGGTGTCTCGATTGCCACCGCGATCCCGCCCTGCATCTCCGTTCGCCCGCGGAAATTTTTTCGCCTCATCCCTCTCGCGCCGTCCGCACGCGCGCCGAGGGCGACGCGCTCATGCGGGCTTACGGCGTCCACACCTCGCAGCTCACCAACTGTTCGACCTGCCATCACTAAGATGCCGACCGATGCCGCGCATTTTTCTCCGACGCCCGCGACGCGCTCCGACGAATTCCCCCTCGGCGCTTCGCTCTGGCCGGCCGACCTCGATCGCCGCGATTTCCTGAAACTCCTCGGCGGTTCCCTCGCGCTCGCCGGCCTCTCGAGTTGCGGGCAACGCCCCGAAAAAATCCTGCCCTACGTCGCGGCTCCCGAAAAAACACTTCCCGGCGCTCCCGTCTACTATGCCACCGCCATGCCGCTCGAAGGCTACGCGCGCGGCGTCATCGTCGAGTCGCATCTCGGCCGCCCGACAAAAATCGAGGGCAATCCCGATCATCCCGACAGCCTCGGCGCCACCGATGCGATGACCCAGGCCGCCGTCCTTTCGCTCTATGATCCGGACCGCTCCCGCACGCCACGCTGCGCCGGCCAGCCAGCCGCGTGGGAAACTTTTCAATCCGCATGGGTCGCCTTTCGACAAAATCAAACGAACACGCATGGTCGCGGGCTCGCGTTCCTCACTGAGCCCACCACCTCGCCGACCGAACTCCGTCTGATCGAGCGCGCCCTCGACGCCTGGCCTGACGCGCGCTGGTTTCAACACACGCCGCTGGCCCGCTACGACCTCGACGGCGTTCAACCCGATTACGACTTCGCCGCCGCGGACGTGATCTTTTCGATCGGCGCCGATTTCCTCTACCGCCATCCCGCCGCGCTGCGCTACGCCCGGGCCTTCGCGAAGCGTCGTCGCGTCACCGATGGCCGCGTCAGCCTCAACCGCCTCCACGCCATCGACGCGGCGCCGGGCGTCACCACCGCGCTCGCCGATTTTCGTCTGCCGCTCTCGCCGGCCCGCACTCGTCTCATACTCGACGCCGTCGCCCGCGCGTTTCAAACCGGGCGCGACGTTCCCGTCGATTCGTCCCTCACTGCGGACGAAAAATTCTTCGTCGTCGCCCTCGTCGCCGATCTCCGCGCTCACGCCGCCACCGCAGTCTGCGTCGCCGGTTCCGAACAGGACGCCGACATCCAACGCTGGGCGCTCGCCATGAACGCCCACCTCGGCTCCGTCCCGCACGCGCAGCGTTTTCTCCCGGCGCAGCGCTCCGACGGCCATCGCCGCTCCGCCGGCGCGCTGCCCGATCTCGCGCAGGCGATCGCCGACGGCGAAATTTCCGCGCTGCTCGTGCTCGGCGCGAATCCCGTCCACACCGCGCCTGCCGACTTCGATTTCGCCCCGCTCCTGTCGCGCGTCGCTTTCACGCTCCACCTCGGCTCGCACGTCGACGAAACCGCCGCTCGCTGCCGGTGGCATTTGCCGGCGAGCCATTTTTTGGAAACGTGGTCCGACCTCCGCGCTTTCGACGGTACCGCGAGCGTGATTCAGCCGCTTATTCGCCCGAGATTTTCCACGCGCTCCGTCGCGCAGGTGCTCGATCTCCTCACTTTGCCCACGGGCCGCGACGGCTACGATCTGGTTCGCGAAACCTGGCGCGACCGCCTCGGCGCCGGCGATTTCGAAACGCACTGGGCCGCCGCGTTGAACCGCGGCGTGCTCGAGGACACCGCCTCCGCACCCGCGACTTTTGCCGCGGTCGATCTGCCGACACTCGCCACCCGCTCCACTCCTCCCGCCGCCGACGCCCTCGCCCTCGTCCTCCGGCCCGACGCCAAACTCCTCGACGGACGTTTCGCGAACAACCCGTGGCTTCAGGAACTCCCGCATCCGCTCACGCATCTGGTTTGGGACAATGCCGCCGGCGTGAGCCCCGCGTTCGCCGAACGTCACCGGCTCGCCTCCGGCGATCTCGTCGCACTCCAATCCGCGGACCGCTCCCTCACCGCCGCCGTCCTCGTCGTCCCGGGCCATGCGCCCGACTGCGTCTCGCTCGCGCTCGGCTACGGCCGCACGCGGGCCGGCGCCGTCGGCAATGGCCACGGCTTCGACGCCTACCGCCTCCGCCGCGCCGCCGCGCTCTGGCACACCGCCGGCCTGCGTATCCAGAAACTCGACTCGCGTCACCCGCTCGTCACCACCCAGGATCGTTTCACGATGGAGGATCGGGATCTGGTCCGCTGCGTCACGCCCGACCGGCTTCGGCTCGAGCGCAAACCTCGACCCTCGCTCTACGCCGACTGGCCGCGCGACGGCTACGCCTGGGGCATGTCGATCGATCTGAGCACGTGCCTCGGGTGCGCAGCCTGCGTCGTCGCCTGCCAGGCCGAGAACAACATTCCCTCCGTCGGCAAGGAGCAGGTCGCCCGCGGCCGCGAGATGCACTGGCTTCGCGTCGACCGCTATTTTTCCGGTGACCCCGCCAATCCGCGGATGCTGCCGCAGCCCGTTCCCTGCATGCACTGCGAGAATGCTCCCTGCGAACTCGTCTGCCCGGTCGGCGCCACCGTGCATAGCAGCGAAGGACTCAACGACATGGTTTATAACCGCTGCGTCGGCACGCGCTACTGTTCCAACAACTGCCCTTACAAGGTCCGCCGTTTCAACTTCCTCGATTTCCGCGCGCCCGCGAAATCGCCCGTTCACCTCCAGGACAATCCCGACGTCACCGTCCGCGAGCGCGGCGTCATGGAAAAGTGCACCTACTGCGTGCAGCGCATCAACGCCGCCCGCATCGCCGCCGAAAAGGAAAACCGCTTCATCCGCGACGGCGAAATCAGGACCGCCTGCCAGCAGGTGTGCCCTGTGGATGCGATCGTGTTCGGCAACATCGACGACGCCACCGCCGCCGTCAGCCGCCGCAAACGCGAACCGACCGACTACAGCCTGCTCGAAGATCTCAACACGCGTCCGCGCACGACCTATCTCGCGAAAGTCGTCGGCGGCGGCGAAGCGCCGGGCGCGCGTCACGGAGGTGCTGCGTGAACCCCGCGCCGCTCGAGCCGCCCACCCGCGAACCCGTCGTCGCCCCCGGCGAGACGCCGCTCTCC
Source organism: Verrucomicrobiota bacterium (assembly GCA_048498075.1). Taxonomy (GTDB): domain Bacteria; phylum Verrucomicrobiota; class Verrucomicrobiia; order Opitutales; family Opitutaceae; genus Opitutus. The sequence continues at coordinate 124,319 of JBEHYR010000004.1, read as the reverse complement.
GTCACGCGCACGCTCGGCGACATTCCGCTCACGCATCCGCATCCGAAATTCTGGTGGCTCGGCTTCCTGGGCGCATTCGCCATCGTGATGCTCCTCGCCGCCTCGATCGGCTGGCTCTTCCTCCGCGGCGTCGGCGTTTGGGGGATCAACATCCCCGTCGCGTGGGGTTTCGCCATCGTGAACTTCGTCTGGTGGATCGGGATTGGCCATGCGGGCACGTTCATCTCCGCCATTCTGCTGCTGCTGCACCAGAACTGGCGCACGTCGATCAACCGGTTCACCGAGGCGATGACGCTCTTCGCCGTCGCCTGCGCGGGTCTTTTCCCGCTCCTCCACCTCGGCCGTCCGCAATTTTTCTACTGGCTCCTGCCGTATCCCGATACGATGGGCCTCTGGCCGCAGTTTCGCAGTCCGCTCGTGTGGGATATTTTCGCCGTCTCCACGTACGCGACGGTTTCGCTTCTTTTCTGGTATCTCGGCCTCGTGCCCGATCTCGCCACGCTCCGCGATCGGGCGCCCACGCTCGCGAAACGCCGCCTCTACGGAATCATGAGCTTCGGCTGGCGCGGCGACGCGCGTCACTGGGTCCACTACGAAAAACTCTACCTGTTGCTCGCCGGGCTCGCGACGCCGCTCGTCGTTTCCGTGCACAGCATCGTCGGCCTCGACTTCGCCATCGCGATTCTCCCCGGCTGGCACTCGACGATTTTCCCGCCCTATTTCGTCGCCGGCGCGATCTATTCCGGCTTTGCGATGGTGCTCACGCTCGTGATTCCACTGCGCCGTGTCTACGGCCTGAAAAGCTACATCACCGCGCGTCACCTCGAGCTGATGGCGAAGGTTCTGATGGCGACCGGCTGGATCGTCCTCTACGGCTACTTCGCCGAGTTCTTCGCGGCCTGGCGCAGCGGCGATGTCTTCGATCGCGCCATGGCGGTCAACCGCGCCGTCGGCCCCTACGCGCCGTGGTTTTGGCTGCTCATCGCCTGCAATCTCCTCGGCCCGCAGCTCCTCTGGTGGCGCTCGATGCGGCGCAACCCGCTCGTGCTTTGGGCCGTGTCGATCGTGGTGAACGTCGGCATGTGGCTCGAGCGTTTCATCATCGTCGTCACGAGCCTCCATCGCGACTTCCTGCCGTCGGCGTGGGGCATGTACGTCCCCACGTTCTGGGATTGGAGCACGTTCCTCGGCACGCTCGGACTTTTCGTGGCGCTCGTGTTCCTCTTCATCCGTTACCTGCCCGCGATCTCGATGACGGAGATGCGGAAAATGGTCGCCGAAAAACCGGAGGAAAACGCATGAGCAAGACGCGCGGCCTCATCGCTTGCTTCGTCTCGCCGGAGGAACTTCTCGCCGTGCTCCGCCGCGCCCGCGCCGCCGGCTACACGCGCATCGAAGCCTACACGCCCTTCCCCGTCGAAGGCCTCGGCGAAATGCTCCCGCACGCCTCGACGCCGATCGGCTGGATCGTGTTCGTCGCCGGCCTCGGCGGCGCTGGCGGCGCTTACGCGCTGCAATACTGGGCCACGCACGACTATCCCGTGAACGTCGGCGGACGCCCGCTTCACAGCTGGCCCGCGTTCATTCCCGTCACGTTCGAACTCACCGTGCTGGCCGCCTCGCTCGTCGGCATCCTCGCGCTCGCGTGGTTGTGTGGCTTGCCGCGACTGCATCATCCGGTGTTCGCCGTGCCCGGTTTCGAACGCGCGAGCCAGGATCGTCTGTTTCTGCTGATCCGCGACGACGACCCGCATTTTCATCCCGCGGAAACCCATGCGTTCCTCGCCGCCGCCGCACCCGAGTCCATCACGGAGGTGCTCGGATGAAACCGGCGCCAAGGTGGAGCCCGACGTCCGCGTCGGGCTGGTTCGAAAAACTTCTCCTGCGTCCGCTCGCCGCCGCCGCCCTTCTGCTCCCCGCCGCCTGCGACAACATGAAGCGCCAGCCCAGCCTCCGTCCGCTCGAAGCGACCTCGCATTTTGCCGACGGCACCTCCGCCCAAACGCCTCCGCCGCACACCGTCGCCCGCGACGCGCCGCCGCCCGGCGACGTCCTCACCACGGGCGTGCGCAACGGCGCGCTCACCGGGCAACTGCCGCTTCCTCTCACGCCGGAGCTTCTCTCGCGCGGCCGTGAACGCTTCAACGCTTACTGCGCGCCTTGCCACGGCGAGGATGGCTATGGCCACGGCATCGTTGTTCGCCGCGGATTTCCGGCCCCGCCATCCTATCACGAGCCGCGCCTGCGCACCGCGCCCGTCGGCCATTTCTTCGACGTCATCACCCACGGTTACGGCGTGATGTACTCCTACGCTGACCGCGTCGGCGTCACCGACCGCTGGGCGATCGCCGCCTACATCCGCGCCCTGCAACGCAGCCAGCACGCCACGATCGCCGACGTTCCCGCCACCGAGCGAAACCGCCTCGCTTCCCCGTGAACGCCTCATCTTCCAACGCGCTCGCTCGTCTCGAACGTCTCGCCCTCGTCGCCGGCGCGCTCGCCCTCCTCGTCTCCGCATTCCTCGCCTGGATCGTCCCGCACGCGATCGCGCCGGCGTATCGCCTCGCCGCTTTTGCGTGTCTCGCTCCCGCACTCGGTTCGCTGCTTTTTCTCCTGATTCTGCGGATGACCGGCGGCCAGTGGGGCGTGGCGCTACGGCCTTTTCTCGCCGCCGGCACGGCGCTGCTGCCGTGGATCTGGCTGCTCACGCTGCCGCTGTTGTTGTTTCCCGCGCCGGGTTTTCCCACGCATCCCGAACCCGCGGATTTCTACGCGACCCGCGGCATGATCGTTTTTCGCGCCATCCTTTACGACGTGGCTTTCCTGCTCGTCGGCCGCGGCCTCGCGATCGTCCACCGCCGCCGGCTCGCGGGCGATCACAGCTCGCTCCGCTGGATTGCTCCCGCGGGTTTGATTTCGCTCGTGTTCATGTTGCACCTGCTCGCCGACGACTGGATCGTCGCGCTCGATCCGGGCTGGCACTCGACCGCGTTTCCCGCGGTGTGGATGGTCGGGCAAACCCTCGCCGGCCTCGCGATCGCCATCGCCTGCGCGGTGCTCGGCGGCGCGGATCCGTCCGCCGACGGCATCGCGAAACGTCCGCTCGGCCTCGATTGGGGCAATCTCCTTCTCACGACGACCCTGTTCTTCGCCTACGTCGCCTTCGCTCAATTCCTCATCATCTGGGCCGGCAACTTGCCGCGGGAGATTTCGTGGTATCGACTTCGCAACCACGGCGGCTGGCGCTGGCTGATCGTCGCCCTCGGCGTTTTTCATTTCGCCCTGCCGTTCCTCTTTCTCCTCTCGCGTCGTTTCAAGCGTTTCCCCGCCAGCCTAGCCGGCGTCTCGCTCCTGCTGCTGGGGGCCCAACTCGCGTATCTCGCCTGGCTGATTCTCCCCGCCTTTCCCCGGCTGAGTCCGCTTTCCTTCGGGCTCGCCCTGACGCTGCCGACCGCCGCGCTGGGCTTTTTTCTCAACCGTTACCTCGCCGCCGCCCGCCGGCTTCAAGCCCTCGCCGCATGAACTCGAGCCCGCCTCTGCCTGCCGCCGACTACGAGCCGCGCGATGCTCCGCCCGGCCGGCTGCTGCTCGTCGGCGGTGGTCTTGGCGTTGGCATTCTCGGGTGTCTGACCCTCTCGCTGGCGATTTACCTCGGCCGCTACCATGGCGCGCCACGGGTCGGCGCGCCGGGACGGCAGACGTCGTTCCACGACAGTCCTCACGCGCAGACCGACATCGCCGCCGACTGGGCTCGCCTCGACGCCGAAGTCCGCCAGCACCTCGAAACCTACGGTCGGATCGATCGCGACGCCGGCCTCGTCCACATCCCGATCGAGGTGGCCATGCACCGGCTGGCCGACGAGGCCGCGCGAAAAGGAAAGTCGCCATGAGCACCTCGCCGTCGAAACCGCTCCTCATTCTCCTTGGCGTTGCGATCGCAACCGTCGCTCGCCCGCTCGCGGCGCAACCGCCCGCCGTCGCGCCGGGCGTGCGCTTCGAACAACGCCTCGGCGAAAAACTCCCGCTGGAGGCCACGCTCGCCGATACGAGCGGCACGCGGCGCCGCCTCGGAGAATTTTTTCACGGCCAGCCCGTCGTCCTCTACTTCGGCTACGCCCGGTGCCCGCAACTCTGCTCCGTGGTGGCCGATGGCACGAACGAGGTGCTCCGTCATCTCGAACGCAGCGTCGGCCGGGATTTGCAGGTCGTCACGATCAGTATCGATTCCGCCGAGACGTCCGCGGACGCCCGGTCCGCCGAGGCGCTCGCCGTTCGTCGCTACGGCCGCACCGGCGCCGCAGCCGGCTGGCACTACCTCACGGCCGATGAGCGCACGATCCGTCTCGTGGCCGATGCCGCCGGCTTTCGCTTCCGCTACGATCCAGTGTCCCGGCAATACGCGCACGCCAGCGGATTTCTCGTGGCCACGCCCGACGGCAGGATTTCACGCTATTTTTTCGGCGTCGACTTCGTGGCGTCCGACGTCGCCTCCGCGCTCAACCGCGCGGCTGCCGGCCAGACCGGCGTCGGCGTCTACGAGTTGCTGCTGCTTTGTTTTCATGGCGGCGCGATCGGCGGCCGTTATGGCCCGTTGATCTGGCGCACGCTGACGATCGCCGTCGTGCTCACGCTCGCCGCGCTGTTCGGCGGCATCGCCTGGATGCTCCGTCAGGAACGCCACCGCGCGCTCCCCGCGGGAAAAGGCGCGCCGTGATCGTCGCGTCCCAGCCGCTCGCGCTTCTTTTCGGCTCGCCCGGCGACGCGAGCACCCTCGCTCCGCGCGTCGACGCCCTGTTCTACGCGCTGCTCGGCGCCAGTGCGTTGCTCGTTTTCCTGCTCGTCGCGCTCAACCTCACGCTGCTCATCCGCTATCGTCGCGGCTCGCCGGCGAAACGCGGCCCGCTGCCGTTCAACACGCTCAAAGTCGAGGCCGGCTGGATTTCCGCGACACTCGCGATCTTCCTCGGATTTTTTTTCTGGGGCGCGTGGGTTTACCTCGATCAGGAGCGCCCGCCGCCCGGCGCCTACGAGATCAACGTCACCGGCCGCCAGTGGATGTGGGACATTCGCCACCCGAACGGCCGCCGCGAATTCGATGAACTCCACGTTCCCGTCAACACCCCGATCCGCCTTCTGCTCTCTTCGGAAGACGTGATTCACAGTTTCTTCGTTCCGGCGTTTCGTGTGAAACAGGATGCCGTCCCGGGCAAGATCGTCAGCGCCTGGTTCGAGGCCACGCGCGCCGGAAGTTACCATCTTTTCTGCACGCAATACTGCGGCACCGCTCACGCGAACATGACCGGTCGCATCGTCGTGATGGAGCCGGGCGACTACGCGCGTTGGCTCGCCAGCGGAAATCGAATCTCGAATCTTCCGCTCCGCGGCCGCGAACTTTTCATCCGCTACGGTTGCGCCGGATGCCACGCGCCGAATTCGCAGGTTCACGCCCCGCCGCTCGAAGGCGTTTACGGTCATCTCCAACCGATCGAAAACCAACAGTTCATCCGCGCCGACGACGCGTATCTCCGCGATTCGATTCTCCTGCCGGCGCAACACGTCGTCGCCGGCTATCCCAACGTCATGCCGTCCTTCCAAGGCGTGATCCCCGAAGGCGATCTCCTCGACCTGCTCGCCTATCTTAAATCCATCGGCGCGACCCGCTCTCCGGCTGACCGTTCTTCACCATGAGCACCGTAGCTCCCACGCCACCAGCGCCACCGCCGCCGCCCCCGCCCGCGACGCCGGACTACCTCGCCGCCGGCCACACCGTGCGCTCGTGGCTCGGCACGCTCGACCACAAGCGCATCGGCCTCCTCTACCTCGCGTCGATCACGTTCTTCTTCTTCATCGCCGCCGCCGCCGCCGCGATGATGCGCTGGGAACTGCTCACGCCGCAGGCCGACGTCGTCACCTCCGATATGTACAACCGCCTCTTCACGCTTCACGGCGTGCTGATGGTCTGGTTTTTCCTGATCCCTTCGATCCCGAACGTCCTCGGCAATTTCATCCTGCCGCTGACGATCGGCGCGCGCGACCTCGCCTTTCCGCGGCTGAATCTCGCGAGTTGGTATATCTTCATGGTCGGCGGCGGCCTCGCGCTCTACGCGATCGTCGCCGGCGGCGTCGACACCGGGTGGACGTTCTACACGCCCTACAGCAGCACCTACGCGAACGGCCACGTCATGCTCATGGCCGCCGGGATTTTCATCGCCGGGTTCTCGTCGATCGCCACCGGTCTCAATTTCATCGTCACGATCCACCAGCTTCGCGCGCCCGGCCTCACCTGGTTCCGCCTGCCGCTCTTCGTCTGGTCGCTCTACGCCACCAGCCTGATCCTCGTGCTCGCGACACCCGTCCTCGCGATCACGCTCCTGCTCGTCGCCCTCGAACGTCTCGCCGGTGTCGGCGTGTTCGATCCGAAGCTCGGCGGCGATCCCCTGCTCTTTCAACACCTCTTCTGGTTCTACTCCCACCCCGCCGTCTACATCATGATCCTGCCCGGCATGGGCGTCGTCAGCGAGACGATCGCCGCGTTCGCGCGGAATCGGGTTTTTGGTTACAGGGTCGTCGCGCTGTCCAGCCTCGCGATCGCCGTGCTCGGTTTCCTCGTCTGGGGCCATCACATGTTCGTGAGCAGCCAGTCGGTCTACGCCGGCGTCGTGTTCTCGCTGCTCAGTTTCCTCGTCGCCGTGCCGTCCGCGATCAAGGTCTTCAATTGGACCGCCACGCTCTACCGCGGCTCGATCACATTCGAGACGCCCATGCTCTACGCGCTCGGCTTCGTCGGCCTCTTCACCATCGGCGGACTCACCGGCCTGATGCTGGCCACGCTGCCGGTCGACGTGCACGTGCACGACACGTACTTCGTCATCGCCCATTTTCACTACATCATGGTCGGCGGGATGGTCATGGCCTACATGGGCGGCATCCATTACTGGTGGCCGAAAATTTCCGGCAAACGTTATCACGAATGGACCGCGCGCGTCGCCGCATTGACCACGTTCCTCGGTTTCAATCTCACGTTTTTTCCGCAGTTCGTGCTCGGCTACCTCGGCATGCCGCGCCGCTACCACATTTATCCGCCGGAATTCCAGACGCTCAATGTCCTCTCCACCGCCGGCGCTTCGATCCTCGCCGTCGGTTACCTGATGCCGCTCGTCTATCTCGGGTGGTCCTTTTTCCACGGCCGCCCCGCCGGCCCGAATCCCTGGGACGCCACCGGCCTCGAGTGGACCACGCCTTCGCCTCCGCCAGCGCACAATTTCGAAAACACGCCTGTGGTCACCACCGAGGCTTACCACCGCGAACCGCCGTCCTCATGAGCACCGCCGCCGACCCCGCTCTCTCGCCCTTTCGCGACGCCGAGCACCGCTCCGTCGCGAATCACCTCGGCCTGTGGACCTTTCTCGCCACGGAGATCCTTTTCTTCGGCGGCCTCTTCACCGTCTACACCGTCTACCGCATCGCTTACCCCGCAGCCTTCGCCGCGGGCTCCCGGCATCTCGAATTCTGGATCGGCACCGTCAACACCGCCGTGCTGCTCACCAGCAGTCTGTTCATGGCGCTCGCCGATCACGCGCTGAAAGCCTCGCGTCACTCCGTTTTTCGCTGGTGCCTGCTCCTCACGGCCGCGCTCGGCGTGCTCTTTCTCGTCCTGAAATTCCACGAGTATCACTCGAAATACACCGAGCACCTCGTGCCCGGCCTCGGCTTCCAGCTCGAGGCCGGCACCCCGCACGCGCCGCAAATCCAACTCTTCGTCTTTCTCTATTTCGTGATGACCGGCCTGCATGCGGTGCACATGCTCGCCGGTCTCGCCGCCATCGCGTGGGTCTTCCGGCAGCACCATTGCGGCCGTGTCACCGCCCTGCGTTCCGGCGCCGTCGAGATGACGGCACTCTACTGGCACTTCGTCGACTGCGTGTGGATCTTCCTCTACCCGCTGCTCTATCTCATCGCTCGCCGCTGACCTCCGAATCCATGGCCGCCACCCGCGCCACGTTCTTCCGCGCCTACGCCGCGTTGATGCTTTTGCTCGGGCTGACCGCGTTCGGCTCCCAGCTCCCGCTCGGCCGGTGGTCGCTGCCGTTCGCGCTCGCGATCGCCACCGCGAAACTCGCGATCGTCTTTCTCGTGTTCATGCAACTCCGGTATCGACGCGGCCTGGTCCGCATTTTTGCCGCCGCCGGCTTCTTCTGGCTCGCGATCGCCGGCCTGCTGACGCTCTCCGACTATTTCACGCGCAACTGGCTTTTTTGAACAGGCTCGGGAGCGCGGTCGCGAAAGAGTGCTGCGTCGCGCTGATTGCTCCTTCAACGGCGCTTCGCCGTGCGGCGCCGGCCCGCGTCATCCTGGTTTTCGAGCGTGTCTTCCACGTAAAGATGCTTCACCAGCGCGAGCGCGACGACCGCCAGTGGCGACGCAAACACGAGTCCGATCGGCCCGAACAAGCTCACGCCCCCCAGCGCCGCCGCGAGCGAGATTGCCGGTGGCAACCGCACCGCCCAGCGCTGCAGGAGCGGAATCAGCACGTTGCTCTCGAGCGTCTGCACGACCACATAAAGGCCGATCGCCATCAACACCGTGCGCGTGTCCTGCGTGAACGCGACCAGCACGCCTGGAATGGCGAACAGCACCGGACCGACCACCGGGATGAATTCCAACAGCGCCGCGATCAGCCCGAGCAGAAACGCGAGCGGCACGTGCAGAATCGCAAGCCCCGCGCCCACCGCCACCCCGACCACGGCCATCGCCACCAACTGCGCGAGCAGCCATCGCTGCAGCGCCGCGCCCGCGTCTTCGAGCGCGGAACCCACCTGCGCGCGCCGGCGTGGCGGCAGCAGCCGCAAGCCGCCGGCCAGGTATTCGCGCGGCTCCAGCGCCAGATAAATGCTCAGGAACAGCATCAGTATAAAATCCGTCAGTCCGCCCAGCGCCGCGCCGGCCGCCAGTCCGACGCGCGAGACGATCTCCCCGCCCTTCGCCGCCCGGTGCGCCCCAGCGACAATTTCGCGGCCGGCGCTCGTCGCCTGCATTTCCGCTTTGATCCGGTTCACCGACTGCGGAATCGCCTCCTGCAACTTCACGAACTCGTCCGAAGCCTGCGCGCCAAACAGCCAGCCCGCCGCCACGAGCGCCAGCAACAGCATCGCCACGACGAGCAGGATGCTCGTGCGCTCGCTCCATCGCGTCCGCCGCGCGACCGGCGCCGCGAGTCCGCGCCAGGCCGCCGCGCCCACCACGCCGCCGAACATCACGATCGCCACGTTGCTGGTCTTCCAGATCACCAAACCCACGGCCACGAGCGCGAGCGCGATCAGGATATAACGGGTGACCGTTTGGGTTTGAGTCATGGCAGCCGCGCGCGGGCCGCCCATGGACCCGCGCCTCGCGCCTTCGTTCAGTCTCGCCCCGGGCTCTCAGTCCGTGCGCCCTGCAACGCTCACGGCTCCAGCCGCTCTCTCCAACTCCGCCGAATATTCCCCCATCCGCGCCGCCCGATTGCAGCGCGCGCGATGGAGCAGGATCGCCCGCGCCGCGGCCACGTTCTCCACCCGCCCGCCCCACGCCGCCAGCGCCGAGGCCTGCAAGGCGCGCCCGAACGAGAAACTCAACTCCCACGGTGCGTCCGTCCCGCGGCGATTGATCGCCGCGAGATTTTGCGTCGCCTCGGTCTCGCTCTGGCCGCCGGAGAGGAACACGATTCCCGGCACCGCCGCCGGCACGAACCGCCGCAGGCAACGCCGCGTCGCTTCCGCCACCTTTTCGGGCGCGACCTGTGCCGCGCCGCTCCGCCCGCTCACGATCATGTTTGGTTTCAACAGCATTGCCTCCAGCACGACCCGGTGCTCCGCCAGCGCGGCAAACACCGCCCGTAGTGCGTCGCCGGTGACAGCCTCGCAGCGCTCGATCGAGTGCGCGCCATCCGCCAGCACTTCCGGCTCGACGATCGGCACGAGTTCCGCCTCCTGGCTCAGCGCCGCAAATCGGGCCAGCGCGTGCGCGTTGCTGCGCATCCCCGTCCGCGTCGGCCCATCCTCGCCGATCGCGAGCACCGCCCGCCACTTCGTGAACCGGGCGCCGAGTTCGCGATATTCCGCGAGGCGCGCGCGCAAACCGTCGAGCCCTTCCGTGATTTTCTCCCCCGGAAAATGCGCGAGCGGCTTCGCGCCGCCGTCGACTTTGATTCCCGTCAAAATCCCATTGCGGCGCAGCACCTCGACCAGCGGCGATCCGTCCGCCGCTTTTTGCCGGATCGTTTCGTCGTACAGAATCGCGCCGCTGATGAATTCGCCGAGCCCGGCCGCGCCGAAGAGCAGCTCGCGGTAGTCGCGCCGGCGTTGCTCAGTCGACTCGACGCCGATCGCCTCGAAGCGCTTCCGAATCGTCGGCGTGCTCTCGTCGGCGGCGAGGATCCCGCGGCCGCGCGCGACCAGTTCGCGCGCCACGTCGGTGATTTTGCTCGGAGCGGACATTCCCGGCATGGACCGTTTTCCCGGCCAAACGATCCCTCACGGCTGCAACGATGGCGCGTCCGCCGCGCCGCTCGGGTGCGATGGTGACGCGGCCGGCCCGGCCTCCCCGCCGTCCGTCGCGAATCTTTTTCCCGCGCGTTTCCGGAGCGCGGAGGAGCCGGTGCGATAGTACTCCGCGAGCGCATGCGGCGAAGCGCCCCAGAGATAGCGCCACAACAACCGCGCGTTGAGCCACTGCTGGCGGTAATGGCCGTTGGCCTCGAACCGCCGCGCGGACGTCGTCACCGCCGCCGGCAGCGAAGGCACCCGGCCGTGTTCGCGCGCGCGTTGCAGCAACGCCACATCCTCAAACAGCGGCCATTCCGGAAAGCCGCCGATCGCCTCGTAAAACGCCCGCCGGATCAGAATCCCCTGATCGCCAAAGCGCGTGAACACCGAGTCGAACCGCGTACACCAGCCGCACGCGCGCAGGAACCACCCGGCGCGATCGAACCGCAGCCGAAACGTCGCGATCTGCGCCGAGCCTCGCGTCGTGAAAGCCTCCACCACTTTGCCCGCGTGAGCGGGAAGCAGCGTGTCGGCGTGGAGGAACAGCAACCATTCCGTCCGGCTTGCCGCCGCGCCCATCGCGCACTGGCGGCCGCGACCGCGGACCGATTGCACGACTTGGGCGCCCGCCGCCGCGGCAAGCGCCGCGGTCCCGTCGCGACTGCCTCCATCGACGACGATGACGACCGCGACCGGGAAGCTCGCCTTCGCCGCAGCGATGCAACCGCCAATCCGCTCCGCCTCGTCGAGCGCCGGAATCACAATGGAGAGCCCTTTCATTGCGACGTTCGTTCGCTCCGACGCGCCCGTCTCGAACCGCCGCCAGCCGGCGAAATCGTCGATATCTTCCTTTGCTTTGAGCAGCGCCCAATTCAAACCGGCCGCAGCCGCCCGGCGGAGCGTGGCGTCGAGCACGGTCGCCGAACTCCACGCGATCCCCTCGAACAACTGCGGCTGGTTCCGCTTGAGCCCAATCAGGTAGTAGCCGCCGTCGACCGCCGGCCCGAGCACCACGTCCACCGTGGCCAGTTCGCGTGCCGCGGCCTCGAGCGTCGACCGATCGAGTTCAGGACAATCTCCGCCGATCGCGATCGCACCCCAACCGCCCTCGCTCCGCGCCTCGTGGAATCCTCGCGCCAGCCGCGCGCCCAAGTCCCCTCCGCCCTGCGCGCGATACGCCCGTCCCGGCCCGAGCCAGCTCTGCATTTCCGTTTTGGCCTCGTCCGGCGTGAATCGAATCTCCACCGGCCAGCCGGCCGGCACCGCCGCGAGTTGCCGCTCGACGAGCCAGCGGTAAATCCGCAGCGCCTCTTGTTCACCCACTTCGAGCGCGAGCCGCGTCTTCACGGTGCCCGCGCGGGGCGCCTTCAGAAAAATCAGCAGCCGCGGTGTCATCGTGAGTTGCGCCCGCTCAAGTCACCGCCGCGGGTACCTGCGTATCCACGGCGCCCCCGCAGCTCGAACCCGCGCCCGCCGTGCAGCCGAAACAATGGGAGCCCGTCGTGACCGCCGCCCCTTCGAGGGTGCCTGGATCGATCTCCCACAGCCACGCAGGTTCACCGCCACGCGCACCCAAGCCGAGTCCGAGCATTTGGTTGAAATCGCAGTCGAACACCCGCCCGCGCCAATCGACGCTGATCGTGTCGCGACACATCAGCCCGTCGAGCGTCGCCGGGTTGAACGCGTTCACCAGCAATTCCAGATAAGCCTCGTAGCGGCCGTGCTGCCGGAGCCAGCTCGCGAAGCGCGCGATCGGCAGATTCGCCAGCGCGAACAAGCGGTTGAAAACGATGCCGAACGCGCGTCCGAGTTCGCGCTTGAAGTCCGCCTCCAACTCCGCCTGCACGCCCGGCAGAAACGCCCCGTTGGGATTGTAGACGAGATGCAGCGGCAGTTCCGGATCGATGCCGTAGCCGATCGCGTTCAGCTCCTGCAACGCCCGGATGCTCGCGTCGAACACGCCCGCGCCGCGCTGTTCGTCGACATTCTTTGCCGAGTAACACGGCATCGAGGCGACGATCTCCACCCGATTCGCGGCGAGGAAGCCCGCGAGATCCTCGTAGCCGGGCTCCCGCAGGATGGTGAGATTGCAGCGGTCGATCAACCGCGTCGCCGGATCGATTTCGCGCAGCCGCATCATCAGATAAGCGAACTCCGGCAGCATCTCCGGCGCGCCGCCCGTCACGTCCACCGTGGGCAGCCGTGCGCGCGCCTGCCACGCGAGCACGCGCTCCAGCGTCGCCCGCGACATCTGCTCCTTTCGCGCCGGTCCGGCGTTCACGTGGCAATGGCTGCAGGTGAGATTGCAGCGCTTGCCCACATTGAGCTGCAGCACCCGGGAAGTCCCGCGCCGCAGGGTTCGTCCCTCGGCGACGAGGCGCGCGGCGAAGTCGGGTTCGACGGATGCAGCGGCGCTCATCGGGAAAAAATTGGGGTGAGATTTCTGAACTCGAACGCGAAGCGCCGGCGCCGCGGGGTGACAGCGACGCCGACTATAGATCGCGCCGTTCGTCGCCGCCACTCGAACTCCGTTTTTTGCCACCGGAAGGTTTCCCCTCCCATCGGCGTCGCTTCTTCGGGTAACTCTCAATAATTCGCCGCCGCCGCGCTGGCTCCGGCGCCATGCTTCGCGCCGGCCCGACCATTCAGGGCGAGCCAAGCCACGACCGCAACGAGGAGGACGGCGAACACCGCTGCGGCCATCACGAGCCGCCGCCGTTTTCGGCGCGTTCCTGGTGGCGGCGCGAACCGGCGCTCCGGCGGCACCGACGCCGCCTCGTGCGCCTCCGCCGCATAGGCGAGCGCGAGCACCTGCGCGAGATGCAGCGCGGCGCGCGGCGTGGTCTGCGCGATCTGTTCGCGGCAACTGAAGCCGTTCGCGACGATCACGGTCTCCTCATCCGCTCCCCGCACCGCCGGCAACAGCACCCGTTCGCCGCACTGGAGCGAGATCTCGTAGTGTTTCTTTTCAAAACCGAACGCCCCCGCCATGCCACAGCAGCCCGAGTCGAGCACCTGGAAATTCACGCCCATCCTTCGCAGCACGCGCTCCTCGGCGGCCATTTTCATGATCGCCGTGTGGTGACAGTGCCCGTGCACGAGGGCGCTCACCGGCCATTGCGGCAGCGGATAGCGCGGCATTTTCCGATCGATGAATTCGCTCAACAGCAGCGTCTGCCGCGCCAGTCGCTGCGCATCCTCGTCGTGCGGAAAAAGATTTCCCAACTCGTCGCGGAAGACCGCCACGCAACTCGGCTCCAGCCCGACCATCGGCACGCCGGCCCGGATTTCTCCGCGCAGATTTTCCAAAATCGCGCGCAGCCATTTTTTCGCCGTCGCGAGCATCCCGTAGTCGTAGAGCGGCCGGCCGCAACAGAGCGCCGCGCGCGGCACGATCACCCGCCACCCCGCCCGCTCGAGAAAGTCCACGGCGGCCTTCGCGACCTCCGGGTGAAAATGGTTGTTGAACGTATCGGCCCACAGCAGCACCGGCGGTCCGGCCGGGTTCACCGCCGGCCGGCGAAAAAACCATTGCTTGAAAGTCTCGGGCGCGAACTCCGGGATTTTTCGTTCCGGCGCCACGCCCGCCGCGAACTTCGCCACGCGACGCAGGATCGGCGCGCCGGTTAGAAAATTCGTCACGCGCGGCAGCCGCGAACCCACGCGCACCCAGCGCCCGATCAACCCGAACGCATAGGCGTGCCGCGGCCGCAGCCGCCCCGCGTAGTGATGCGCGAGAAACTCCGCCTTGTAAGTCGCCACGTCGACATGCACCGGGCAGTCGCCCTTGCAGCCTTTGCACGCGAGGCAGAGATCGAGCGCATCGAGCACTTCGCCGCTCTTGAAACCATCCTTGATCAACTCGCCTTGCAGCATCTCGAACAGCAGATGCGTGCGCCCGCGCGTCGAATGCTTTTCTTCGCGCGTCACCATGTAGCTGGGACACATCGTGCCGCCTTCGTGCTTGCGGCACGCCCCGACGCCCACGCAGCGCAGCGCCGCCCGCGCGAAATCGCCCTGGTCCTGCGGAAACGTGAAAAAAGTTTTCGGCCGCCGGGGATTGTAATTCGTGCCCAGCCGCAGGTCCGACACGATCGGATGCGGGCGGACCACTTTCCCCGGATTCATTTTCCCGTCCGGATCCCACAGGGCCTTGAATTCTTGAAACGCCTCGATCAGTTCGGGTCCGAACATCTTCGGGAGCAGTTCCGCGCGCGACTGCCCGTCCCCGTGCTCCCCTGAAAACGATCCTCCATAACGCACGACCAGATCGGCCGCCGCCTCGACGCACGCCCGGTAATTCTCGATGCCCGCCTCCGTCACCAAATCGAAATCGACCCGGCAGTGGATGCAGCCCTGGCCGAAGTGCCCGTAGAGCGCCGGGTCGTGACCGAACCGGTTGAAGACCGCCCGCAGGTCGCGCAAATACGGGCCGACTTTCTCAGGCGCCACGGCCGAGTCTTCCCAACCCGGCCAGGTATCCCGCTCGCCCTGCACAAACGCCGTCGCGCCCAGCCCCGCCTCGCGCGCCTCCCAGACTTTGGCCGTTTCCTCCGGATCGTCGTAGAGCTTCATCTCCGGTGGATTTCCTTTCCGCCGCAGTTCGTCCATCACGGCGCGCGCCTGCGCATCGGTCTCTTCCTTGCGGTCGCCCCCAAACTCCGCGAGCAGCCAGCCGTGGCCTTTCGGCAGCAGGTCGAGTGCATCGGCGTGGATGCCGTGACGGCGCATGTTCTCCACCAGTTGCCGGTCGATGCCTTCCAATCCGATCGGCCGGTGGGGAAAAATATCCGCCACGTGCTCCGCCGCGTGAAAGGCGTCCGGATAACCGAGCACCAGCAGCGACCGCGCCTTCGGTTTCGGCACCAGCAGCAGCGTCGCCGAAAGAATCACCACGCACGTCGATTCCGAACCGACCAGCGCGCGCGCGATGTTGCCGCCGTTTTCCGGCAGCAGTTCGTCGAGATTGTAACCCGACACTCGCCGCGGAATTTTCGGATAACGCGCGCGAATTCGCTCGGCCTGCTCGTCGCGCAGCTTTTTCAGTCCCGCGTAAATTTCTCCTTCGCGACCGCCCGCGGCAATTTTCTCCTGCCAGGCCCCTTCGCTCGTCGGGCCCACCCGCAGCACGGCGCCGTCGGGCGTCAGCACCTCGAGTTCCGCGAGGTTGTCGGACGTGCGGTAGCCGAGCCCGTATTTCGCCGAGAGCATCGAATTGATGCCGCAGGAATTATTGCCGAGCATCCCGCCGATCGTGCAACGGTTGTGCGTGGCCG
Organism: Verrucomicrobiota bacterium; assembly: GCA_048498075.1. Lineage (GTDB taxonomy): Bacteria > Verrucomicrobiota > Verrucomicrobiia > Opitutales > Opitutaceae > Opitutus. The sequence continues at coordinate 108,520 of JBEHYR010000004.1, read as the reverse complement.
GATTCGGCCCGAAGATCAGCCCGTGCTTCGCGACGGTGTGCTGCACCTCGTCGAGGACGATGCCTGGTTCGACGGTCACCGTTCGCTGCTGCGGATCGAGGGCGAGCACCCGGTTGTAGTATTTCGAAAAATCCATCACGACCGCCGTGTTGCAGCATTGCCCGGCGAGGCTCGTGCCGCCGCCGCGACTCAGCAGCGGCGCGCCGTGCGCGTGGCACACCCGCACGGTCGCGATGATGTCCGCGCGATCGCGGGGGATCACGACCCCGATCGGAGGCTCACGGTAATTCGAGGCATCCGTCGCATACAGCGCGCGACTGCCGTCGTCGAACCGCACCTCGCCTTTCACGACGTGTGCGAGTTCCTCCGCGAGGGCCGGGGCCGCCGCGGGGGAGTTTTCCGACTTCGTCTTCATCGCCGCTCCTTTCACGCCGCGTAACGCGCCGCCTCGCTCCACTTGAATTCCAGGCCGTGCCCCGCCCGGCTCAGGTCCGGCCGCAGCGCGCCGCCCTCCGGCCACGGCACACCTTCCAACAATTGGGCCTCGATTCGTTCGTGGTCGTGAAAATATTCCGCGTGCCGCAGCGGCGCCGCGGCACAACCCGGATGCACGTGCAACGCCGGCGCGCAGTGCGACGACAGCGGCAAATTCCACGCCTGGCACAGCGCGGCGACTTTCATGAAGCCCGTGATGCCGCCGCAGCGCGTCGCATCCGCCATGGGCACATCGATCGCCCCGGCCTCGAACAGCCGCCGAAAATAGTCGCAGTCGTAGCCGTATTCGCCGTCCGCGATTTCGACCGCCGGCGGCACGTGCGTGCGCAGGAACCGCAGCCCCGCGAGGTCCGCCGGCGGCAGCGGTTGCTCGAGCCAGCGCACATCGCTCTCCCCGGCGAAGCGCGTGCCGAACTCGAGCGCCTCGCGCCGGGTGTAAGCGCTGTTCGCATCGACGAAAAGTTTCGCGTTTCCGCCGATCGCCCGTCGGGCGCGGCGAACCCGCTCGGGATCGCGCGCCGGATCGCGGCCCACTTTCATCTTGAAACGCGTGATGCCTTGCCGGGCCCAGGCCGTGAACTGCTGTTCCAGTTCCGCGTCCGAATACGACGTGAATCCGCCGCTGCCGTAGATCGGCAGCTCCTCGCGCATCGCGCCGAGCAACCGCACGAGCGGCAGTTCGAGCAGGCGCGCTTTCAAATCCCACAGCGCCACATCCACGGCGGAAACGGCCATCGCACTCAATCCGCCGCGCCCGAGATTGCGCAACCGCGCAAACTGCTCGTGCCACAACGCCTCGATGTCGCCTGCCTCGCGACCGGCGAGCAGCGGCTCCAGCAGTTCGTCGATCAGTTGCGCGACCGCGACGGAGCCATAGGTGTAGCCCAGCCCGGTCGAGCCGGCGGCGGAAATCTCCACGACGACGATCGTCGTGCTCGTCCATTCCAGCGTGCCGTCGGATTCGGGGGCGTCGGTCGGCACCGTGTAGGCGCCGACCCGCACCTGTTCGATCGGCGCCTGGCGCACTTGCACGAGTTCCTCCTGCATCAGACCAGCTCCCGAATTTTATCCTCCGCGATCGTGGTCGCGATCTTCAGTCGCTGCGGCGTGCCGCGGGCCAGCGCCTCCGCCAGATGCTCGGCCTGCTTCAGTTTTATTTTCCCCGGCATCGGCGGTTCGTGCGGGTCGACGACCGCTTCGATCAGCACCGGACCCGGCGTGGCCAGCGCCTGCGCGACCATTTCTCCGCATTGGGCCGGATCTTCGATGTGGAAGCCCGTGCCGCCGCACGCGCGCGCGAACGCCACGAAGTCGATCGGTTGCAGGTCGCACCCGAATTCGGGATTCCCGAGAAACACCATCTGCTCCCATTTGATCTGGCCGAGGGAGTTGTTCTTGATGACGAAAACCTTGATCGGAAGCTGGTATTTCACCGCGGTCGCAAACTCCCCCATCAACATCGTAAACCCGCCGTCACCGACGAACGCGATGGACTGCCGGTCCGGATACGCGACCTGCGCCGCGATCGAATAAGGCAGCCCGTTCGCCATCGTCGCGAGCGTGCCCGACAGCGAGTGCATCTGCCCGCGCTGCGCCGGAATGTGCCGCGCGAACCACGTCGTGATCGTGCCGCTGTCGCTGCTCACGATCGCGGTCGGCGAAAGCCGGCGTCCGATTTCCCACGCGACGACCTGCGGCTTCATCGGTTTGTCGCGCCGCGTGGCGCGCTCTTCCATCAGCTTCCACCATTCGCGCATCCCCTTCTGCGCTTGCTCGAGAAACGCCTTTCGGCCCCGCGCCTCGAGCATCGGCTCGAGCAACTGCAAGGTGCGCCGCGCATCGCCTGCCAGTCCGACTTCGACGGGGTAGCGCAATCCGATGCGCGAGCTGTCGAGGTCGATCTGCACCGCGCGCGCCTGTCCGGGCTTCGGATAATATTCCACGTAGGGAAACGAAGTTCCGACCATCAGGAGCGTGTCGCATTCTTCGAGCGCCGCCTGGGACGGTCCCGTGCCGAGCAGACCGATGCCGCCCGTCGTGTACGGCGAATCGTCGGGCACGCACGCCTTCCCGAGCAGCGCCTTGACGATCGGCGCGCCGATCTTCTCCGCGATCGCCTCCAGCTCTTCGCCCGCGCGCAACGCGCCCTGGCCCGCGAGGATCGCGACCTTCTCGCCGCGATTGAGGATTTCCGCCGCGCGCTGCAACTCGTCGGCTGCCGGCAGTCCGGCGTGATGCCCGAGCGCCTGGGTGTCCGCGTAGCCCTTGACGTTTCGCTCCGAGCGCTGGCCGCTCTTCACCGCCATCGATTGGAAATCGACGGGAAAATTGAGGTGCGCGACGCCGCGTTGGCCCAGGGCATTGCGACACGCCAGATTCGTCACCGTCTCGACGTGCTCCGGTCCCATCACCCGTGTGTTGTAGATCGCGACGTCCATGTAGAGCTTGTCGAGGTCGACGTCTTGCTGCGCGTGCGTGTCGATCAAGTCGTGAAAATGGTGCCCCGTGATCGCCAGCACGGGCTGCCCGTCGAGCTTCGCGTCGTAGAGGCCGTTCAGCAGGTGGATGCCGCCGGGCCCGGACGTGGCGAGACACACCCCGAGCTTGCGCGTGTATTTGGCGTAGCCGCACGCCATGAAGGCCGCCGCCTCCTCATGCCGCACCTGGATGAACCGGATTCGATCCTTCGCCTTGCGCAGCGATTCGACGATTCCGTTGATCCCGTCGCCGGGAAGTCCGAACACCGTGTCGACGCCCCATTCTTCCAAAACCCGGATCAAAACGTCGCCTGCTGTTTGTGCCATGATAGCTCCTCCTTTTTAACGCTGCCCGGGATGAAAAAAAAGCTGCGGAGCCATCCGCTCGGCGCCCGCCTCGGGCAGCGGGCCGTCCGCCAAAATACTCCGGTCACCGCCGGCAACAACCGCCGCTCGCGCGAATTTGAGCCGATTGCCGGGTGGGGCCCGCGGCTCGATTTGCAGTGGTGAATTTTCTGAGCCGTGATCCGGCGGGCCCGGCCAGCAGCGCACGACGCGTGCCGCGCGCGAGTGTACGAGAGTGTACAGCTCAGCGATGTTCGAATCGGAGCCACCACCCAAGCCATCGTCCCGCCCGCGCGGCTTTGAACGCGAGGGGGCGGAGTCGCGGGAGAGCGTTCGCTGGGTTCGACGCTCTTTGCGCCGCGCGCCGCCCGGTTAGAACCACACGAAACGCGTCGGCACGTAAACGATGTCCGCCGGTTTCAGATAGAACGGTTCGCTCGGTTTGCCGGTCAATGGCTTGCTGAGATCGAGCACGAAATCCTGAATTTTCCCATTCTCGTGCCGCACCACGACGACGCGCTTCATGTTCGCTTTCGCACTGTCGAATCCGCCCGCTTCCATCACCGCTTCCAAGGCCGTCATCGGCCCCTTCGACGCATATTTGCCCGGCTTCAGCACGGCGCCGCTGACGTGTACGCTGAACGCGGACGACACGACGGTGACCACCACTTCGTTCGACAGCAGCTCCGAGGCGAAGCGCTTGCTGAGATCCGCCGCGAGCTGCGCGGGCGTGAGGCCGCCGGCCACGACTTCGCCAGCCACCGGCATCGAGATGCGGCCGTCGCGGCGCACCTCCTGTTGCGTGTCGAGCATCGGTGCGCCGACGAAATTTATTTTGAGCACGTCGCCCGCGATGATCGTGTCGGCCTCCCCCGCCTTGGCCTCGGCGAGCGGCGTGGACACGTCGTTGCTGCTCTGGCAGCCGGTGAAAATGAAGCAGGCGGACAACAAGGCGAAACCGGCGGCGAGGAAATGCGCCGGACGAACGGCAGAACTCGTGGTGAAATTTCCCACGGAGGTGGAGGGTGAGGTTGAGGTGTTGGTTTTCATTGGAAGCTGTACAGCTACGTCGAGCGACTGACCGCGTTGCTATTGCGACGTTCCGAGCCACCACTCTGGAACGGTTGATTTAAGGCGCGGCCATATCGGGAGCGCACTGGAGGAAGCTCTTTCGGGTCTCGCCGGGAGGATTATTTGTCGGCGGCTAGGGCAAACCCTGAGGAAGGTATCGGAAGGCCTGAAATACGTTGATCACCGCAACCCGAACGTCGGGAACTGCTGTCAGACACGACCTGCTCTTGAACTCACGCGATGGACGGACCGGCGACGGCACCGAAATGGCGGCAGCGTCTCCCGTCCTTCGCGCACCATCTCCAACTCGACTATGAACTGGTATTGCATTCACACGAAACCGCAGCGGGAAAATTCGATTCGACAGTATCTCGAACACTTCGTCGGCATCGAAATCTATTTTCCCAAGCTGCGGGAAAGCCGCGTCGTTCGTCGCGTACGCCGGGTGCTCACCCGGCCGCTTTTCCCGCGCTATCTTTTTTGCCGCATGGAGCCCGCGCTGCACTACCGCGCCGTGCGCTACGCGCCGGAAGTGATCGACATCGTACACTCCGGGCACGCGCCGGCGATCGTCGCCGACGATCTGATCGGCGACATCAAAAGCTGGGCGGGAAACACGCTCGACCACGAAGTCCTCCAACCCGCGTTTTGCGCGGGCGACGTCGTGGTGATCGAGGAAGGACTGCTCATGGGCCTGCGCGCCGTCGTGCAGCACCAGATGAGCGACTCGGAGCGGGTGGCGGTTCTGCTCTCGTTGCTCGACTGCGGCGCGCGCAGCGTTGTGCCGCGTTCGCAGCTCCGACTCGTCGCCAACGCGCACGCCGAATCCGGCCACGCCGCCTTTGCTGGCCTGCACCACTCCGCCGCCGCGGTCAGTTGACCGCCCGCTCTTCCCCTTTCGCTCCTCCCTTCTCACCGCCAAGCCCTCCCACGCCACGTGAACGACTCCCGACGCCTTGAACATCCGCCCGGCAACGTGGTGGAAAACGACGACACCAAGTCAACCTCTCCGATCATCGAAGTCAGGCCGGAAAGCGGCAGCGCCTTTAGCATCGGCGACATCTACTACGTCTTATTCAAACACAAATGGATGATCAGCGCATTCGCGCTCCTCGGCTTTTGCGCCGCCGCGGCCGCGTATCGGCTTTGGCCGAACACGGTCTACCGCTCGGAAGCGAAGCTTTTCATCCGTTATATCCAGGAATCCGCGACGCCGCCCTCCGCCGTGGTCGAGGACGCCCAGATCAAATCCACCGATCTGCGCGGGGAGACGATCATCAACAGTGAAATGGAAATCCTCACGAGCGTGGACCTCGCGAAGCAGGTGGCGACCGACGTGGGACCGGAGAAAATCCTCGACGTGTACGGCGGCGGCTCGAGCGTCGACGCGGCGGGCAACGTGATCCACGGCGGCTTGATCGCCCAGGCGCCCCGCGGCAGCCGCGTCGTCGATCTCGTCTTTCAACACCCGGACAGCGCGGTGGTACAGCCCGTGCTTTCCAAGTTGATCGGCGAATATCTCAAGAAGCACGTGGAGATTCACATGCGGTCGGACCTGTTCGACGGCGTTCTTTCCAAGGAAACCCAGGCGCTCCGCGGCCAGCTCGCCAAGACCGAGGAGCAGTTGCGCGATGTCCAGGAGCGCGCGGGCGTCGTTTCCCTCGATGAGACCAAGCGGTCGAACGCGGAGCAGATGTCGAAGCTCCGCGAGCAAATCTGGCAGACCTCGCTTGAACTGAAGCAGCATCAGGCCGCGCTGGAGGACTATAAGCGCACGCAAGCTTCGGATAAAGCCGTCCCCACCGCCAAGGTGCAGGAGTATCGAAACCTGCTCAGCGTCCTCGAGACGCAGACCAAAAAATATCAAGAGCTGCTGACCACCTTCAGTTCCGACAGCGCGGTGCTCGTCACGCCGCGCCAGCACATCGCCAACAACACGGCCGCGAAAGAGCGCCTCGAGGCCGAGTACCCGGCCTTGCTCGCGATGGTTTCAGTGGCGAAAAACAATCCGGCCCGGCCGAGCCCGCTGGACTTCGACCCGGCGGAGGAGCAGGCTCGCATCCGTTCCCTCACGACGAATTTGCAGGTGCTGCAACAAGACCTCCAGCGCATGCGCAAGGAGGTGGTCGACCTCGGCGACGTGGAACTGTCCATCACCGATTTGCAGCGCCGCAAGGATCTGCAGGAGTCGCAGTATCGCTACTTTTCTTCCAGCCTCGAAAAAACCCGCATCAACGAAGCGCTCGGCAGCGGCAACGTCTCGAACATCAGCATCATTCAATCTCCGACGGCGCCCCTCCGGGATGTCGGCAAACTCTACAAGGTCGTCGCCGGGCTCGGTTGCGGCGGCCTGCTGGTGGGGCTGAGCCTCGCGTTTTGCCTCGAGCTGTTCCTCGACCAAACCGTGCGCCGGCCCGGCGAAATCGAGACCGCGTTGGGCCTGCCCCTGTTTTTTTCCATCCCGAATGTTCACGGCGGCTCGCTGAGCAGCAAAGGCCGCTTGGGGCAGTTGCCGAAGCTGCTCAACGGCGACCTGGGCAAGCAGCCCAAGTGGCCCGTGACCCCCAAGCTCGCTTCGTATTTCGACGCGTTGCGCGACAATCTCCTCTTTTACTTCGATGTGCGCGGGCTCACGAAAAAACCGAAGCTCGTCGCGGTGACGAGTTGCGGGGACAAGTCCGGCGTCAGCACCGTCGCGGCCGGCCTCGCGGCGGCCCTCTCGAAAATCGGCGAGGGCAATGTACTGCTGGTCGACATGAACATGGGCCAGCACGCGCCCTATCATTTCCGCAACGGCTCCGCCCAACTCGGCCTCGACAATCTCCTCGACGGCCAGGACCGGACCGGCGCGATGGTGCAGGACAAACTCTACGCCGTGCCGCACGCCACCGGCAACGAGCAGCTCGCCCGCATCTTGCCGAAACGCTTCACCGATCTCGTGCCTCGGCTGCGCTCGAGCGATTACGAATACATCATTTTCGACATGCCGCCGGTCAATCAGGTGAGCGTGACGCCGCAGATCGCGCGCTTCATGGACATGGTGTTTTTGCTGGTCGAATCCGAAAAAACCAACCGTGGCGCCGTGAAACGCGCCAGCGGTCTCCTCGCCCAGGCGAGCTGCACGCTCGGGGTCATCGTCAATCGCACCCGCGACTACCTCCCCCGCGCGCTGCAGGAAGTCTGAGCAACGGTCGCGCCGCGACCGCCGGCGCTTCCGATTTCGCGCGCCGTCTTGCCCAAATCCGAGTTCGAACCACCGAAAATTGAAAGGCGTTATCATGAGAAACGGACGCACGACCAAGGTTCTGGCGATTTCCTCCGGCGGCGGACACTGGATCCAGCTCCTGCGTTTGCGGCCGGCGTTCGACGATTGCGATGTCGTCTACGCCACCGTCAGCAAAAGCTATCGGGCCGATCTCGAGCCCGGCGCCCGCTTCCACGCCATTCCCGACGCATCGATGTGGAACAAGGGCCGCCTGCTGCTCTGCGCGCTGCGCGTCGCCTGGATCGTGTTGCGGGAGCGTCCGGACGTGGTCGTGTCCACGGGCGCCGCGCCCGGCTACTTCGGAATTCGCCTGGGAGCGCTCCTCGGCGCCCGCACCGTCTGGGTCGATAGCGTGGCGAACGCCGAACAACTTTCCCTCAGCGGCCGCGGCGCGGGCAAGCACGTCGACTACTGGCTGACGCAATGGCCGCACCTCGCGACGCCGCGCGGCCCGTTCTACTTCGGGAGCGTATTATGATTTTCGTCACAGTCGGCACGGAGCTGCCGTTCGATCGCCTGGTGCGGATCGTCGATGACTGGGCTCGCGCACGGCAGCGCACCGATGTCTTCGCGCAGATCGGCCGCACCGACTGGCGCCCTTCGTTCATCAAGTGCTCCGAGTTTCTCGAGCCGCCCGAATTCGCCCGCTGCTTCGCGTCCGCCCGCGCGGTGATTGCGCACGCCGGCATGGGCACGATCCTTTCGGCCCTGCGCCACGAGAAGCCGATTCTGGTGATGCCGCGCCGCGCCGCGCTCGGCGAACACCGCAACGAACACCAGTTGGCGACCGTCCAGCGTCTCCGCGAATTCGGCTCGATCAACGTGGCGCTCGACGAAGTGGAACTCCGCCGGCAACTCGACGACATCGACCACCTCTCCGTCCATGGTCACACCGGTGCTTATGCGAGTGAGCCGCTCCTTGCGGCCTTGAGCGATATCGTCCACCGCAACGGCGCCGGGATCACACCGGCGAATGCTGCGCCCGCGCAAAATGCCGCGGGAATCCGGCCGCTCCGGTAGCACTGATTTTTTCAACCTTCCCGCTCCCATGCCCGACCGTCCCGACGTCTCCATCATCATCGTCAATTGGAATTCCAAGGCGTTGGTGCAGCAGTGCGTCTCGTCGATTTTCGTCCAACCGCCCGAGCACCCGTTCGAGATCATCGTGATCGACAACGCATCGTTCGACGGCTGCGCCGCGATGCTCGCCGCCCAATTTCCCTCGGTCCGGTTCATTCAAAGCGAAAAAAATCTCGGCTTCGGCAAAGCGAACAACGTCGCCGCCGCGCAGAGCCGGTCGGAGGCGTTGCTCTTTCTGAATCCCGACACCGAAGTCATCGGCGATGCGATCGACCGGATGCTCGAGCAAAGTCACGCGCCGAAATGCGGCGCGATCGGCGCCACGCTGCTCAACACCGACGGCTCCATCCAGACCAGCGCGCTCCTCGCCTACCCGACGCTCCTCAATCAGCTCCTCGACTGCGACCTGTTGCGGAAGCGCTTCCCGCACTCGCGGCTGTGGGCCAACGCGCCGCTCTTTTCAAATCAGCCCGCCCCGTCGCGCGTCGAAGCGATCTCCGGTGCGTGCCTCATGATGCGCCGTCAGGTGTTCGAGGAAGTCGGCGGCTTCAGCGCCGAGTACTTCATGTACTCCGAGGACACGGACCTGTGTTTCAAGGCGCATCTGCGCGGCTACCGGAACTACTACGTGCCGCAGGCCTGCGTCACGCATCATGGCGATGGCAGCGTGCGCAAGGCGCGCTCCAGTTTTGCCGTCGTCATGGCCGCCGAGTCGCTTTGGCGCTTCATGGCCAAGCACCGGGGAATCACCTACGCGGCACTCTATCGCGTCGCCGTTTCGCTCATGGCGATCGGTCGTGTTGGGCTGCTGTCCCTGGCCCGCCTGGCGAACTTTTTTCGTCTGTCCGATCAACGTCTCACCAACTCTCTTCCCAAATGGAATACAATTCTGCGCTGGAGTCTGATGCGAGAAACCTGGGTGCTGAAGTACTGAACGGCGCCCGCCACGGCCGCGCTCGGCCCCGGCCGCACGCGTCGCATCTGCCCCGGGTGCCGATCCGATTCGGCCACGCCCGCCTCGGCTACCGCTGGGCGCGTTATCTGGGCTGGTGTCTGAAAAAGCACTACGCGCACGGCGCGCGCGATGCGGTCGCCGGTCTCGGGCATTTGACCACGCGGACGGTCGTCGACGTCGTCACCCGCAGCCGCCGCGTCGAGTGCAACATCTGCGGCTGGGCCGGTTCGGAATTCTATCCGAACGTCGGTTCCGGCTACTACGAACGCGCCGCCTCGTGCCCGCGGTGCAGTTGCATCCATCGCTATCGCACGCTCGCCGCGGTGCTCGATGAGGCGACCGATTTTTTCTCGCCCGAAAAAACGGTCCTCGAAGTCGCTCCGGTCCGCACGTTCCAGGAATACTGCCTGTGGCGGAAAAACCGGCGCAACTACCGCAGCTTCGATCTCGAGCGTTTCGGCATGGAGCAAGGCGATCTCACGGCGATGCGCTACGCCGATCGCTCCTGCGATTATTTCCTTTGCTATCATGTGCTCGAGCATGTGCCCGCCGACGTGAAGGCGCTCTCGGAGATTTTTCGGGTACTGCGTCCCGGTGGCACCGCCGTGCTGCAGGTTCCGATCGACTGGAGTCTTTCGGACACGGTGGAATACGGCCGGCCGAACGAGCGCGAGACGGGTCATGTCCGCCGGTACTCGGACACGGGCTTCGCCGCCCGCATCAACGACGCCGGTTTCACCGTGGATAAAATCAAGCCGGCGGATCTGTTCCCTGAGGAAGAGCTGGTGCGCCACGGCCTGAGCCGTGAACCGATCTTCCTCGGTCGAAAGCCGCGCTGATCCGTGTTTCGCGGCATTTCCTTCGGGTCATGACTCCTGTGCCTGACATCAGCGTCGTGGTGCCGGCTTACAACCGCCTCGATAGCGTGCTGGCACTGCTGGCCGATCTGGACCGCCAGGAGGGCGCCGCCTTCGAGGTGATCGTGGTCGACGATCACTCGGCCGAGGATCCCACGTCGGCAATTGCGGCACTCTTCCCGCGTGTCACCGTACTCCGCAACGCCGTCAACGGCGGTCCCGCGGTGAGTCGTAACCGAGGAATTCGCGCCGCGCGGGGCGCCCTCGTGGTGGGCTTCGACAGCGATGTCACCGTGCCGGACCCCGGCGTGCTGCGTCGAGTGGCGGCGATTCTGGCCGTGCAGCCGACGGTGGACGGACTCGCGTTTCGATTGCTGAAACCCGACGGGAAAGCCGACGACGCGCCCCGCTGGTGGCATCCGGTTCCGTTGGCGGGCTACGCTTCGAAGCGTTTCTGCACCTCGTATTTTAGCGGCACCGCTTACGCATTTCGTCGTGAGGCTATTTTCGCCGCCGGACTTTTTCCGGAAATTCTTTTCATGCACTACGAGGAGGTGGAACTCGCCTACCGCCTGCTCGATCGCGGTGGCACGATTCTCTACTGCCCCGAAATCCGCGTGTTGCACCACGCGCATCCGGTTTCGCGACGCAGCGAGATCAAGGTGTTCTACAAGCCGCGGAACCAAATCCTCCTCGCGGTCACGTGCCTGCCATGGCCGCGGGCATTTTTTTACGCGGTGCCGCGCCTTGTCTTCCAGTTTTTTGTGGCGCTGAAGGACGGGCACCTGTCCGCCTATTTCCGTGCGCTTCGGAGCGTTGTCGAACGGCTTCCGGCGTGCCGAGCGCGTCGCCAAGTACTGCAATCTTCAACCTTCCGGCGACTTGCCGAATTGCGTGCGGGCGTCCTCGCGTAACCAGAATAACATAACGCCGGCGCGCCATGGGGCATTTACCGATTCTGCCCGCGACCCGAAGATTAAGTGAACCTTTTCAACGGCTCTGTCTCCCACTAGCCGATGACCATTGAAGTAAAACTCCCACAGAAATTCACACCCCTCCGCCTCGCTTCAGCTCTCATTATCCTTGTCCTAGGTACTGCCTCGATTCGGGCCGCCACCCGGATCAGCCAGTTCGGCATCACGTGGTCTTTCGACCGCGATTATCCCACCGGCCAGTTCGCCAATGGCGACTACTGGGTGGTGGGCCCGGTCAAAATCACCTCCATCACGCCGGGCACCCTCAGCACCAATAGCACGGTGATGAATGGTTCGATGATCAACCCCACGCCGAATTCGGCGCAGGGTTACGACAGCCGGATTCAGCAGAACTCCTTTTCCGCGAGCCTCAACGTGGCCTCGCGAATGCCGCTCGTAGTGCGAGCCGGTTCCTCGCTGATGTCCTCGGAAAGCCTGCCTGCGAAGGCATCGGGCGATAACCCTCAGCTCAAGACGATCGCGATTCTGACAGTGCTGAGTGCGCCCGCTCCGGCGGGAAGTTTTCGACCGCCCTACTGCGGCTCCGACAAGACGCTGCGTTGGAATATCTCTCAACTCGACTACTCCCGCCTTCGTTCGCTGCCCCGCGTTCCGCGCGCCTCGTCGCCCTCCGCCTTGGCGGGCAAATTCGCTCGTCCATGGATCGAACAGAAAACGAACTGGACCGGCCGCTACATGCATCCCGCGGCAAACCAGCCGAGTTACGGTCGCGAAATCGCGCACTTGCTCGGCCAGGGCTTGCTGACCTTGCAGCTTGAATACTCGAACGCCGAAAAAGAACCGCTGCTCATCCGCCTCGTGCAATACGGCCTCGATGTTTACGGCGTCGCGCGACTCGGCGCTCGCTGGAACAGCGACGGTGGACACAACGCCGGCCGAAAAATGCCGATGCTGCTCGCCGGCACGGTTCTGGGTGACAACTCCATCATGGCTTATGGCGACGGTGGGAAATTCCGCATTTTTCAGGAAGACCAGCAAACGTGGTATGTTTCGAAAGCCGATGTCGGTCGGCGACTCTACACCGCCGACGGGCGCCCTCGTGTCTCGTACCGGGTGGCCGACATTGGTCTGCCCGAATGGGGCGAGAAGCATCAAGTCGATCCGACCCGCGACGGTCGGAACTGGAACACCTACTACAGGGCCATTGCGGGCAGTTGCACGATCGGGCACATCTTGACCGCGCAATTGATGGGCTTGCAGGAAAAATGGAATTGGCCCGCGACGTTCGACTATTACGACCGTTATTGGTCGATCGAAAAACAAAACGTCAGCCGCGGCGCCAACTCGATCCAGCCTTTCGTCGCCGAGATGTGGTCGGGTTTCCGCAGCGCTCTCGTCGCCAAGTTCATGGAGAATAACATCGCCACCGATATCTGGGAGAACACCGCGCTGAAATCCCAGGGCGGCCCGTTCACCATCGCCTTCGATCTCCTCGCCTCCGCGGACAAGATCAACAGCATTACCGGCCTGTCGCGCGGCGCGGTCGACGACGAAAGCGATCTCGCTACGGCCGTCCGTTTCACGCCCACGGGACTTCTCGAAGCCTACGACGGCGGCACCTCCCGCGCGGCCAAGCCGTTTCACTACGCAGCCGGAATTCAGTACCGCGTCGTCATGACTGTCGACCTCAGCGCAAAACGATACTCGGTAAGTGTGACTCCTCCCGGCGGAGCCGCGACATTGATCGCTGACGGATGGAAATTCCATTCGAACGCCGCCCAGCTCGATAATCTCGGGTTTCGTTCGGCCAGCGGCTATCACGCGGTGTTGAACCTCGGCGTCGCCGCGAACGCCTCCTTCAACAACGCCGCCTTGATCGACGTCGATACCGAGGACGAAGCGCTCGAACTTTCGGTCGACGCCGCCAACGAACTCTGGAACGTCAAGGGCTAGCGGCGACAAATTCCCCCGCGTGGCGCGCACGCGCGTCACGCGCGGGGAAATTTTCACGGGTTGAAACCCTGAAGCAGGCCGGCGCGCCAGGTCCATTTTCCCTCCGCTTCTTCTCCCGAAATAAGGAGTTCCGCGTTCCCGCTTCCAGTGGCGAGCCACAAGATTCTCCCCGAACCCCGGTGCGTCAGCGATCAGTTCTGGTCGGTGATTGCTCCGTTGTTGCCGGCGAAAGCCCGCGCGGAAGGCCGTTCGTTTCAAAGGCGGCCGGGCGCCGGTCGCAAGCCCCTGCCCGCGCGACAGGCGTTTGAAGCCGTGCTTCACGTTCTGCGCACCGGCACGCCGTGGAGAATGCTGCCGAAAACCTATGGGAGTGCCTCCGCTCTCCATCGCCGCTTCGACGAATGGTGCAGCGCCGGTGTCTTCGGAAAAATCTGGCACCTCGGTCTCGCCGAACACGAGGAAATGGAGGGCATTTCGTGGGAGTGGCAACGCGACTCGGCGACCGTCGTGGCGGTGCGTAACCACGAATCCGTTACCGTTCGGGGCGCTCACTTGCGGCGCCTTTCTCCCGTGCAAACGCGCAACTGGGAGCCCTCGCGCGTTCACCGGCGTCGCAAGGCCGCGTCGTTTCGTTTTCACCCTGAAATCGCCGAATTATTTAGGGATAGCGTGGGCTTGTAATCCCCGCGTAAAACACCCCCCTCCGGGGCATTGTTGATTGAACTTTTCGCCGTCACCGCCGTTCACATCCGGCGATGACATTACAACAATTACCAGAAAAACCCCGATACCTTCTTACCGTTGTAGCCCTATTGGTCCTGAGTATCAGTTCCTCATTCGCTGCGACTTCGCTCACCCAGTTTGGCATCACGTGGAAGTTCGATCGCGATTACCCGGTCGGTCAGTTTGCCAATGGCGACTACTGGGTCGTCGGCCCCGTGAAAATTGTTTCGATTTCCCCTCTGTCCAGCACCGCCGGCGGAGTCACCCTGCACGGTTCAATGGTCAACCCGGTTCCCAATGCCGCGCAGGGCTTCGACAGCCGCATAAAAAACAATACTTTTGCCGCCACCAGCAATATCGCGGCCAAGTTTCCCTTCATGGTCGCGGCCGGCTCGTCGTTGCTCTCTTCCGAAAGCTACCTGACCGCAGCCAGCGGCGACAACCCGCAATTAAAGACGATCGCGATCCTCACGGTGCTCGGCGCTGCGGCGCCCTCCGGCAGTTTTCGCCCCCCGTACGCCGGCACCGACAAGGCGCTGCGCTGGAACAAGAGCGCATTGCATTACAGCAAGCTGCGGTCCCTCGCCCCGGTCGCGTACACGCCGAGCCTCAGCTCGGTCGAGGCGTTGTTTGAGCGCCCCTGGATCGAACTGAAGACCAACTGGACTGGCCGCTACATGCACCCCGGCGCCAACCAGCCGACCTACGGGCGCGAAATTGCCCACACCCTCGCGCAAGGCCTGCTCTCGCTCCAGTTGAATTATTCCGCCGCGCAAAAGGAAAAGCTTCTCGTCCGCATGGTCCAATACGGCATCGACATCTATGGCTCGGCTCGCACCGGCGCTTCCTGGGGCAATGACGGCGGCCACAATCAAGGCCGCAAAATGCCCGTGCTGCTCGCCGGTCTCGTGCTGGGCGACAACGACATGATTTCGTACGGCGATGCGAAGCAGCACCGTATCTTTCAAGAAGATCAGCAAACCTGGTATGTTTCCTCTTCGGATGTCGGTCGCCCGCTCTACCACGACGACGGCCGTCCGCGCGTGGAATACGTCGCGAGCGATGTGGGAATTCCGGAATGGGGCGAAAAACACACCGGCGTTCCAAACCGCGACGGCCGTAACTGGGATGCCTATTATCGCGACGTCTCCGGCTGTTCCACGATCGGTCACGTGTTGGTCGCACACCTGATGGGCGTCGAGTCCACCTGGAATTGGCCCGCAACCTTCGACTACTACGAACGCTATTGGCATGCTCAGGGTGGCTATGCCAGCTCTGGCGCCAACTCGGTCCAACTTTTCGTCGCCTCCATGTGGAAAGCTTACCGCGGCGCTACGCCCGCCAATTTCACCGAGGATAACGTCGCCACCGCCATCTGGCAGAACACGGCGATCGCCTCCCAGTCCGGCGCGTTCACCGTCTCGTTCGACATGATGGCCTCGGGCACCAACATCGATGGCGTCACCGGCCTCTCGAAAGGCGCCGCCGACGCCGTGACCGATCTCGCCGCCGCGGTGCGCTTCGCGCCGACCGGCATGATCGACGCCTACAACGGCACTTCTTATCAAGCCGGTGCCCTCCTCACCTACGCCGCCGGCGTGCAGTATCATGTCGTCATGTCGGTCGACGTATCCACGAAACGGTATTCGGTGACCGTCACGCCTCCCGGCGGCTCCGCCGTCAAGCTCGCGACGAACTACGCCTTCCGCAGCGAACAGGCCTCCGTCACCGCCTTGAGCAACGTCGGCTTCCTCGCGACCAACGGCTCGCACGCGGTGCTCGGCATCGGCCTGCAGGCCGCCTCCACCACGGTCGTCGTTCCCATCGACGTGTCCTACACCACCTCGAGCCCGCCGCCCCCGACCACCGTCAGCTCCATGCCCGCGGTCAACCTCACCAGTTCCAGCACCTGGCAAAATCTCTCCCTTCCGGCGATCGGCGGCAAAACCACGCTCGCATTCGACATCACACCCGCCGCCAACGGGATGGATGGAATCACCGCCGTGACCAGCGGCGGGGCCGATGCTTATTCCGATCTCGCGGTCGCGATTCGCTTCGCCCCCACCGGACGCATCGATGCAATCAACGGCAAAACCTGGTCCGCCGCCAACAGCCTCACCTACACCGCGGGCAAGACCTACCGCCTCTCGGTCGACATCGACGTCGCTGCGCATAAATACAGCGCGACCGTCGCTCCGGCCGGCAGCGTGCCGGTGACGATCGCTTCGAACTTCGCGTTCCGCACCGAGCAGGCCGCGGTCACCTCCCTCAACAACCTTACCGTGTTCGCCGCCGCCGCCTCTCACAAGGTGACGAACGGAGCGACGACCTCCAGCGGCTCGGCCACGGCTCCCACGGTTTCGGACGACAGCACGTCCTCTGCTGTTTCGTCCCCTTCGACGTCAAGCACGTCAAGCACCTCCAGCACCTCCAGCACGTCAAGCACCTCCAGCACCTCCAGCAGTTCCACCAGCACATCCATGCCCACGGTGAACCTCACCAGCTCCAGCACGTGGCAGAATCTCACGATTCCGACCGTCAGCGCCAAAGCGACGCTCGCCTTCGATGTTACTCCGGCGAGCAATTCGATCGACGCCATCACCGCGGTTTCAAACGGTCGCGCCGACGCTTACTCGGATCTCGCCGTCGCGATCCGCTTCGCTTCCACCGGTCGCATCGACGCGATCAACGGCAAGACTTGGTCCGCAGCGAACAGCGTCACCTACTCGGCGGGCAAGACCTATCGGGTGTCCGTCTCCATCGACCTGGTCGGCCACAAGTACTCCGCGACGGTTACCCCTGCCGGCGGTGCCGCCGTCACGATCGCCTCCAACTGGGCGTTCCGTTCCGAACAGGCGACCGTCAAGCTTCTGAACAACCTCGCCGTCTTCGCGGCCGGCGGCTCGGACAAAGTGACGAACGCCACCCTGACGATAAATTGATGCAGCTCTGAACGTCCCTCCGGTTCGCGCGCGCCGCGGCCGGAGTACCTTCCTGGTCAGATCCAGCAGCGAGGCCCACGGCTTCGCTGCTTCTTGTTTGATGGCACCTCCGTTTTCGGAGGGCCGTTTGCGCGAACGTCGTTCCTTGATCCTTTCTCCTTCTTGCTGTGAATCCGCTGCTACTCGTCCTCTCGGCCATCCTGGTGATAGCGCAATTCGCGCTCCCGCGCCGCCTCGCCTTTCTCCCGCTCCTCATCGCGGCCTGTCACACGCCGTACCACGCGGCCTTGGCGGATCAGTTTACCGCTGTGCGACTCGTGATCCTCGCCGGCTTGGTGCGGGCCGGCGGCACGGGTCAGCTTAATTGGAGTCGACAAAAACCGCTGGACCTCGTGCTCGCCATCTGGAGCGTGCTCGCGCTGTTCAGCGCCATCGGCCACACGACGGGAAATCCTTTCATTTATCGGTGCGGCTTGGTGTTGAATGTACTCGGCACTTATCTCTACGCGCGCGCGTACGTCCGGACCCCCGTCGATTTCGAAGCGCTGATCCGCTCCCTCGCCGTCGTACTCGTTCCGCTTGCCGCCCTGCTCGCCCTCGAAGCCATCACCGGGGCCAATGCCTACTTCGCCGTCGGCGCGAAATTCGCCGAGGCTTTAACTCGCGAGGAGCGCACCCGCGCGATGGGGCCATTCGGTACCCCGATCCTCGCTGGCACGCTTGGCGCCGTTTGTTTCCCGCTCTTTATCGCCATCTGGCGCACGGCGCCGAAGGTGGCGAAGATCGGCGTCGCCGCGAGCCTCACGATCGTCGTTGCCTCCGCCTCCAGCGGGCCGATCGGATCCCTGCTGCTGGGCAGTGGCGCCCTGGCGCTGTGGCGCTGGCGGTCGTCGCTCACGAAAATCAAGATCGCCCTCGTCGTGATGCTCACGGTCGTGCAACTCTGCCGCGCGCGCTCGATCTGGTATCTCATTTCGCTGATCGACTTCGTCGGCGGCAGCACGGGCTGGCATCGTTCGCGCCTCCTCGACAGCGCGACCGAGCACCTGAACGAGTGGTGGCTCTTCGGCACGGATTACACCCGTCACTGGATGCCCTACGGCCTGCGTTCGATTCCCAATCATTGCGACCTGACGAGCTATTACGTGCATCTCGGCGTGATCGGCGGACTCCCGTTGCTCATCGCGCTCATTTTCATTCTCTGGCGCAGCTTCCGCGCGCTCGGTCGCGGCCTGCAAAAACTGCGGGCCACGGAGTCTCCACAGGAATTTCTGCTCTGGTGCGTCGGCTGCGATCTTTTCGCGCACGCCGTCACGTTCTTCACGATCTCGTATTTCGATCAGCTTTTTGTGTTTTTCTATATCGTCGTGGCCGCGGTTCCCGCTCTCGTCACCTCCGCCGTGAAGGTGCCTGAGCCGCAACGGGTGACCGCCCACCAGCCGCAGGTTCTCACGGTGACGCACTGCCAGGCGGCGCTGATTCGCGTCGCCTCCTCGCCCCGCTGAAACCGGTCCGGGGATCGAGCGGCCCCGTAGCGGCGGTCGATGACCGCCGGGCTTGCGGAGAATCGTGGGTCAAACCGGCGGCCACGACCGCCCGCTGCGCCTGCACTGAATATCCGCCGCACCAAATTCGTCATGCCTCTTCGGGGTTTTGTTTCTTTTTATAACGCGTGGAGTCGCGTCCGCGCCAAGGCGTTCACCACCCTCTGCCGCGGCGACTTTGCGCGGCTCGGCGCACGCTCCACGCTCGAGCTGCCCATCCGTCTTCGCGGCGCGCGTCACATCGAGATCGGCTCACGCGTCGTGCTCGGCCCGAATTCCTGGCTCGAGGTGATCGACGCGCCTTCGCGGCCCGCAGGTCCGGTGATTCGCCTCGGCGATGGGGTTTCGGTGACGGGCTTTTGCACCATCACCGCCAGCCTCTCGGTCACGATCGAGCCCCACGTCCTGATCGCGCGCTACGCCTATATTTCCGATCACTCGCATGCCTACGCATCCTGCGATCGGCCGATCAAACACCAAGGCCTCGCGAAGATCGCGCCGGTCCGGATCTGCGAAGGCGCGTGGCTCGGCCAAAACGTGGTCGTCTGCCCCGGCGTCACGATCGGCCGCAACGCCGTGATCGGCGCCAATTCCGTCGTGCGTGACGACGTTCCCGATTTCTGCGTCGCAGTCGGCGCGCCCGCCCGGGTGATCCGCTGCCATTCCCCTCAACCTGTTTTATGAAAAGGCTGCTCTATATCGCGTTCCACTTTCCGCCTCACGGCGGCGCCGGCGTACAACGTTCGCTCAAATTCGTGAAGTATCTGCCGTCGTTCGGGATCAGGCCCACGGTCCTCACGGATCTCGGCGCCACCGATCGGAAGTGGAGCCCGCCGGACCAGACGCTCGCGAGCGAAATCCCGCCCGAGGTCACCGTCCTCCGTACCGCGTGGCCGAGCGGCACGCATCCGCATCGCGCGTTGGCCGAGGAGCGGCGCTTCACCTTGGCCACCCAGGCCATCGCCGAGCAAAAGCTCGAGGCGATCTTCGTTTCGATGTCGCCGTTTGCCGACACCGCATTCGCCGCGCGACTTTCCGCGCACTGTGGGATTCCGTGGATCGCCGACCTTCGCGATCCCTGGGCGCTCGACGAGTTCCAGGTGTATCGGACGCGCTGGCACCGGCAGCAGGCGTTGCGCGGGATGCGCTGCGCGCTGAGTTCCGCCTCGCTCATCGTGATGAACACGCCGGAAGCCGCCGCGAGTCTCACGCGGACTTTCCCCGAATTCGCCGGCCGCACCGTCAGCGTGACCAACGGCTACGACGCCGACGACCTCACGCCCGACGGCGGCGACTACCGCAGTCCGATGTTCACGATTGTGCATGCCGGATTTCTGCACTCCACCGCCGGCCTGCACCAGCGGCGGCAGTCGTGGCGCTACCGCCTGCTCGGCCAGATGGAAGCGGGCATCGAGATTTTGCCGCGCTCTCATTACTACCTGCTGCAGGCGCTCGCCCAGTGGCGCGCCGCGGACCCGGGCATGGAGCAGCACGTGCGCCTGCTGCTTGTCGGCGAATCGCGGCCGATCGACCGCGAACTCGTCGCCCACTCGCCCGTCGCCTCGCTCACGTCGTTCACCGGCTACCTGCCTCACCTTGAAAGCGTACGCGTCGTGCGCGAGGCCGGTGTATTGTTCCTCCCGATGCACAAACTCCCGCGCGGACGCCGCGCCACGATCGTGCCGGGGAAAACCTACGAGTACCTCGCCAGCGGCCGGCCGATTCTCGCGTCCGTTCCGGGTGGCGATGCCCGCGAGTTCCTGTCCCACGCGGGCACCGGACTCGTCTGCGATCCCGGCGACGTCGACCAGATGGTGACGCTGCTCCGCAAACAGTATCGCACGTGGCTCTCCGGCGAACCCGGCCCGAAAGTCGATCTCGCGTACATCAAGCGTTTCGAGCGCAAGGAACTCGCGCGCCAACTGGTCGGACATCTGAACTCGTTTCCGCCTTTGTCGGCGTCCGACACCCCTCCGTCCGCCTCGGCGGCGGCGCCCGTCGCCTCGCAGCGGCGTCCGCGCGTGGCGACGGGCGACTCCGCCGGCGCACTTCTCTTACGGTGGCTGCCATGGTCGGAGAGTCGGTTCGTCCGCTAACAGAAGCGGTTGTGAACGCGCGCCGCGGTTATCGGGGATTTATCTATCCAGCCATCAGGGAGAATTCAGCCGCGCGCGCTTGTCCAATCGCTCGCGCGCCTGTCCGATTGAGGCCACAGACGCGGTCCGACCCGCGCGATGAAACCGGTCCCGCCTCCGCGACGGCACCGAAATGGCGGCAGCATGTTCGCCCGGCGCAGCGCAGCGCGACCCACGCCCGATTTTTTCCGTTTACGTTTAACCTACGTCCCTTCCTGTGAATTCGAGCACGCCAAATCTGGTCATCGAAGCCGGCCACACCGAACGCCTCTATTGGCGCGACTTGTGGCGCTATCGAGAGCTTTTCTATTTTCTCGCCTGGCGAGACATTCTTGTCCGCTACAAGCAAACGGTGATCGGCATCGCGTGGGCCGTCATCCGGCCGGTGCTGACGATCACGATCCTCACCGTCGTGTTCGGCCGCCTGGCCAAACTGCCCTCCGCCGGCGTGCCTTACCCGGTCCTGGTTTTTTGCGGCATGCTGCCGTGGCATTTTTTCGCCACGGCGTTCGCGGAGAGCAGCAGCAGCCTCGTCACGAACGCGAACATGATTTCGAAGGTCTACTTCCCGCGTCTGGTCGTGCCCGCGGGCAGCGTGATCACGAGCTTCGTGGATTTTGCGATCTCCGGGCTCCTGCTGATTGCGTTGATGCTCTACTATCGCATTCCACCCGGCTCCGGCATCGTGGCGCTGCCGCTGTTCATCGTGATGGCGGTGGGTGCGGCGCTCGGCGTGGGCCTCTGGGTCTCCGCGCTCATGGTGCGGTATCGGGATTTTCGTTTCGTCGTCCCGTTCGTCGTTCAATTCGGCCTTTATCTCTCGCCGGTCGGTTTCACGAGTGCGGTCGCTGCGCCCCACGTGCTGCCGGAAAAGTGGCGCGTATTCTACTGGCTCAACCCCATGGCCGGCGTGATCGACGGCTTCCGGTGGTCGATCCTCGGCGGCATCAACCGGATCTACTGGCCCGGCATGGCCCTGTCGCTCGCGGTGATCTGTTTTTTGATTTTCACCGGCATCCGTTATTTTCGGCGCACGGAAAAAACGTTTGCCGACATCATTTAGTCCCGACCGGCGCGCACCTGCGCGTTTCGGTTTTCACTTTTACGCGGACTTCCGCCGGCGCGGCCGGCGCGCCGCCACGCCCGATTTTCCCGAACCATGAGCGATATCGTCATCGAAGTTGACCACCTCTCGAAGCGTTACCTGATCGGCCACCAAGCCGCGAAGGGCGACGGCCTGCGCCACGCGATCGAAGCCGCCGTGCGCTCGCCCGCCAAATGGCTGCGGGCGCGCACTCGCAAAGCGGAGGCGGCGACCGAATACTGGGCGCTGCGCGACGTGAATTTCTCGATCCGGCAGGGCGAAGTGGTGGGCATCATCGGGCGGAACGGCGCCGGCAAATCCACGCTGCTCAAGGTGCTCAGCCGCATCACCGAACCCACCTCCGGGCGCATTCAGCTCAAGGGACGGATGGCCAGCTTGCTCGAAGTGGGCACCGGTTTTCACGCGGAGCTCACGGGCCGGGAAAACATTTTTCTCAACGGTGCGATCCTGGGCATGTCCCGCATCGAAATCAAAAAGAAGTTCGACGAGATCATCGCCTTCGCCGAGATCGACAAGTTCCTCGACACGCCGGTGAAGCGCTACTCGAGCGGGATGTACGTGCGCCTCGCCTTCGCGGTGGCGGCGCACCTCGAGCCGGAGATCATGATCATCGACGAGGTGCTCGCCGTCGGCGACGCCGAGTTTCAGAAAAAGTGCCTGCGCAAAATGGGCGACGTCGCCCACGCCGGCCGCACCGTGATCTTCGTTTCGCACAACATGCAGGCCGTCACCCGCCTCTGCTCGCGCTGCATCCTCCTCAACCACGGCCAGGTGATGCTCGACGGCGATTCGAACCAGGTCGCCAACGCGTATCTGAATTCCGGTGTCACCACATCCGCCGTCCGCGAATGGTCGAATCTCGCCACCGCGCCCGGCGACGGCGTGGCCCGCTTCTGCGGCGTCCGCGTGCGCTCAGCCCGGGGCGAGATCGTCGACACCGTCGATATCCGTGAGCCGGTCGGGATCGAGCTGGAGTACGAGTTGCTGGACTCTTCGCGGGTTCTCCTGCCCCACTTCGTGTTGAAAAATCAGGACGGCACCGTGCTGTTTGTTTCGGTCGACATGGACTCCGACTGGCGCGGCCGGCCGCGGCCCGCCGGGCGTTACGTGAGCACGGGCTGGATTCCCGGCAACCTTCTGGCCGAAGGGCTCATCTCGGTGATGGGCGTCATCATGAGCCTCAATCCCGAACACTCGCACGCCGTCGCGGACGATGCGGTGGCCTTCCGGGTCGTGGACGATCTTCCGGCGCGCGACACCTCGCGCGGCGACTATTCGAAACCGATGCCCGGCATGGTGCGCCCGATGTTGAAATGGACGACGCAAGCCCTGCAGCCCGCCGACGACGTGGCTCGGAGCCGCGGCGTGGAATTCGCCGCCCGTTGACCCGGCGATTCATCTTCGACCACCGAACCGAGACCTCGATGCAGAAACAGGAAAACCGGCTGGTGACGCGCTGGCGTCGCTTTTGGCTCTGGCACTCGGGAACAGGCTTCTGGGGCCGCCTGGGAGCGCGTCTGGCGAGCTGGGGCGTTCGTTCCTTCCGCGAGCAATGCCATCTCGCCAAGGTCACGCGCTGCGGTTTCATCAGCCCCCGCGCGGAGATCGGCGATGTCGACCTGCGGCTCGGCGAACGCGTCTACATCGCCGACCGGGCCGTGATCTCTCGCGCCCGCGGAGACGGCTTCGTGAAACTGGGTGACCGCGTCGAGATCAACCGCGATTGCATCCTCGAGGTGATGGACGGCGCCTCGATCACGATCGGCGAGCAGGTCGGACTTCAGATCGGTTGCATGCTCTATGCGGCGATCGCGCCGATCACGATCGGCGCGCGCGCGGAGATTGCGTGCTACTGCACGTTTTATTCCTACGACCACGGGATCGAAGCGGGCCGGGAAATTTTCGGTCAGCCGCTCACTTCGAAAGGACCGATCGTCGTGGAGGAGGATGCGTGGCTCGGCGTCGGCGTGAAAGTATTGTCCGGCGTCACGATCGGGCGCGGCGCCGTGATCGGCGCCGGCTCCGTCGTGACGCGTGACATCCCGCCCTACGCGATCGCGGTCGGCGTGCCCGCCCGGGTGGTGAAATTCCGGGGCGACACGGTTTTTGGCGGACGGCCGTCCTCGGCGGAGACGCGAAGCTCCTTTGGTTCCGAACGCGAATGCGAAGCGCGCAACATCACATGAACGCTCCGACCCGGCGCCGCCGCTCGTTCGGCTTCTGGTTCTTCGCCGCTGTCGCCATCACCTTGGGGGTCGCGTCCAGCTGGTGCCTGATCCCCGCGACGCCGAAACCCGCCGCCGTCGCAGGTCCGTCGAGTTTGGCCGCCGCCCTGCCGCTCGCGTCCGGCCCGCTGCGGCGCAGCCCGGAGAACCCTCGTTACTTCAGCACTCCCGACGGTCATCCGGTTTATCTCACCGGTTCGCACACGTGGAATAATCTGCAGGACGCCGGTTTCGACGATCCGCCCAAGCCGTTCGACTACGCGGGCTATCTCTCGTTTCTCGAGCTGCATCACCTGAATTTCGTCCGCCTCTGGCGCTGGGAAGTCACGCGCTGGACGGAACCGAGTGCGCATCGCGTGGTGTATTGCCCTCTGCAGCCGTGGCGGCGCACCGGCCCCGGAGCGGCGCTGGACGGAAAACCGAAATTCGATTTCGAGAAATTCAACGATGCCTATTTCCAACGCCTCCGGGAGCGCGTCGCGGCCGCGGGCGCGCACGGCGTGTATGTTTCCATCATGTTGTTCGAAGGCTGGGTGGTTCGGTTCGCGCCGGATGACTGGGCGTTTCATCCGTTCAACGCGGCGAACAACATCAACGGCATCGACGGCGATCCGGACGGCGATCGCAAAGCCATCGAACTCTTCACCGATCCCTCGCCCGCCGTCCTCCGCGTGCAGCGCGCGTATGTCCGCCGCGTCGTGGAGACGGTCAACAACCTCGACAACGTCCTCTACGAAATTTCCAACGAGAATGCTCCGGGTTCATTCGCAACCTGGCAGGAGGGCATGGTCGGGTTCATTCGCAGCTGCGAAGCGGATTTGCCGAAACAGCATCCGATCGGAGTGACGTCGGCCGGCCACGGCAACAAAGGCGACTTCGCCCGCCTGCTCGCCACCTCGGCCGATTGGATTTCGCCGAACCCCGACGACGCGGACTACAAAACCAACCCGCCCGCGGCGGGCGGCGCGAAGGTTTTCATCGTCGACACCGACCATCTCTGGGGCCTCGGCGGCGACGTGCAGTGGGTCTGGAAAAGTTTCACGCGCGGCCTGAATCCGATTTTCATGGACCCGTACGACCGCAGCTTCATCGCCGGGCCGGATCCGTTGGCGCAATGGGAACCCGTTCGTCGCGCGCTCGGCCAGACGGCGAGCTTTGCCGAACGTCTCGATCTCGCGCGAGCGAAGCCGCAGCCCGCCCTGGCTTCGACCGGATTTTGCCTCGCGAATCCCGGCCGCGAATACCTGGTCTACCTTCCCTTCGACCCGCATTGGCTCGAATCGAAGCGTTACCTCCGCTCCGCACGTCAACCCATCAGCACTTTCCGTTCGAGGTTCTCGCGCCGGGCGACCCTCGATCTTTCGGCCGCCGCCGGACGATTCAGCGTGGAGTGGTTCAACCCGGCCAGCGGCGAAACCACGAGCGGTCCGTCCGTCGCCGGCGGACGGCACGTTTCGTTCACCGCACCCTTCAAAGGCGCCGCCGTGCTCTTTCTCCGCCAGGCGCCCGCGGCTGCGGGCAACGGCTGACGGTCGGCGGATCGCGGAATTTTTATCCAAAACTGGCGCGTCTCTCCGGCGGCCAGCCTCACGCAACCTGATCGTTAAACAAAATCATCCATGAAAGTTGTCATTCTTGCCGGCGGCTACGGTACCCGCATCAGCGAAGAGAGCGCCACGCGGCCGAAGCCGATGATCGATATCGGCGGCCATCCGATCCTGTGGCACATCATGAAAATCTACGGTCAGCATGGGCTGCGCGATTTCGTCGTGTGCCTCGGCTACAAGGGCAGCGTCATCAAAGAGTATTTTGCGAATTATTTCCTGAACCGCTCCGACGTCCGTTTCGATCTGCGGACGAATCGGGTCGAGTTCCTCGGCAACAGCGTCGAGCCGTGGAGCGTCACGCTCGTCGACACCGGCGAGAAATCGATGACCGGCGGCCGCCTGCGGCGGGTACGGGAACACCTCGGCGACGAGACGTTCTGCATGACCTATGGCGACGGCGTGACGGATCTGAACCTCACCGCGGTCGTCGATTTCCATCGCGCGCACAAGGGCCTGGCGACGGTCACCGCGGTCCAGCCTCCCGGCCGCTTCGGCGCGTTCACGCTGCGCGAAGACGAGGCGCGCATTGAGCACTTCCGGGAAAAACCGTCCGGCGATGGTGCGTGGGTCAACGGCGGCTTCTTCGTCCTCGAGCCGAAGGCGATCGACTACATCGAAAACGATCTGACGACCTGGGAAAAGGAGCCGATGCAGAATCTCGCGCGCGATGGCGAGTTGTTCGCCTACAAACACCCCGGCTTCTGGCAGTCGATGGATACGCTGCGCGACAAGATGTATCTCGAGGAACTCTGGGCGAAAGGCGCGCCCTGGAAAAAATGGGACGACAACCCGGCCCGCCGCCCCGTGCGCGCCGATTACGCGGACCGCCAGACGCTGAAAGCGGTCTGAGCCATGAAAACTTTCGACTACCTGGTCGTCGGCGGCGGCATCGTCGGCCTCGCGACCGCGATGCAGCTCGGGAAGCGTTTCCCGGGCGCGCGCGTACACGTGCTCGAAAAGGAAACGTCCATCGCCCGTCACCAGACCGGCCGGAATTCCGGCGTGATCCATTCCGGGATCTATTACAAGCCAGGCAGCTTCAAGGCGCGCTTCGCCAAAGCCGGTGCGGAGTCGATGGTTCGCTTCTGCGCGGAACACGGCATCCGTCACGAGGTGTGCGGAAAACTCATCGTGGCGACCCGCGAGAGCGAGTTACCCCTGCTCGCGAATCTTCTCGAGCGCGGCCGGCAGAACGGGCTGCCGGTCGAGCGCATCGGCGCGGAGCGCGCGCGAGAAATCGAGCCGCACGTGCAGTGCATCGCCGCACTTTGGGTGCGCTCCACCGGCATCACCGGCTACCGCGACGTCTCGCGGAAATACGTCGAACTGATCGAGGCGGGCGGCGGCGCCGTCGAGTTCGAGCGCACCGTCCGCCGGGTGATTCGGCGCGGCGCGATGCAGGTCGTCGAGACAAACGCCGGCGACTACGCCGCCAAGTTTGTGATCAACTGCGCGGGCCTGCACAGCGATCGCGTCGCGCGGGCCGCCGGCACGAATCCGGGGGCGCGCATCGTCCCGTTCCGCGGCGAATATTACGAACTCGTGCCCGCGCGCCGCGGCCTCGTGAAAGGGCTGATCTATCCGGTGCCGAATCCCGACTTCCCGTTCCTCGGCGTCCATTTCACCCGCATGATCGACGGCAGCGTCCACGCCGGTCCGAACGCCGTGCTCGCGCTGGCGCGCGAAGGTTATTTCAAAACCGATTTCAATCTCCGCGATACCTTCGAGACGCTCACCTACGGCGGTTTCTGGCGGCTCGCCCGGAAAAACCTCGGCGAAGGCCTGAAGGAAATGCACCGCTCGATCAGCAAGACCGTGTTCACGCGCAGCCTGCAGCAATTGATTCCCACCGTGACGGCGGACGATCTGAAGCCCTGCGCCGCCGGCGTGCGCGCGCAGGCGCTCGAACCGACGGGCAAGCTCGTCGACGACTTCCTCCTGATTCCCACCGAAGGCGGACTGCACGTCTGCAACGCCCCCTCGCCCGCCGCCACGGCGTCGCTCGAGATCGGCGCGGAGATCGCGCGGCGGGTGCCGGCGTTCGTCGCGCACGAAGAAAAAATTTTCTCCTGAACCCACCATCATCATCCAATGAAAATTCTAGTCACCGGAACCGAAGGTTATCTGGGCGCATTGCTCGCCCCGCGGCTGCTTCGTCGCGGCTTTGAAGTGACGGGCGTCGACACCGGCTTTTACCGCTCGGGCCAGCTTTATCACAGCGAGGGCGATACGCCGCGCACGCTCACCCGCGACATCCGCCGGCTCACGCGTGAAGACCTTCGCGGGCACGACGTCGTCGTACACATGGCCGAGTTGTCCAACGATCCCCTCGGCGAGCTGTCGCCCGACATCACCTACGAGATCAATCACAAGGGCACGCTGCATCTCGCCGAGGTCGCCAAGGCCGCCGGCGTGAAACGCTTCATCTACATGTCGTCGTGTTCCGTGTACGGCGTCGCGACCGAGGGCGACGTGACGGAGGCATCGAAGACGAATCCGCAAACCGCCTACGCGATCTGCAAGACGCTGTGCGAACGCGATCTGCTCGAACTCGCGAGCAAGGATTTCGCGGTGACTTTTTTCCGCAACGCCACCGCGTTCGGCGCCTCGCCGCGTCAGCGGTTCGATCTCGTGCTCAACAATCTCTGCGGCCTCGCCTGGACGACGCGCGAGATCAAGATGGTCAGCGACGGCACGCCGTGGCGACCGCTCGTGCACGGCCTCGATATCGCGAAAGCGATCGAGTGCGCGATCGATGCGCCCGTCGAGGCGATCGACCGCGAGGTGTTCAACATCGGCAGCAACGCCCAGAACTACCGCGTGCGCGAAATCGCGGAAAAAGTCGGCCGCATCTTCGCCGGCTGCGCGGTGACGTTCGGCACGCAGGGCGCCGACAACCGCAGCTACCGCGTGAACTTCGACAAGATCCGCCGTCACCTCCCCACCTTCGAATGCGAGTGGGATGCCGACGCCGGCGTGCAGCAGTTCTACACGCTCTTCAAACAAATCCACTTCACCAAGGAGCTGTTCGAGCTGCCCGCCTTCACCCGGCTGAAGCAGCTGCAGCACCTCATCCGCACCGGCCAGATCGACGCCGGTTTCTTCTGGAAACCTTCCCTCGCGCATCTGCCCGTGTCCGCCACCACGCTCGCCTCCACCCAATCATGAGCACTCCCACCTGCCGTTTCTGCGCCGCCCCGCTCGCCCACGTGATGTGCGATCTCGGGCTGTCGCCGCTGGCCAACTCCTACGTCAAATTCGAGAACGAGAACCTCGGCGAAAAATTTTTTCCGCTGAAAGTCTGGGTGTGCGAACACTGCCTGCTCGCGCAGCTGGAGGAGTTCGAATCGCCCGATTCGATCTTCAGCGACTACGCCTACTTCTCCAGCTACTCGACGAGCTGGGTCGAGCACGCCCGCCGTTATTGCGAGATGATGATCGGCCGCTTCGGCTACGACGCGCAGAGCCAGGTCGTCGAGATCGCGAGCAACGACGGGTATCTGCTCCAGCACTTCAAGGCGAAGGGCGTGCCCGTGCTCGGCGTCGAGCCGGCGGCCAACGTCGCCAAGGTGGCCTGGGACGAGCGGCAGGTGCCGAGCGTCGTGAAATTCTTCGGCGTGCAGACCGCGCGCGAACTCGTCGCCGATGGCAAGCAGGCCGACCTCCTCCTCGGCAACAACGTGCTCGCGCACGTGCCCGACATCAACGACTTCGTCGGTGGCCTGAAGATCGCGTTGAAGCCGGAAGGCGTGATCACCTTCGAGTTCCCGCACCTGCTGCGGCTGATCGACCAGAACCAGTTCGACACGATTTACCACGAGCATTTTTCGTATCTGTCGTTCCTCGCGGTGGAAAAAATCTTCGCCCACCACGGGCTCACGCTGTTCGACGTGGAGGAGATTCCCACCCACGGCGGCTCGCTCCGGATCTTCGCGCGCCATACCGACAGCCGCTCGCCGCTCACCGCCGTCACGCCCCGCGTCGCGGAAATGCGCGCGAAGGAAACCGCCTTCGGCCTGACCCGCGTCGAAACGTATACCGAGTTCGGCGAAAAACTGAAGGACACCAAACGGAAGCTCCTCAAGTTCCTCATCGACGCGAAGGACGCCGGCCAGCGCGTCGTGGCCTATGGCGCGGCGGCGAAAGGCGTGACCCTGGTGAACTACTGCGGCGTGCGCGACGATCTCGTCGAATACGTCGTCGATCGCAGTCCGCACAAACAAAACCATTTCATGCCCGGCGTGCGCATCCCGATCTACTCGCCCGAGCGGATCATGGAAACGAAGCCGAACTGCGTGCTGATCCTTCCGTGGAATCTCAAGGACGAGATCATGAAGCAGATGGCGGAAGTCACCGCCTGGGGCGGCAAGTTCGTGGTGCCGATCCCGGAGGTGAAAGTGCTCAATTGAGCGCCTCGCTTGAAACCCATCCGAATAACCGGCGAGAGACGTAGCGGCGGTCTATGACCGCCGGCTTGACTCACGCTTTTCCTCGAACCCGGCGGTCACAGACCGCCGCTGCAAGTCGTTCGATATCCGGGTAGGTTCTTACGGCATGATTTTCAACGAAACGAAACTCTCCGGCGTATTCGTGCTCGACCTCGAGCGACGCGAAGACGAGCGCGGCTATTTCGCACGGATCTTCTGTGTCGACGAGTTCAAGCGCCACGGGCTCGAGCCCGCGATCGTGCAATCCAGCGTGAGTTTCAACCACCGCGCTGGAACCTTGCGCGGGATGCATTGGCAAAACGCGCCGAAGGCCGAGACGAAGTTGATCCGCTGCACGCGCGGCGCGATTCACGACATCGTCGTCGATCTGCGCACCGGCTCGCCGACGCGTCTCCAGCACATCGCCCTCGAGCTGAGTGCGGACGACGGTCGCATGCTCTACCTCCCGCGCGGCGTGGCTCACGGCTTTCAGACGCTCGCCGACAACACGGAGGTCGTTTATCAAATGTCCGAGTTTTTCGCGCCCGAATACGCACGCGGCGCCCGTTGGGACGATCCCGCCTTCGGCCTCACCTGGCCGCTGCCGGCAGCCATCATGAACGATCGCGATAAAACCTGGCCCGACTTTGCCGCATGAACTTTGCCTCGCTGTTGACTTCTCCCGAGCGCGAGACGGCGCGTCCCACCGCGCTCGGGGCCCGGCCGCACGCAGCGCCCGACATCGGCCGGGCCCTGCACGACCTGGCGGCTCGCGTCTTTCCCCTCTGTCGCAGCCTGACCGGCGACGGGATTCGCGAAACGCTCCGCGTGCTGCAGGATTACGTGCCGTTCGAGGTCCACGAGGTGCCGACGGGCACGCGCGTATTCGACTGGACGGTGCCGGAAGAGTGGAACGTTCGCGCCGCCTGGATCAAGGGACCGCGCGGCGAGAAGGTGATCGATTTCAGCGACAACAATCTCCACGTCCTCCACTACAGCACGCCGATCGCGCGGCGGATGCCTCTCGCCGAGTTGCGCCCGCACCTCTTCACGGTGCCGGAGCATCCGTCGTGGATTCCGTATCGCACGTCGTATTTCAAAAAGGACTGGGGCTTCTGCCTGAGCCACGAGCAGTTGCTCGCGCTGCCGGAGGGCGACTACGAGGTGTGCATCGATTCCACGCTCGCACCGGGAAATCTCACCTACGGCGAGTTCTTCGTACCCGGCCGCGAGGCGAAGGAAGTTCTCGTCTTCACGCACATCTGCCACCCTTCGCTCGCCAACGACAACGCCTCCGGCCTGGCCATGCTGACGCTGGTCGCCCGGCGGTTGCGCGACCGGACGCCGCGCTATTCCCACCGGTTTGTGCTCGCGCCCGGCAGCGTGGGCGCGATCGCGTGGCTCGCGTTGAACGAGCATCGCGTGGCCGCCATCGCGCACGGCCTCGTGCTCGCCTGCGTCGGCGGTCCCGGCGACGTCCACTATAAAAAAAGCCGCCGCGGCCACGCCGAAATCGACCGCGCCGTGGACTGGGTGCTGCGCGAATCGGGCGCCCGCCACGAACTGCGCGAGTTCAGCCCCTACGGCTACGCCGAGCGGCAGTTCTGTTCGCCCGGTTTTAATTTGCCCGTGGGCCTCTTCATGCGCACGCCGCACGGCGAGTTTCCGGAATATCACACGTCGGCCGACGATCTCGACTACATCCGCCCCGAGTTTCTCGCCGACTCTTACGAAAAACTCGCGCAGGTGCTCGACGTCCTCGACGCGAACCGCACGTTCGTGAACCAAAGCCCGAAAGGCGAGCCGCAGCTGGGCCCGCGCGGCTTGTATGGCGCGATCGGCGGGGACATCGGAAAAAAGGACTGGGAGATGGCGTTGCTCTGGGTGCTCAATTTTTCCGACGGCCAGCACAGCCTGCTCGACATCGCGGCGCGCTCGGGCGCGAAGTTCGCCTTGCTCGCGTCGGCGGCGGCGGCGCTCGAGCGGGCGGGCCTGCTCAAAGCGAACTCATCGGCCTGAGCGCGGTCGCTTCTTCCGCATGGAACACTCCCTCGCGGGAAAAATCGCGCTCGTCACCGGTGCCAGCAGTGGCATCGGCCGGGCGATTGCCAGCGCGCTCGCCGCCGCCGGCTGCGACCTTTGTCTGGTGGGGCGCAACCCCGATCGATTAAACGCCGTGGCGGAAAAGTTTCGTGAGCTGCGGCGCACCGTGCTCGCCGTGCGCGCCGATCTGGTCGTAGCCGCCGATGTCGCGCACCTCGCCCAGACCGTCGCCGCCGAATTCAAGCAGCTCGATTTCCTCATTCACAGCGCCGGCACGATCTCGTGGGGGCCGATCGAGAACGGCTCGCCCGACAACTTCGATGCGCAGTACCAGCTCAACACCAGCGCGCCGCATCGGTTGACGCGATTCCTGCTCCCACTCCTGCGCCGGGCGCGCGGCCAGGTGGTTTTTATCAACTCCCTCGCCGGCCTCGTCGGCCGGCCGAACGTCGCCGCCTACTCTGCCAGCAAATATGCGCTCAAAGGTTTTGCCGACAGCCTGCGCGAAGAAGTGGTGGCCGACGGCGTGCGGGTCTTGAGCCTCTTTCTCGGGAAAACGGATACACCGATGCAACGAGAACTTTTTCGCGTGCAGGATCTGCCGTATCAGGGCGACGACCTGCTGCAACCGGCGGACGTTGCGAGGGTGCTGTTGTCCCTCGTCTCGCTGCCGCCACGCGCGGAAGTCACCGAGCTGACCTTGCGACCCACCTCGCTGCGCCTGTCGGCCGAGCCGGCCGTATGACGTTCCGAACCTTTCGCAACCAAATCCCAACCTGAGGAACCAAGACCAATGAAACTCCAAAAACCCGCCTTCGTTTACTGGAACGACAAGTTGATCCCGTGGGACGACGCCCAACTCCACGTCGGCTGCGAAGCTTCGATTCGCGGTCTCAATGTCTTCGAAGGCGTGAAAGGCTACCGCCAGCCCGACGGTGCGCTGGGCATCGTGCTGCTGCGTCGCCACTACGAGCGGCTGCACCGGTCGGCGCGACTGCTGCACATTCCCTTCGAGCAGTCGTATGAGGAGTTCGAGCACGCCATCCGTACGGTCACGGAGGCGCTGCTGGAGCCGGGCAAGGAGATGTGGTTGCGGGCCACCTTGTTCGTGACCGAGGGTCACTGGGGCGAGAACACCTCGGCGGATCTGGTCGTGACGGGCTATCAGGTCGAGCCGGAGTTGCCGCACGCGATCGACGTCGGCGTGAGCACATGGCGGCGCAGCGTGGATGTTTCGATGCCGGCCCGGATCAAGACCGGGACGAATTATCAAGTCGCGCGCCTCGCACGAATCGAGGGCCGCAAGCTCGGCTGTCAGGACATGGTGCTCCTCAATCAATGGGGCCGGGTCGCCGAATGCACCGGCTCGTGCCTGCTCATGGTGCGCGAGGGGAAAATCTACACGCCGCCTGCCACCGAGGGCGCGTTGGAAAGCATCACGCTCGACGCCATCGAGGTGCTCGCGCAATCGATGGGTTATCGCTTCATCCGCCAGCCGATCGACCGGACGGAATTGCTGATTGCCGACGAACTCGCGCTTTGTGGCACGCTGGCCGAGGTCGTGCCGATCAAGTCGATCGAAGGCCTGCCGGTCCCGAATCCCACCTCGCTTTTGCTGAACTTGCAGGCGCGTTACTTTGACGCGGTCCGCAGCATCGTGCCGCATCCCTTCGTGGAACTCACTCGTTGCCACACCGCCGAGCCCGCGGCGACCGGTCACGCCCGCTGATCCGCGCTCGCGAGTTCCGTCCGCTTTTCCCCTCGCAAAAATGAGCTCCCGTCCTCTTCCACTCGTTACCATCGGACTGCCGATCTATCGACGGTTCGAGTATCTGCTCAGCGTCCTCAAAATCGTCGAGGCGCAGGATTATCCCAACATCGATCTGCTCGTCTCGGACAACGGCATGAACGGCGACCGCGTGCGCGAGATCGTGGCGGCGAACTATCCGCGACCGTTTCGCTTTCGGCAGAATCCCGCGACCGTCGACATGGTGACGCACTTCAACCAGTTGGTCCGCGAGGCGCAGGGCACCTATTATTTCCTGCTTTGCGACGATGATGAGATCAGCCCGAATTACATCTCGGCCCTCGTCGGCCGTCTCGAAGCCAATCCCCGGTGCGCGATCGCTTTCGGCGCCCAGGAGGTCGTCGATCTTTCCGGCCGTCTGGTGACGCGGTCCTCCCCGACCGTGCCGGAGTTCATGTCCGGACCCGATTTCATTCTGGCGACGTGGCGGCGCTACGAGTTCGGGTTCAAATCCGTCTCGGCCTATCTCGCGCGCACGGAGCGCATGCGGTCGCTCGGCGGATATCCGCAGTTCAGCGGCGGCACGCACGAGGACGACGCGCTGGTGGTTTTGCTGAGCCTCGAAGGCGGCGTCGCTTTGAACGGGAACTGCGTCTGGCGAAACCGGCTCTACGAGGCGAGCTTCGGGATGGCGATTTCGATCGACACCCTGGCGGCGGCGACGAGGGAATTTTTGGATTTTTTGCGCACGAGTTCGACGCTCCAGGCTTTTGCCGTCAGCCACCCCGTCGAGGCCCGGCAGATTCACTCCTGTTTGATTCGCATGGCGTGGCAGACCTATCACCGGCGGTGGGCGACGATGTACCGCGGCCGCATGTCCAACTTCGAGTGGGTCCGAGCCGGCTTCGCCCTGCCTTTTCTTCCCGCCTACTATCGCGAGGTCGCTCGCACGTTTCGTGCCCAGCTCCAGCGCTTCTTCAGCCCCCCAGTGCCCCTCGGAACCGCTCCGAACCTCGCGGCCTCCCCGCCGGCCACGAGTTCCTCGGCCGCGACCATTTCCCACTAAGACTTCAGACGCATGCTCTCCATCGACACCGCTCTGCCCACTTCCATCGACCTGACGGAAGATTTGAAATTGCGCTTCGCCACCCGCGAAGACGCCGAAGCGATCGTCGAGCTCAATACCCGCATTTTCGACGAACGCGTGACCGACTGGGCGCGCGATCTCCTCTCGGGCCGGCACGTCACGGTGCAGCCCGGCGATTTCACCGTCGTGGAAGACCTGCGCGCCCAGCGCATCGTCTCCACCATGGTTTTCATCCCGCAGACGTGGAGTTATGCGGGCATTCCGTTTGCCGTCGCCCGGGCCGAGTTGGTCTCGTCGGATCCTGCCTACCGCCGGCAAGGTCTGGTGCGCAAACAATTCGAACTGCTCCACGCCCGCAGCCTCGAGCGGGGCGAGTTGATGCAGGTCATCACCGGCGTGCCCTGGTTTTATCGGCAGTTCGGATACGAGATGGGCGTGAAGCTCTGGGGCAGCCGGAGCATCAACGCCAGCCGGCTCCAGCAAATCAGCCACCGCGGGGGCTGCGGGGTCCGGCCGATCACGACGGAAGACCAGGCGTTCATTCGCGAAACTTACGAGGCCTCCGCCGCGCGGCGGCTGCTCGCGGCCCAACGCTCCCCGGCGGAATGGGACTATGAGTTTGCCGGCCGGTCGGTGACCAACACCCGCCGCCGCGAATGGCTGATCCTGCAGGGCGAGGACGGTGAGCGTCTCGGCTACGTGCAATACCTGCCCTGCTTCGCTTCGCCGAATTCGCCGGTCTTCCGCGTCTATCAGATCGAGGTCAAAGCCGGGGTCGGTTACCTGAACATCTGGCGCTGTCTTTTGGATGCGCTCTGGACGACCGCGATCGAACTCCAGTCTGCGGGTATTCTCGGCCCGGGTGAACTCGCCAGCCTCGAACTCGCCCTCGAACGCGAGCACCCGCTGTTTCACATCATCCCGCGGGACTGGTTCCGGGACACCGCGCAGAGTCCCTGGTATATCCGGGTTCCGGATCGGGTGGCCCTGCTCCAGCGGATGAAACCCGCGCTGGAGCGCCAGCTCGCCGCGAGTCCGGGCGCCGGATACACGGGCGAACTGAAGTTGAATTTTTACCGCGACGGCCTCTGCCTCGATTTCGCCCACGGCCAACTCGCCGCCGTCGAGCGCTGGACTCCCGGCGATCTGGCGGAAGGCAACGCGACCTTCCCGGGCGGAACTTTCGTCCAGCTGCTTTGCGGCTGGCGGCGCGTGCAGGAAATCACCGACAACTATCCGGATTCCCGGGCCGATCACGACGCCACCATCGTGCTGAATGGGCTGTTTCGCGCCTGCCACGACAAGGCCTGGGTTCTCGCCTCGATCGCGCTCTGTCTGGTGCACTCGATCCGCCTGCTCTTGACGCGCACTTCCACCGGCCACGTTTGGTCCACCTTCATGAACGTCGTCGACTTCGCCAAAGACGCCGTGGTCGCCTGAACCCGTTCACGCATGACAAACTCGCACCGGAAACTGGTCACCATCGCGCTGCCGCTCCATCGCCGATTGGAATACCTTCCCCAGGTTTTGCGGCTGATCGAAGCCCAGGACTACCCGGCGATCGAACTGTTGGTCTCCGACAACGGGATGAACGGCGACCGCGTCAGCGAGATCGTGCGCGCCGGCTACTCGCGGCCGTACCGCTTTCGCCAGAACCCGGTCACGATCGAAATGATCCCGCATTTCAACCAGTTGATCGAGGAGGCCCGCGGCGAATATTTCTTCCTGCTGTGCGATGACGATGAGATCAGCCCGAACTACATTTCGGAACTGGTACGCGCGCTGGAACTCCACCCCGAGGCCTCGCTCGCGTTCAGCCGCCAGGAGGTGCTCGACCTCGAAGGCAACGTGATCATGTCCTCCACGCCCGAGCTGCCGGAAATCGTGACCGGTCCCGAGTTCATTCTCGGCACGTGGGAACGGCCGCGCTTCGGCTTCAAATCGATTTCGGCCTTCCTCGCCCGCACGGATCGCGAGCGCGCCGTCGGACTGTATCCGTGCTTTACGCGCGGCACGCACCCGGACGACGCCATGGTCGTCAAACTCAGTCTGGATAACCAGGTGGCGTTCAGCCCCCGATGCGTGTGGCGCAATCGTCTCTACGAAACGAGCAACGGCATGGCGATTCCGATCAGCGATCTCGCCGCCGCCACGCGGGAGTATCTCGAGTTTCTCGCCACCGATCCCACCATCCGCCGCTTCGCCTCGCAAAACCCCGCGGTGTGGGCCCGGGTGCAACCCTGCCTCGTGAAAATGGCGTGGCGCACCTACTACACGCGCTGGAACACGATGTATCGTCGCCGGATGTCTTTCGTCGCCTGGGCGTGTGCCGCCTTCGCCATGCCGTACATCCCCGCCTATTACCGCAAAGTCGTGAAATCTCTCGTCGAGAGCGCCCGCGAGATCATCGCGGCCCGGTTGGGGATGACGCCACGCCCGAACGCCGGCTAGCGCCGTCCCTCGAAACCGTTCTGTGCTCGAACGGCCGCGGGCCGGCCACGAGTGATCGTCGCCGGCCCGCGGCCCACCCGCCCATGCGTATCCTGCACGTCAGTACCTCGGACCTCGGCGGCGGCGCCGCGCTCGCCGCCTACCGTCTTCACCGTGCCATGCTCCAGCGCGACGCCGACTGCTCGCGCCTGCTGGTCCGGCAGAAGCTGAGTCACGATCCCACGGTCATCCCTGCGCCCGCGCCCCACACCCTCGGCGACCGCGTGGCTGGCCGTCTCGCCCGGTGGCGTGTCCGCCGCGACCGGCTTCGTCACGCCGCCGCCCTCGGCAAGCTCGAGATTTTTTCCGACGCCCGGGAATCTTTCGACGGCGGCGCCGGCGCGTGTGCGAAGGGGTTCGACATCGTCCAGCTTCACTGGGTGTCCCGGTTCCTGAACTTCCGTCGCTTCTTCCGCGAAGTTCCTTCGCATATTCCACTGGTCTGGCGCTTGCCCGACATGAATCCATTCACCGGCGGCTGTCACTACGACGGCGGTT
This sequence comes from Verrucomicrobiota bacterium, assembly GCA_048498075.1. Classification (GTDB taxonomy): domain Bacteria; phylum Verrucomicrobiota; class Verrucomicrobiia; order Opitutales; family Opitutaceae; genus Opitutus. Next base: position 70,514 of record JBEHYR010000004.1, on the reverse strand, counting down.
GCGGCCGTTTTGCCGCCTCGTGCGGGGCATGTCCCCAGCTCGAAAGCACGAGCCCGGGCGATCTCTCGGCGACCATCTGGGCGCAAAAGCGACGCGCGTTGGCGCAGTTGCCGGATGACCGCCTGCACCTCGTCGCACTCAACCGCTGGATGGCCGATCAGGTTCGGCGGAGCGGCCTCTTCGGGCGGTTCGCGTGCAGCGTGATTCCCAATGGCGTCGACCTCGATGAATTTTATCCGGCGCCGAAAGCCGAGGCGCGGGCCGCGCTGGACCTTCCGGCCGGGCGGCAAGTCGTGGCGTTCGTCGCCGACAGTACCGACAACGTGCGCAAGGGTTTCGCCTTGCTGGTGCGGGCGGTCGAAGCCCTCGCCGATCGAAAAGACCTCCTCCTGCTCGTCGTCGGCAAGGCGGAGCGGCTCCCGCCGCTCTCCCTTCCGACCGTGCAGGTCGGCCAGGTGAAATCCACCGCCGTCCTGCGCCAGGTCTACAGCGCGGCCGATGTATTCGTAATTCCGTCACTCCAGGACAATCAGCCCAACACCGTCTTGGAATCCATGGCTTGCGGCACGCCCGTCGTCGGGTTTCGGAGCGGCGGCATTCCCGAAATGGTGGAGAGCGGAAGCGTCGGCCTCCTCGCGCCGCGCGGCGATGTGCCGGAACTCGGTCGCGCGATGGCGCGGCTCCTCGACGACGAACCGCTCCGCGCGGCGATGGGACGCCAGGCGCGCGACGTCGTCGCCGCCGGATTTTCCCGGGCGACCCAGGTGGAGAATTATTTTCATCTCTACCGAGATTTGCTGGGAAATTTTCATCCTGCCGCGGCCCGGTCAGTCTTACCCGCAGCTCTGTCTGGAAGTATTCCCTAGTCACCGTGCGTGTCGCCGGAGGTCTGGAGAAAGCCGTGTTTTACCCCGCAAAAAACCCCAAGCCACCCATGAGGAGGTGCGTCGTGAAATATCTTCTCGCGTGCGGCATCCTGGCCGCCGCGGCCGTGGCGGAAGCCGCGCCGCCGTTGCGAATTCTTCCTTTGGGCGATTCCGTGACGATGGGTTTTTCGATGCCGACATCGAACGGCGGATACCGGAAAGGCCTTTACTCGTCGCTCACCACGGACGGCTTCACCGTCGATTACGTCGGCACGCAGGTCGACACGCCCGTCAGCGGCCTGCCCGACCTCGACCACGAAGGCCATGGCGGTTTCAAGATCGCCGATATCGACAGCGGCCTCGCGGGCTATCTCGACGCCGTGCCGAATCCCGACGCGATCCTCCTGCTGATCGGGACCAATGATTTTTCCCCGCCCCAAAGCGATCCCACCAATGCGCGTTTTCGCCTGCAGACGCTGCTGTCGCATCTCGTCGCGCTGCGCCCTTCCGCTCGCATCTTCGTGGCCGACGTTCCTCAACGCATCGACAACAGCGCTTCCGACACCGCGCTCCAGACTTACTACAATCCCTACATTCCGGGGATCGTCGACGACATGGTCGCCGCCGGCGCGCACATCTCGTTCGTCGCCTTGCGGAGTCAGTTGACGACCGCGGATCTCAGCCCCGACGGCTTGCACCCCAATCAATCCGGTTACAACAAGATCGCTGCCGCCTGGACCTCGGCGATCGAGGCGGCGGTGACGCCGGAAGGCACCGCGGTGACTCCCACGATTTTGCGCGCCTCGGCCGAGGTCGACCTCCGTCACGTCGCGATCACGTTCAGCAAGCCCGTGGAAGATGCCGCGACGACGCTCTCCCATTTCGGGATCAGCGGTGGCGTCTCCCTCGTGCAGGCTTCCCTCGACGCCGCGACCAAGCGCACGCTCACGCTCACCACTTCCGCCCAGGCGCCGGGCACCAGCTACACGCTGACCGTGACGGGCGTGCGCGACCGTACAGCCCAGCACCTGACCATCGACGCCGGAACCGCCGTCACCTTCCAATCCGGTGCCGTGACCGAGGCGGCGAACTACACCCGCGTGTACAGTCTCGATCTGCCTGCCTTCGCCAACTATCGCACGCAGCCGGTCGCCTACTCCGACGATGCGCACGCGACCGTCGGCACCTTCAGTCGCATCGCCTACTACGTCGAACTCCAGTCGGGCTCGTCGGCGCCGGTCAAATATCTCTGGGCTTCGATGAACGCGTTTACGACGGACGCCGGAAAGATCGCGCTGCCGACGGCCCAGAGCGGCGCGTTTTACCAGATTCCCGTGGCGAGCCTGAACATCCGTTCGAACGTTGCCGGCGTCACCACCGGCGACGGCCTGACCGGCGGCCGGCTCGAGTTCTGGCCGGGTGACTCCTCGCCGGTGAACACCGCGAACGTATCCGGCGCGAGCAGTACAATCTTCGATTTCGGCGACGGCGGCACGCCGGGCGTGACCGGCTACGGTTCGATGCAGCTCCACAACCGTGCCGCCGGGCAAACCTTGTTCGCGTTCAACGGCTGGGGCGGCGCGGGCGGATTCACCGACCTCGGCATCGGCAGTCAAGGCACCGCGCAGCCCGACTGGACGCTCTCGCAGAGTTCGATCGACTACACCTCCCGCAGGCTTCAGGTTTACGTGCTCACGGCGCCCTCGAGTGCCGATCCGTTCATCAGCGGACAGCCATCGAGTCGCGCGGTCGCGAGCGGTTCTTCCGCGAGTTTCGGCGTCACGGCGAGCGGCTCGGGCGCGCTGACGTACCAGTGGCGGCGGAATGGCAGCGCGATCTCCGGCGCTACCGCCAGCACCTACACCGTTTCGAACGCCCAGACCGGGAACGACGGCACCTACGATGTGGTCGTGAGCGGAAGCGGTGGCTCGGTCACGAGCGATCCCGCCATCCTGACGGTGCTCGCGCCCGGCGTGCTCGCGAACGGCAGTTTCGAATCGGACTACGCCGGCTGGATGGCAAACGGCCATCAGCTCGTCGCGCAGCGCGCCACCGACGGCGCGAACGGCATCATCTTCAACGGCGGCAACGGCTCACCCGACGGCACGCTCCTCCAGACCGTCGCCACAATTCCAGGACAGACCTACGCCCTCTCCTTCGATGTCGGCGTGAACGGTGCGACCAACACCGAGCAGCGGCTCAACGTCACGGTGCAAGGCGGCAGTCTGCTGATCTCGCAGACGTTTTCGGTGTACACCGCCAGCTCGAGCGCACCGCAATGGACGCCCACCACCTGCACCTTCGTGGCCGACAGCACGACGACCTCGATCGTCTTCAACGACGATTCGCCCTCGACCGCCAACGTGGACCTCCTCCTCGACAACGTCCGCCTCAGTGCGACCGCGGCCGTCGCGCCGACGCTCGCCAACGGCGGCTTCGAATCCGATTTCTCCAACTGGACCTTCAGCGGCAACCTCGCCGTGGTGAACTACGGTGCGCTGCCGCCCACCGAGGGATCGAAGCTCCTGGCGTTTCACCTGCTGGGCACGATACCGAACGCGAGCGTCAGCCAGACTTTTCCGACGAGCCCGGGACAAGTTTACACGGTGGCGTTCGACCTGGGGGTTCGCGGTTTCAACACCAACCAGCAACGCCTGCTCGTGACCGCACAGGGGAGCGGCACGCTGCTGTCCCAGCTCGTCACGATCAACGCGATCGGCAGAGGCGACACCAAATGGGTGCCGACCCGCCTCACGTTCACCGCGGACAGCACGAGCACGACCCTCACCTTCCAGGATCAATCCACCACCAGCACGGACATCAGCATGATGCTCGACAATGTGCACGTGACCTCCGCGACCGGCGTACAAACTCTCGTCGTCGCCTCTTCGCCGGACGCCGCGGTTTCAATCACGATCAGTCCGGCGGACAACGGCGGCGCGAGCAGCGGCAGCACCCAGTTTACCCGCACCTACAACACCGGCACGGTCGTGACGCTGACCGCGCCGGCGACGAGCCCGGCCGGAAATTCGTTCCAGAAGTGGCTGCGAAACGGCGCCGACTTCAGCACGAGCGCGAGCACCAACGTGACGCTTGACGCGAACTATACGCTCACCGCCGTCTACGTGAACGCGACCGGAACTCCGGCGATCACAGCTCAACCCGCATCTTTGACCGCGCCAGTCGGCAGCTCAGCCAGCTTCAGCGTCGCCGCCTCGGGTGTCGCGCTTTCCTATCAATGGCGGCGCAACGGCACGGCTATTTCAGGCGCCACCCAGAGCAGCTACACGCTCGCCGACGTGCAGACCGCGAATGCCGGCAACTACGATGTCGTCGTCTCGAACAGCGGCGGCCCGGTCACGAGCAGCATCGCCGTGCTCACCGTGATTACGTCCGGCGTGATCGCGAACGGCAGCTTCGAATCCGACTACGATGGTTGGACGGAAACCGGCAACCAAGGCATCGGCGGCAGCGGCGGCAGCACGGACGGCGTGAAAGCCATCTCGTTCAACTGGAATGACGGCACGCCGAACGGCGTCCTCACGCAGCGCTTCGTCACGACGCCCGGCCAGAGCTACACGCTGTCGTTCGACGCCGGCGTCTATGCCTTCAACACGAAGGAGCAGCGCCTCCAGGTCACGGTGCAAGGCAACACCACGCTCGTCACGCAGACCGTGTCGATCTTCGGCATCAGCGGCGGCAATACGAAATGGGTTTCCCGCAGCTTCACGTTCGTTCCCGACAGCAACGTCACGACGCTCACCTTCCGCGACGTTTCGCCGACCACGAGCGGACTCGACCTCAAACTCGACAACGTCGCCGTCGTCACGCAAGGGACGAGCAGCGCCCCGGCGATCACGACGCAGCCCGTCAGTCTGACCGCGCCGGTCGGCAGCTCGCCGAGCTTCAGCGTCGCCGCCTCGGGGCCCGCGCTTTCCTATCAATGGCGGCGCAACGGCACGGCTATTTCAGGCGCCACCCAGAGCAGCTACACGCTCGCCGACGTGCAGACCGCGAATGCCGGCAACTACGATGTCGTCGTCTCGAACAGCGGCGGCCCGGTCACGAGCAGCATCGCCGTGCTCACCGTGATTACGTCCGGCGTGATCGCGAACGGCAGCTTCGAATCCGACTACGATGGTTGGACGGAAACCGGCAACCAAGGCATCGGCGGCAGCGGCGGCAGCACGGACGGCGTGAAAGCCATCTCGTTCAACTGGAATGACGGCACGCCGAACGGCGTCCTCACGCAGCGCTTCGTCACGACGCCCGGCCAGAGCTACACGCTGTCGTTCGACGCCGGCGTCTATGCCTTCAACACGAAGGAGCAGCGCCTCCAGGTCACGGTGCAGGGCAACACCACGCTCGTGACGCAGACCGTGTCGATTTTCGGCATCAGCGGCGGCAATACGAAATGGGTTTCCCGCAGCTTCACGTTTGTCCCGGATAGCAACGTCACGACGCTCACCTTCCGCGACGTTTCGCCGACGACCGCCGGCCTCGATCTGAAGCTCGATAACGTCGCCGTGACCACGCAAGGGACCGGCGGCGCCCTGGCGATCACCCTCCAGCCCGCGAGCCTGACCGCGCCCGTGGGCAGCGCGGCGAGCTTCAGCGTCGCCGCCTCCGGCGACGCGCTTTCCTATCAATGGCGGCGCGACGGCACACCCATTCCAGGCGCGACTCAAAGCGACTACACGGTCGGCAGCGTGCAGACCGCGAATGCCGGCAACTACGATGTCGTCGTCTCGAATAGCGGCGGCTCTCTCGGCAGCAGCGCCGCCGTGCTCACCGTCATCACCTCCGGCGTGATAGCCAACGGCAGCTTCGAATCCGGCTACGACGGCTGGACGCAGACCGGCAACCAAGGCATCGGTGGCAGCGGTGGCAGCACGGATGGCGCAAACGCGATCTCGTTCAACTGGAACGACAGCACGCCCAGCGGCCTGCTGACGCAGCGGTTCGTGACGACTCCCGGCCAGAGCTACACGCTTTCGTTCGATGCCGGCGCCTACGCGTTCAACACCCGGACACAACAGTTGCAAGTGATCGTGCAGGGAGCCGCTCAACTCCTTTCGCAAACGATCTCGATCGCCGGGCTCGGGGGCGGCGCCACGCGCTGGGTGTCGCAGACCTACACCTTCGCCGCCGACAGCGCGACGACGATGCTGTCCTTCCTCGATCTTTCGACGACGACCGCGTCGATCGACCTGAAACTCGACAACGTCCGCGTGACTCCCTGATCCGTCGCTCAGGCGCACCCTCACGCGGAGCGGATGTCAGTCGGTCGAGCCGCCGATGGCGGCGACTCCTGCGGCGATTTTTTCATGAACATACTTGTTACCGGCGCAGCCGGCTTCATCGGCTCCCATCTCACCGACCGGCTGCTCGCCGAAGGACACACCGTCGTCGGCCTCGATAACTTCGACCCGTACTACGCCCGCTCGATCAAGGAGGCGAACCTGGCCGAAGCGCGGCAGAATCCGCACTTCACTCTCGTCGAAGCCGACATCTGCGACGGCGCGTGGATGGAGTCTGCGCTCGGCGGCTTCGCGAAACGCGGCGGATTCGGCGCCATCGTGCACCTCGCCGCCAAAGCCGGCGTGCGGCCGTCGATCGAGAATCCGACCGAATACCAGCGGACGAATGTGATGGGCACACAGAACCTCCTCGAGTTCGCGCGCCGCTATCGCGTGAAACAGTTCATCTTCGCCAGCTCCTCGAGTGTCTACGGGGTGAATCCCAACGTGCCGTGGCGGGAAACCGATCACGTGCTCCAGCCGATCAGCCCGTATGCGAGCACCAAGGTCTCCGGCGAATTGCTCGGCCATGTTTACGCGCACCTCTACGGCATACGGTTCATCGCGCTCCGCTTCTTCACGGTCTACGGTCCGCGGCAGCGGCCCGATCTCGCGATCCACAAATTCTCCCGCCTCATGCTGGCGGGCCGGCCGATTCCCTTTTACGGCGATGGCTCGACCCGGCGCGATTACACTTACGTCGGCGACATCGTGCAGGGAGTCGTCGGCGCCATGAACTACACGGCCAGCGCCTACGAGATTGCCAACCTGGGCAACAATCAGACCGTGTCGCTCGTCGAGCTGGTCGCCGGCCTGGAGCGGGCGCTCGGCACGAAGGCCATTCTGGACCGCAAACCGGAGCAACCCGGCGACGTCCCGCAAACCTGGGCATCGGTCGAGAAGGCGCGTGCGCTCTTCGACTACCGTCCTTCCACCGAGCTGGCGGAAGGCCTCGCGCAATTTTCCGGCTGGCTCACGTCGGCCTCCACGGCTCACGCCCTCGTGCACTAGGAAGGTGCCCTGGAAGAAACATCGGTAAATCCCCCGGCGCGGCAGCGCCGGTAGGGACGCCTCTCCGAGGCGTCCGCGAAGTCGGACGGCGCGCCGATTTACTCATTCCAATGTGCTTTCAAGATGAGGCCAATTCGTCCCCCGCTCCCGCGAAGGGCTGCGGCTACACTCTTTTTCAAACCTCTCGCGGTGTCGTCGCGCACGAGTGGGATCAGTCACCTTATCCTTGGACGACCTGCGGGCCAAACCCTACCGGCCCGGCGAAACCCGCAAAGTCGTTCGGCATCCGAAATTCCGCGACCGGACCTCGATCTCCATGCGCACCCCAATCAAGAAAGCCGTCAGAAAATTCAACCGGTGGCTGAACGCCGTGCCCCCGGCCCCCACGCCCGCGCCCGTCCCGTTCGATAATTCCTACGAGTGGCTCGATCAGAATTTCCGCGCCGTCATGCAGGATCCCCTCGCGGCGCGCCGACCGCAATATGTCTGGGGCCTCCTGCAAGGCGCGGCGCTGGCGAAGGTTCTCGGCCTCCCACGCGTTTCCGCGATCGAGTTCGGCGTGGCTTCAGGAGCCGGTTTGCTGTCGATGGAGCGGATCGCCGAACACTGCGAGCAACGCATCGGACTTCAGGTCGAGGTCTTCGGCTTCGACACCGGCACGGGTTATCCAAAACCGGCGGATTACCGCGACATGCCTTATCGCTGGTTCGAGGGCTACTATCCGTGCGACCGGGCGGAACTGCAGAGCCGGCTCACGCGCGCCACGATGATTTACGGCCTGATCTCCGAAACGGTGGAGACTTTCATGGCCGGCGGCCATCCGCCGGCGGCGTTCGTCGGCTGGGATTTTAATACCTACACCGGCACGCGCGACGGCCTCCGCTTTTTCGAAGGCGACGAACGCCACCTGTTGCCGCGCACCCCGTGTTCGTTCCGCAGCGCGGTGGGCAAGGATTGCTGCGAATTCACCGGCGAACTCCTCGCCATGTCGGAGTTCAACGCCACGCACGCGCAGCGGAAAATCAGCGCGATTCCCGGCCTGAGCTTTTTCGTGCCGCCGCAATCGGGCCATTGGGTCGGGATGCTGCGGACGTTTCACATTTTCGATCATCCGCTCTACGCCGCACCGCAGTCGCGCACCTTGTCCGCGGTGATCGATATCGATGGCCGCGAGACGTATGTCGATTCCCGCCTCGGAGCGGACCTGACCAAAGCGCGCGCCGGGGCGTCCGCTTCGAAGTCCAACAGCCAGTAACATCGCGGCGGCGGCGCGAACCCTTTGCCGCCGATGCGGTCGCTTCGTGCCCCGCGGACTTCTTCCCATGAATGTTTCCAACTCCAGCCCAGCCTTTGCCGAAGCCAGTCTGCCCGTCCCGTTGAGCCGGCCGCGCGTCAGCCTGTGCATGCCGACGTTGAACAGCCGCCGCTTCCTCGACGAGCGGCTGAGCAGCATCCGGCTGCAAACGCTCGCCGAGTGGGAACTGATCGCCGTGGACAGCGGCTCGAACGACGGCACCTGGGAGGTTTTGCGCGAACTCGCCGACCGCGATCCCCGCATAAAAATCGCGCAGGCTCCGCGCGACGGCGTCTATCCCAGTCTCAATCGCTGCATCGCGCGCGCCACCGGCGACTTCGTCTACATCGCGATGAGCGACGACACGATGGCGCCCGACTGTCTCGAGAAACTCGTGCGAGCGCTGGACGCCCAGGCGGACTGCGATCTCGCGCACTGCCCATTGCGCGTCATCGGGGAGCATGGTCAGGTACTGCCGAATCCGCAGGCCTGGTGGGCCGAGCGCTCGTATTTTGCCCGGAGCAGCGGGGAATTTCGCGACCGGCCTCACGTGCGGCGCGCGCCGTTTGACGGCATGCTGCTGCTGGGCGGAGAGACCGTTTTCATCTCGCTCACCCAACTGCTCGTGCGCCGCACGCTTTTCGACCGGATCGGCCTCTTCGAGTCGCGCTGGGGTTCCGGCGGAGATTTCAACTGGGATATGCGTGCCGGCCTCGTCTCGAATGTCGTTCACGTTCCCGACACCTGGGGCAGCTGGCGCGTGCATCCGCATCAGGCGACGGCGCAGGTGGGACTTCGTTCGCCCGAATATCGCCGCCAGGTCGGCGAGATGATCGAGCATGCCCTGCAGACCACGGCTCCGTATCTCTCGCCGCGGATTCGTCAGCTGATGAGCGACGAGTGGATCGCGGAGGCCGCGGAGCTGCGGAGTTTCGTGGCGGAGCATCGTGATCGTGCGAGCGGGTTTGCGCGGAAGGCCTTTATTTTCCAGCGACTGCTCCGCGGCTCCCACGCGGCTCGCGTTTATCTTCGCACGCGCCTGATGCCGGCGCGCCAGCGCTCCAACTGGATCGTCGAAACGATCCGAGGCTGGTTGCGTGACGCGGGTGCCGCCGAACCGGTCTGCGCGATATGTGTCCGTGACTGACGATGTCGAGGCTTCTCAGCTTCATTCGTCCCTCTTCGCGCGACGCTCTGACCGGCAGTTCCGCAGTCGTTCGTTTTTAGCCATTTCCGCAGCATGACCCACGAATCACGTCCCTATCGGATCGTCTTTGTCTCCACGATGAACGGCGTGGCGTGGGGCGGCAGCGAGCAGTTGTGGAGCGAGACGGCCCTCGAGTTGCGGCGGCGCGGCCACGAGGTGAGCGCTTCCGTCCTGAAATGGCCGACGCGGCCGGCGCCGCTCGACGCTCTGGCCGAGCAGGGTGTCGACCTCGCGTTCCGCCCGCGCCGCCGCCGCTACATCGATCGCGCGCTGCAAAAAATCTTGAAACGCATTTCGCCGGGCGCGCTCGATTTCGCCCACCGCTGGTGGCTGAAGCGCCGCGCCGCCGATCTCGTCGTCGTCTCGCAGGGCGGTCCGTGGGATGGCCTGACTTGGATGCTCGCCTGCCATCGTTTCGGCATTCCGTACTGCGCCATTGTCCAGGCGAACAGTGAGCTGTGGTGGCCGCTCGACCCTTGGCTCGACGGCATTCGCACGGCAGTGGGCGGTGCGCGGCGGATGTATTTTGTTTCCCGCGCCAACCACGCGTTGATGGAACTCCAGTGCGGCCGCCGTCTGCCCAACGCCGAGGTCATCGCGAACCCGTGCAAGGTCGATCATAGCTCCGCCGTGGCCTGGCCGGAGGACGACGACCGCGTTCACCTCGCCTGTGTCGGTCGCATGTCGCCGAATGCCAAGGGCCAGGACGTGCTGCTCCAAGTGCTGGCGCAGCCGAAATGGCGCGAGCGTCCCATCGACCTTCACCTCTACGGCGCGGGCCCGTCGGAGCGCTCGATTCGCGCACTCGTCGACTTGCTCGAATTGAACAACGTGCATTTTCACGGGCAGGTCGGCGACGTGCGGAGCATCTGGACGGGCAATCACCTGCTCGTGCTCCCGTCGCGCTTCGAGGGTCTGCCGCTCACCATCGTCGAAGCGATGCTCTGTGGCCGACCGGTCGTCACCACCGCGGTGGCGGGGAATACCGAGGCGGTCGAGGACGGCGTCACCGGCTTCGTCGCCGATGCCGCCACGGTCGCGTCCCTCGACGATGCGATGGAGCGCGCCTGGGCGCGGCGCGGCTCCTGGCGCGAGATGGGAGCACGGGCGCGGCAGGAAACGCTGCTCGCTCTGCCTGCGGACCCGGTGCGCGACTTCACGGATAAAATTCTCGATTTGATCGGGCACCGCCAGGACCGCGGCGAAAATGCCGCCCCGACGCGCGCCCGCCAGGCCGCCGCTGAAACCCAGGCGCAACCGGAGGCGCTCCTCGCCGCGCGAACCACTTTCCTGTCCGCGAAATGAACGTTTCGATCATCATCACCACGCGCAATCGGGCCCGGTTTCTCCGCGACACGTTGCACGCCATTCGCCCGGTCATCGTGCCGGACGGGCTCGAGGTCGAACTCGTTGTAATCGATAACGACTCGAGCGACGAAACCGCCGAGGTCGTGCAATCGGCGGCGTTCGATCGCATCGCGGTCCGCTATATCTGCGAGCGCAATCCCGGTAAATGCCGCGCGCTCAACCGCGGTCTCGCCGAAACGCGGGGCGAAGTCATCCTCTGCGTCGATGACGATGTGCATCCGCCGTCCGGCTGGATCGCCGGCATGTGCGAGCCCTTCGTCGAGTCGGGCCCGTGTGCGGTCGCCGGCGGCGTGCGGCTCGCCCCCGCGCTGGAGCGGCCGTGGATGACGCCTCTGCACCGGTCCTGGCTCGCCGACACCAGCTGGCTCGACGAGTCCCGCCCGCGCGGAATGGTCGGCGCCAACATGGCTTTCTCCCGCGACGTCCTCCGGCGCGTGCCGGCATTCGATCCGGAGCTCGGCCCCGGAGCCCTCGGTTTCGGCGACGAGCAGTTGTTCGCCTCGCAGCTGCTGGAAGCGGGCTATCGCATCGTGGGGCGTCAGCGCGTGTGCGTTGAACATCACTTCGAGCCGTCGCGACTCCTGCGCGAATCGTGGCTGGATGCCGCGCGCCGGCGCGGCCGCTCGCAGGCCTATCGCGGGCATCATTGGGAGCACTGGGGCGCGCGCTGGGTGCGCCCTCGCCTCGCTCTCGCGTACGCCCGGCTCGCCGCGTGGCGCCTGAAACACCGTCGCGATCCGGTCGCACCCGAGGGCTGCTCGGAGCAGGAACTTCATCTGGAATTCGAGTGCGCGCTCGTGCGCGGCCATCTCCGCGAAAAATCCCGCCCGAGAAACTACGAGTACCACAGCCTGGTGAAACGCCGCACCGACACCTCCATGCCGCCGCGCATCGGCTCCGAGCCTATTTCCGCCCACGAATGAACGCATCGGTCGCATCCGCTGCGCGACCTGCGCTCGCGTCCACGCCGGCGCGAGCCACCGCCGAACGCATCGTCGTGCACTTCGTCCCGCGCTGGCCGAAGAACCCCTATCACGCCGAACTCGCGCGGCACCTCGGCGATTTCAACGTCGCGGTCGACGAGGAATCGCGGTTGAAAAAAATCCTCGGCGCCGCGCGCTCGCATCGTTCGCGACCGCACATCGTCCACTTGCATGCCCTGCCGCCGTTTTCGTTTTCCCCGGCTAAATTCGTCCGGCTCGTGCTCTTCTGGTGGCGGTTGTTCCGGTTGCGACAGGCCGGGGTGAAAATCGTCTGGACGATTCACAACGTCGCCGATCACGAGTCGGCGCACCCGCTGATCGACCGGTGGCTCCTGCGCGCGTGCTACCATTTCGTGCACGAGATGATCGTGCATTCCCCCGGCGCGTGGGCGTTGGTGGAATCTCAATGGAAGGTGAATCGTCGCCCGAACATTTCCATCGTGCACCACGGGCACTTCATCGATTGCTACCCGCCGGCGATGCCTCGCGGCGACGCGCGCCGGCGGCTTGGGCTGGCCGACGACGCGCTCGTGTTTTTGTTTCTCGGCAACATCCGCCCTTACAAAGGCGTCACGCGGCTCGTCACCGAGTTCAACGCCCTCGCGCGCCCCGGCCTGCAGTTGGTGATCGCCGGCGAGGTGCTTTCGCCGGCCCTGCGGTCCGAAATCGAGCGCGAGATCGGAGCGAGCGCGGCGATTCGGTTTCGCCCCGAATTTCTGGCCGACACCGAGATCCCGGGCTTCATGGCCGCAGCCGACGTCGTTGTATTTCCTTACACCAAGGCCCTCACGTCCGGCGCGCTGATCCTCGCGATGTCGTTCGGCCGCGCCTGCGTCGCTCCCGCCATCGGGGCGCTCGCCGATACCCTCGAGCCTCACGGCGGTTTTCTGTACGACCCCGCGGACCCCGGAGCGCTGCGCCGCGCACTGCTCGCGGCGATCGCGCGTCGGGCGGAGTTGCCCGCCATGGGCGCCTACAACTTCGAGCGGGTCTCGCGCTGGGGCTGGGCGGACGCGGCGGCAAAGACGAACAACGTCTACCGCTCCTGCCTCGGCCACGCGTCATGAAAATGCGTAACCAACTGGGATTTCCGCGGTCCATGGCGCGTTCCGCCTCCCAGCCCAAACTCCAACTTACGTGAGCACTCCCCGTCCCCGCCTCCTTCTCGCGGCCGGTCTCGCCTTGATCCTGGCGCCGGTCATTCGCAGCGATGAACTCGATCCGACGCCCTTCGTCGAACCCTCCGGCGATAATAATATCACCGCCGATCCCGCCGAGGCGACGTTGGAGCCGCTGCAGCACCTGATCCTCGCGACGCATCCGATCTTCCGCTACCGCTTCAGTGAAGCGCGCGGCGTGCTCTCGGCCCCCGGCCAGGAGCAGACCTCGACGATTCAAACCCTCTCGCTCGCGCTCCGCTGGAACGTCGGCGACTACGTGTCGCTCCGCTACACGCCGGTCTGGACTTTTTATTCGAATCCGAGGTTCGACGACAACCTCGGCCACGAGGTGGTGCTCGCGTATGATCGCAGCTTCGTCGACTGGAACGTGCGTACCGCGCTCCATTACACGAAAGTGTCCGTGCCGCTCGTCGAGACCGGCCAGCAGACCTCGCAGGACACCGCCTCCGTCGTCTTGCGCGCCGAGCGTCCCTTGGGCTCGCGCACGGCGCTCGAGCTGGGCCTCCGCGCCGACCGCCGCGCGGCCTCGAGTTTCTCGAATTTCAACAATTGGTCGACGGAAGACTGGCTGCACTTTCAAGCGTCCGAGCGACTCCTGACCTCGATCGGTGTGGCTTACGGCTTCGTCGCAGTGAGCCAGAGTTCCGACATGTACTACGAGCAACTCCGCGCCCGCTTGCGCTGGGTTTTCACAGGCAAGATCCACGCCGACCTGCATGTCGGCTATGAGAACCGTCACTTCGTCAACTCCGCGGCCAGCAATGCCCGCACGCCTGTATTCGGCGCCTCGGTCTATTACAAACCTGCCCCGACCACCGCCATCACGTTAACGACCGAAAGGCTGGTCACCCCTTCGTATTTCCGCGGCCAGGTCGATCGCATCACGTCCTGGCAACTCGGCTTGAACCAGCGGCTGCTCGGATCGTTTTACCTCGATCTTGCTCTGGGGCAGCGGAACGCGCATCACCGCTCGTCGGCGATCGATACGGTGGAGTCGCGCATCGACCGCGGTCAGATGTGGAGGGTGCGTCTCAGCACCAATGCGCGGAAGAACATCAATGTCGCCGTCTTCTATCAGGACAAAAGAAACCACTCCAGCGACCTGAGCTACGAGTTCGATGGCACGCAGTTCGGCTTTGAGTGCCTGGTGCGATTCTAGCACCGGGTTCCGCAAGTCTCCTGGGGAATTCACACCGATCGCCCGGAGCTTCTCCCTTTCAAACGGGCTGCGCACAAGGTCGTAGCGGAACGCGTGAGCGTTTCGTTCGGGGCCTTCGCGAAAAGCTCAAACCCGGAGAGATTCACCCGCGAGGTGAAGATCCGGCGCGAAGCGTGGTTTGGCTTTCTCCTCGGGTGTGCTCTTGGCGGGCTCCGCGTTTCAACCTTGAGCGCTCCAAAAATTTCCATGGCCGCTGGAGGAGCCTGCTCGCAGGCGATGCAGGACGTTCGCCCACCGGGATCGCCTGCCAGCAGGCTCCTCCAGCGGACTCAACCCGCTGGGGCTGAAGCCGTGTGAGGTCCAGCCCTACAAATCGGGGCGCAGCACCACTTCTCCCTGATGCGCAAAACCGGGTTTCAACACGGATTCTCCTCTCCCGCAAAAGGGTTCCGGCGTCGAACTTAGCGCCGTCGCTTCTGTCGATGTTTGCGAGGTCTCCGAGCCTCCACCCCGAAGGCTCACCCCCATGCTCATCTCCGCTCCATTTTCATTTTATCCCGTCACAGCCGGCCTCCCCAACGGCATTGCGGCGCTGAGCCGCAAAGAAAATTTCCCGCAGCCCACCGGCGCTCTCGTGAATTCGCACTTCGCCGCGCCACGCCTCTGAGACGGGTCCACCCATGCCTGCTCACCCGCCTCTAGTCTCGGTTGTGATTCCCGCGTACAATGCGGCGGCTCACTTGCGTGAGACGCTCGACTGCGTGCTCGCGCAGACCTGTTCGGCGCTCGAGGTCATCGTCGTTGACGATGGCTCGACGGATGAGACCCCCGTCATCGCGGAGGCCGCCGTCGCGAGCGACCCGCGCGTGAGCCTCGTGCGCCGGAGCAACGGTGGCGTCGGTGCTGCGCGCAACACCGGTCTCCGCGTTGCCCGGGGGCGATACATCGCACCGCTCGACGCCGACGACCTCTGGTCCCCGCGCAAACTCGAATTGCAGGTCGCGCGCCTCGAACACGCCGGCCCGAAGGCCGGCCTCGCCTATTGCTGGTCGCGCAACATCGATCAGCAAAACCGGGTGATTTCCTGGGCGCACCCCTATCGCATCGAAGGCCGCGCCGGCTCGTCGATGCTCCTCGGCAATTTCATCGGCAACGCCAGCGTGCCGCTGTTCCGCGCCTCCGCCCTCGCCGAGGTCGGCGGCTATCTCACGCGCGAGGAACAGCACGGCGAGCAAGGCTGCGAGGATTGGGATCTGAATATCCGCGTCGCGGAAAAATTCCGCATCTGCTGCGCCGCCGACTACCTCGTCAGCTACCGCCAGTGCGAGACCAGCATGAGCACCAATGCCCGCGGCATGGCGATTTCCTACGAGACCGCGATGGAGCGCGCCCACACGCGCAATCCCGGCCTCCCGCCCTCCTTCCTCGCGTGGTCCACCAGCCGCTTCTATTCCTACCTCGTCAGCAAATGCTATAGCTGGAGCGACTATCGCGGCACGCTGCACTACCTCGGCAAAGTCCTCCGCGCCGATCCCGTCTCGCTCCTCAATCCGCGGACTTATCGCATCGGCACGCTCGCGCTCGCCCACCTGTTGAGCGGCGGCCGGCTGCGGCGGCATCCCTCGCCGCCCGCGATCACGCGCGGCAGCGATCCTTTTTTCAAGGAACCGCCGCCGTTCAACGCGCCGCACGAGGGCGTCTTCGGTCGCATCCAAAAACGTCGGCTCGAGATCGCGTTGAAAATTCCGGCCTGCCGGAAGCCCCGGACGGTCGAGATGAGCGACGCGTTCGGCTACTGAACCCGCGGCCTCCGTCCTCTCATTTTTTCCCACGTGCTCGTCCCTCTCGCCGCCCTCGATTTCGAACTGGCCGCCAGCGGCGGAAAATCCATTCCGCTCGCCGCGCGTTATCGCCGCGCCCGCGTGCTCGTCCGCTGGAGCGGCGTGCCGGTCGGCGTCGTCGAGGTCTCCGTGCGCGATGGCTGCGTCTGGCCGGACGACATTCTCCAGGCGTTTCAAAAAACGCATCCGGGCGCCCTGCCGCGCGAAGCCGTCCGCCGCGCGCTGCTCGAAACCGGAGTCGGCGCCGCCCTCGATCTCTCCTCGGTCTGGCATCGCACCGGCCGCCGCGCCGTTTCGCCCGCGCCGCTGAGCGTGATCGTGTGCACGCGCGACCGCCCCGCCGACATGGCGTCCTGCCTCGCGGCGCTGGCCCGGCTCGATCCCGCCCCGCACGAAATCCTGATCGTCGACAACGCGCCCGCCACCGAGGCCACGTCGCGGCTCGTGCAGGACTATCCAAATTTCCGTTACGTACGCGAACCGCAGCCGGGCCTCGACCACGCCCGCAACCGCGGCCTCGCGGAAACTTCCGGCGATCTCGTCGCTTTCACCGACGACGACGTCGTCGTGGACCCCGGTTGGGTCGGCGCCCTCCTCGACGCGTTCGACGCCGACCCGGCGATCGGGCTCATCACCGGCCTCGTCGAACCGCTCGAACAGGAGACGCGCGCCCAGATTTTCTTCGAACGTTACGGTGGCTTCGGCCGCGGCTGCCGTCGCACCTATTCGCAGGTGCCGCGGGCCCGCCGAATGCCCTGGACCCTCGTCGGCGCGGGCCAGCTCGGCGCCGGCGCCAACATGGCGTTCCGTCGCGAGGTCTTCGATCGCATCGGCCTCTTCGATCCGGTGCTCGATGTCGGCACGCCGACCCTCGGCGGTGGCGACCATGATATTTTTTTCCGCGTGCTGCACGCCGGCTACCTCTGCGTCTACGAGCCGGCCGCGCTCGTGCGACATCGCCACCGTCGCACCGTCGCCGAACTTCGCCGGCTGCTGTTTTCCTACGGCCACGCCACCCGCTGCCTCTTCGATCGCGAGGAACGAAACTTTCCGCCAGACCGCCCCGCCGTGCAAAAACTCCGCCGCTGGTGGTGGCGGCATTGGGCCTGGGCGCGCTGCTGGCGCGCGATCTACCGGCCCGCGTTGTTGCCCGCTTCGCTCGTCTTGGAAGAAATCAAAGGCTATCGGCGCGCCCGCGGCGCCTATGCCAAAGCGCGCCGCCAGCTCGTGCCGGACGAATCCGCGCGCGTCGACGCCGAGCGCCCCGCGCCGCCCCGCCCGCTCGCAAACCCAGGTGGCGCCGTCGGTATCCTGAACGTGGATGTCAGCCGGCCGCTGAACGCTCTGCCCCAGGCGGCGGACTTCGACGCAGTGGAAATCGTGGTGCAGTGGCAGGGGCGGCCTGTCGGTTCGTTTCGCCTCGCCAGCCATGGCCAGCCGGTTTCCGCGCGGCGGCTCGCCGACGAGATCGTCCATCACGTTTGGTATCCGCTCCTCGAGCCCGCGGGCGCCGATCCCGCGCCTGCCTATGTGCGCCTGGCGGACGCGTTCGCCGCGCGCGTCGGCGCCGTCGCACTCACCGCGGCCCCGAAACCGAAACCGCTGGCGACGATCGTCCTGACGACTTGCAATCGCCCCGTCGAACTCCGCCGCTGCCTCGAATCGCTCGTCGCCCTGCGCACCATCCATCCCGTGCAGATCGTGGTCGTCGACAACCGGCCGGAGACCGGCAGTGCCGCGCCCGTCCTTCGCGATTTTCCGCAGGTCGAACTCGTGCTCGAAACCCGTCGCGGCTCCTCGTATGCGCGCAACGCCGGCGTGACCGCCGCGCGCGGCGATTTCGTCGCGATGGTCGACGACGACATGCGCGTCGCCCCGGACTGGTTGGAGAAACTGCTGGCGCCATTCGCGCGCGCCGACGTCGTGGCCGTCACCGGCAACACGCTCGCCGCCCGCCTCGAAACGGAAGCGGAGCGGCTGCTCGAATGCTACGGCGGGTTCTGCCGCGGCTTCACGACGCGCGATTTCGATTTCCGCTGGTTCCATGGTTTTCGCTACCGCGCCGTGCCGACCTGGAAAATCGGTGGCTCGGGCAACGTGGCCTTCCGGCGCGAGATTTTTTCCTGGCGCGCCATCGGCCGGTTCGACGAGACGCTCGGCGCCGGCGTGCCGACGGGCGTCGGCGAGGACACCAAGATTTTCTACGACATCCTGCACGCCGGTTATACGATCGTCTACGAGTCGGCGGCGATCGCGTGGCACTTCCACCGCGCCAATCTGCCCGCGCTGCGCCGCCAGCTCTACGGCTACAGCAAGGGCCACGTCGCCTACCACCTCGCGACCTGGCGCGATCACCGCGATGCGCGAGCCTTGGTGCGCATCTTCCTGGAACTCCCGCAGGCGTTTTGCTCGCGCGCGCTCGATCGACTGCGCGGTGCAAGCCCTTACCCGCTCCGCCTGCTGTTGCTGGAATTTTGGGGCACGCTCGCCGGCCCCTGGTCGCTCTGGCGCGCGTATCGGCTCGCCAAACACGTGCGTCGCCGGGCGCGCCTCGACACCCGTCCCCCGCGGCTGCCGTTGCTCATCCGGAAGCAACTCATCCTCGAAGGTCAGCCATGAGCACCGTCGCGACCGTGCTTCCGGCCCCGTCCCGGCGGCGATTCGAACATGCGCGCGACGTCATTTCCGTCCTCGTCGCCCGTGACATCAAGATTCTCTATAAACGTTCGGCGCTCGGCGTCGGTTGGGCCCTGATCAGCCCTCTCCTCCAGGTGCTGATCTTCGTGCTGGTCTTCCGGCACGCGCTCGGCGCTCCAGGCGAGGATTACGCGGCGTTCGTCTTCACCGGCGTGCTCGTCTGGGGCTGGTTTCACGCTTCGGTCGCCCAAAGCACGTCGTTGATCACCAACAGCCGCGCCCTGGTCCGGCAGCCGCGTTTTCCCCTCGAACTCCTCCCGATCGTCACGATCGCCGTCCGCCTTTTTCACCTCTCGCTGGCGCTGCCGATTCTCTTCGGGCTGCTCTGGTTGCGCGGCATTCATCCCGTCGCCGCCTGGAGCGCGCTGCCACTGCTGGTCGTGATCCAGTTCGGCCTGATCGCCGCGCTGGCGTATCCGCTCGCCGGACTCAACGTCCGCCTGCGCGACACCCAGCACATCACGGCCGTGCTCCTGCAAATGCTAATGTATCTCACGCCGGTGTTCTACCGGAGCGAGGCCGTGCCCGAGGGCATCCGCCGCTGGCTGTATCTCAACCCGATGGTCTCCCTGCTCGACGCCTGGCGGGATGTGCTGCTGCACGGGCGCTGGCCGAATTTCGCCGACTTGAGCCTGCTCACCGTGGTCGTGGGCGTGTTGTTGCTGGCCGGCCGTCGCGCCTTTCGGCGGGAGAGCCGTCGTTTCATGGAGGAACTATGAACGACCTCCGCATCGCCGCCGACAATCTCGGCAAACGCTTCGCTCACCGCGGTCCGCGCCCCGCCGGCAGCTGGCGGCGGCTGTTGGCCGCCCGTGGGCCCGCCCCCGAACCGTTCTGGGCATTGCGCGAGGTTTCGTTCCAAGTGCGCGCGGGCGAGATGCTCGGCGTCATCGGCCCCAATGGCGCCGGCAAATCCACGCTGCTGTCGCTGCTCGGCGGCCTGTCCGATCCGACCACCGGCCGCGCCGTGGTGCACGGGCGGCTCGGTGCGCTGCTCGAACTCGGCGGCGGTTTCGCCGACGACCTGTCGGGCCGCGAGAATGCCATCCTCGCCGGCGTCGTCGCCGGCCTCACCCGCGGCGAAGTGCGCGCGTGCCTCGACGAAATCGTCGATTTCGCCGGCATCCGGGAATTCTTCGACGATCCGGTGCGCACCTACAGCACCGGCATGCGCATGCGGCTCGCGTTCGCCGTCGCCGTGCACACCGATCCCGATGTCCTGCTCGTCGACGAGTTTCTCGCCGTGGGCGACATCTCCTTCCAGGCGAAATGCCGCCAGAGAATCGCCGACCTGCGCGCCGGCGGCTGCGCGGTCGTGCTGGTGTCGCATGGGATGGGCGATGTCCGCGAAACCTGCGACCGTGTGCTCTGGTTGCGCGACGGCCGCATCGCCGCTCTCGATACGCCGGAGGTGGTCACGGATCGCTACGAGGCCGAGATGCACGAACGCACCCTGCAGCGCACGCCCGACCGGTCGCGGCTCGAGCTGCCCGACGGCCGCCGGGTCGGCGCCGATGCCCACCGCATCGGCTCGCTGGAAATGGAAATCGCCGACGTGCGGTTTCGTTCGGGGGCCGCTCTTCGCTCCGGCGCTTCGCTCCTGGTGGAACTGGTTTACCGCAGCCGTGAAACCGTCATCGGGCCGATCTTCGGCATCTCGATCACGCGCGAGGACGGCACCATTTGCGTCGACACAAACACGGAAAGCGCGCGCGTCTCCACCGAGCGGCTGCCACCGGAAGGCATCGTGCGATTCTCGATTCCGCGGCTCGAACTCGGCGCGGGCCGCTACTTCGTCAACGCCGGCATCTTCGACCCGACGTGGAGTCACGCCTACGACTACCACTGGCACGTGCACCCGCTCGTGGTGCACGGCGCCGAAGAGCACAAGGGAATTCATGCGCCCCCCTGCCGCTGGGAAGCGCTTCCGCTGGGCGACGCCTCCGGCGTGGCTGCGGTCACCGCGGCCCGGCTCTCATGATCGTGAAAATCCACTTCGCCATCGCCCGCCGCTTTCGTTTCGCCGGCTGCCTCTTTTCGCTGGCTTTGTGCCTGGGGCAGGCGCGAGCCGCCGAAACGGCGGCGCCGGAATCGCACGCGGAATTTTTCGACCGCACCCTCGGCGCCTTGATGGAGCGCGAGGAGATTCCCGGCCTCGCCGCGGTCCTGGTGCAGGGCGATCGGGTCGCGTTTCAGGCCGGCTATGGTTGGGCGGACACCGGGAGAAAAACTCCGGTGCTGGCCGACCAGACGATCTTCCCGCTCGGCTCGATTTCCAAAGTGATGACGACCGTCGCCGTGCTCCAGCTCGTCGAGCACGGTACGCTGGATTTGGATGCGGACATCGGACGCTACCTCGGCCCGGGCCGGGTCGACGATCGTTTCCCGCAGCCGGTGACGGTGAGAAATCTGCTGACTCACACCGACGGGTTCGACGTGCGGTGGCTTTTCGGCGGCGCCGCGCGGGTGCCGGAAAAAGTGCGCCCCCTGCCGCAGGTGCTCGCCCACCTGCCGCCGCGGATCGTGCCTCCGGGCGAGCTTTATATTTACAGCGACGTCGGCATGACGCTCGCCGGCTACCTGGTGGAGCGCGCGTCCCGCGAGCCGTTCGCCGAGTACATGGAGCGCCATGTGTTCCAGCCGCTCGGGATGGAGCACACGACGTTTCGGTCGACGCGCGAATTTTACGCGCGCGATCGGGCGACGGGTTACGATTACGATTCCGACGGCCGGCTGCGCGCCGTCTCGATCACCTATCCGCAAGCCGTCCCCGCGGCGGGAGCCACGGCGCCGGTGACGGACATCGCCGCGCTGATCCGGGCGCTGCTGGGATCGCACGCCACCGGGAGGAATCCCGTGCTTGGGGAAAAATGGGTGAAGGAAATGTGGCGCGAGCAATTCACCCAAAACCCGGCCGTGCCCGGCACCAGCTTCGGCTTGTATGAATCCTATTATCGCGGGCACCACGCGTTGATGCACGGCGGATTGTCGCCCGGCTTCACCAGCTTCCTGCTGCTCTTGCCGGACGAGGGCGCCGGCTTGTTCGTCGCCGCCAATCGCTTCGATCTCACGGGTGTCTTCGAGCACGATTTGATGGAGGAGACGATCGATCATCTCGCTCCGCAGCGCGGCCACGCTCGCGCTCCCGGCCCGCCCCCTCGGCGCGCAGCCGCGCCCACCACCCGCCGGGGCGCGCTCGACGGATTGTATCGGTGCGACCAATATTCGCGCTATTCCAGCGACAAGCTCGTCGTCCTCGCCGGGCTCGCGGATGAGATCGAAGTCAAGACCCGCCCCGATGGCCGGCTGCTCTTTCAACCCGCCGGTACCGTCTGGCGGCCGGAGGGCGCGAACGTGTTTAGAAACGAACGGACCGACGAACGCGTCGCGTTCCAGACCGATGCCCGTGGCCGCGGCCTTCGCATCGTGGGCTCCGCGCAATTCATGTCCTACTCCCGGGTCGGCTGGTTCGCCCGGGTCGGCGCCCAATTCGCGATCGTCAGCGTGTTGCTCGGCCTCGCCGCCGCCGGCGCGGCCATGGCGCTCTGGATGTTTTTCTGCGGCCCCATTCCCTTCGATCGGCGCGATGCCGTGCTCAGTTGCCTCCCGCGTTTGCTGGCCCTGATGCTCGCCTTGACGGCGATCGGCTACATCGCCGCCCTGGCGTTCTCCGCGGCGCGGCTCGATTTCGCCACCGCCGGTTTCGCCGAGCCGCGCGGACTCAGGGAACTTCGCTACGCGCCCATCATCTTTGGCCTGATGGCGGTCGCGCAGATCGCCCTCGCCGTCCGCGCGTTCCGTCGTGGCACCCGGCTGCGCCCCGAACTCCTGGCGTATGCTTTGGCCGGATTCGCGGTGCTTTTGCTGCTGCCGCTGCTCGGGTATTGGAACCTCCTCCCGCCGCCGTTTTCTGCATCCGCTTGATTTCTCCAGCCATGCTGCCTTCCGTTTCGATCATCATCCCGGCGCACAATGCCGCCGAAACATTGGGGGAGACGCTCGAGTCGGTCCGGCGCCAGACCAGTCCCCATTGGGAGGCGATCGTCGTCGAGAACGGCTCACGGGACGCGACCGCCGAAATCGCGGCGGCCTGGGCGGCGCAGGATTCCCGCATTCGCGTGGCGACGAGCGCGTCCGGCGTGAGCATCGCGCGCAATGTCGGTCTCGGCCTCGCGCGCCATCCATGGATTCTTTTTCTCGATGCCGACGACTGGATTCTGCCGGCGCATCTCGAACGCCTCACGCAGCGGCTCGCCGACGATCCCCAACTCGACGCCGCGCACTGTGGCTGGCGCCGCGTCGATTCGACCGGTGCGATTCTAAACGAAGACTTCGGCCCGCCTGACCCCGATCTTTTCCCGCGGCTCGCCCGCACGTGCGTGATCACGATCCACAGCTGCATCACGCGGCGCGCGCTGATCGAAGCGGCCGGCGGTTTCGACGCGACCCTGCGCACCTGCGAGGATTGGGATCTCTGGCAGCGGGTCGCGCGGCTGGGCTGCCGCTTCGGGCAGGTGCGCGAGGTGCTCGCGTGCTATCGCGCCCGCGCCGGCTCCGCGTCGATGAATGCGGCTCAGCTGATCGCCGACTCGCGCAAGGTCATCGAGCGCGGCCACGGCGCCGATCCGCGCCTCACCGCTCCGAGACCGGAATACGCCACGGGCATCCCGCCGGAAAATATCGGCGAAACCTTGCTGTACACGGTCGCATGGGCCGCCGGCCTCGCGATCGGCGGCGGCGTCGATGCCGCGCCGCTCGTCGACCTCGTCGAGACGTCGGGCGAAAACACCCTGGATCCGTCGGGAGTGGCCGGCTGCATTTTTTGCTGCGCCATGCTGCCCGCCGCGCTTCCGACATCGGCATGGGCCGAGCGATTCGAAACGCTCGCTCCTTTGCTCGAAAAGTTTTTGGCCAAACTCGAAGCCAAGGCCGGCCAGCCCGGACTGGCGCGCGCCACCTGCTCTCATTTAAGCCGGATGGCTCTCGAGCAGTCCACCCGCCCGCGTCCCTTCACCGTCGGAAATGTCCACGCCATCGACGTGGAAATCACTGCGCCGCTCGCCGATCTGGTCCTCGCCGCGTCCGTCGAACGCGTGGACTGTGTCGTCTCCGCCGCCGGCGAGAAGCTCGGCAAGCTCGAGCTGCCGGTCATCGACGGAGCCCTGCCCGCGAGCATTCTCACGGATGCCATCGCGGCGGAATTCGCTTGGACGATCCTCGGACGATTCTTCACGGGCTCCGTTTATCCATCGCTGGCGGCGAGCAAGCACCCCGACGGCTGGGCCGTCCGGCGCGGCAGCCACTCGCTCGCCACGGGCCTCGCCGGAAACGGAACGATGTCATGGGCCACGGCTCACGATCAAATCGGTTGGACCGTTTTCCTGCAGGAACTCTGGGGCAATCCCGATTCGACCTCCGACGATTTCTACAACGCGACACCCGACCGGACCGCGCCGGCGCCGGCCGCGATCGTCACGATCACCGCGCCACTCTTCGCGGTCGAAGCGAGCGAACCCTGGCCCGACGCGTGGACGGTGGGCGACGGCGTTGCCGCGGTGCTGACCGTCGGCGGCGCTCCTGTCGTGCAAACCCGGCTGAGCGCCGGCCTGGTCACGGCGCGCGCCCTGCGTGCCAGGTTGACGGCCGAGTCAGCCTTCGAACTTTGCTGCGCGTCCGTCCGCGAAGGTTTGATCGGCCAACCCTTCACCGCGACCGAGTCGCTGCGCTCGCGACTGGCGGCGCGGGCCGAAACGCGCCGGGCGAAACTGCGCCCGATCGCACCGCACGCAGAAGTTCAATTTTTGCCCGAGAGCTCCGCCGTGTTGCAGGAGTACGCGCCCGCGGGCGTGCGGTTGCTCACCTTGCCACGCCACCCCGGCGCCTGCGGCACGAGCATTTCACGCCGCGGGCTGCTGCCGCGCGTCTTGCTGCCGGAGATCGCGGCTGCCCGCGCGCGCCGCGGAGAACCGGTGCTCGGCGACGCCGCCGACGCCGACGCGCGCGTGCTCTACGCGCCGGAATTATTCTGGCGCCGCAGCGCACCGCCGGCCCGGATCGGAACCGGCGGCGTTGCCGATCGCACGGGCTTCGGTCGGGATTTCTTCGAGCAGCTCTTCCGCGACAAGCCCAATCCCTGGCTCTACACGACGGAGTATGAGCAGAAAAAATACGAACAAACGCTCGCCGTGCTGCCGCGGCCGCGGTTCCGCCGGGGCTTGGAACTCGCTTGCGCCGAAGGCCATTTCACCCGCCAGCTCGCGCCGCGCGTCGACCGGCTGCTCGCGACGGATATCTCGACGACCGCGTTGCAGCGGGCGGCCGGCCGGTGCCGGGAGATGCCCCAGGTCGAGTTTGCCGAACTCGATCTGTTCAACGATCCCCTGCCCGGGCGTTACGATCTGATCGTTTGCAGCGAAGTGCTCTACTACGCGGGCTCGGTCGGGAAGTTGCGGGCGATCGCAAAAAAAATCGCGCGCGCCCTCGAGCCCGGCGGCTGCTTCGTCACCGCCCACGCGCATCTCGTCGTCGACGAGCCGCACCGGCCCGGTTACGACTGGGACTTGCCCTATGGGGCCAAGCGCATCGGCGAGGTTTTCAGCGAGACGGCGCCGCTCCGCCTCATCAAAGATCTCCGCACGCCCCTCTATCGCGTGCAGGCGTTCGAACGTCTGCCGCCGGTTCGACGGTGGTTTTTTCGCAAGCCGGCGGAAAAAATCCTGCTGCCCCAGCCGACGGAGTTGCCGCCGCACGCCGCCGCCCGCGCGCTCTGGCGCGGCGGTTATCCGCAGCGCACCCGCTCGGAAACCGCGGTGCAATGCGCCGAGCTGCCGATCCTGATGTATCACCGCATCGCTCCGCTGGAAGCCGGCGGCCGGGCGCGCTACCGCACCTCGCCGGAAGCGCTCGATGCCCAGTTGCGCCTGCTCGCCGCCCGCGGCTTCCGCTGCGTGTCGCTGGACGAATGGCGCAAAGCGATGGAGGCCCGCCGCCCGCTGCCGGGTCGTTGCGTGGCGATCACCTTCGATGACGGCTATCGCGATTTTCTCGAGTACGCGTGGCCCGCACTGCAGCGCCATGGTTTCACCGCCACCATGTATCTGCCCACCGATCGCGTGGGCCAATCCAACGTGTGGGATCGAAAATCCGGCGACGTCTCGAAGCTCCTGACGTGGGATGAAATCCGCCAGCTCCGCAACGAGGGCGTCGAGTTTGGCTCCCACTCCGCGACCCACCCGAACCTCGCCAGTCTTTCGCCCACCGAGATCGCGCGCGAAGCCTTGCGCTCCCGCTTCGCCCTCGAGGAGCAGCTCGAGGCGCCGGTGACCAGTTTCGCATATCCTTTCGGCGAAACGGATCGCGTGGTGCAGCAGATCGTCGGCACCTGCGGCTACACCTACGGCCTGACCTGCGACGAGCGGGCTTGCAGCCTGAGCGAGCGTCCGCTCGCGCTGCCCCGGCTCGAAGTTCGCGGCGGGATGAGTCTGCGCGATTTCGAGGCGTTGCTGCCGGCGAGCTGAGCACCGTCAACCCTCGAGCGGCTCGTCCTTGTTTTCGATCAGGCCGCGCGTCTGCCGCCGCACGAGCGACGCGTAGTAGCCGTCCTGCCCCATCAGATCCTCGTGCCGGCCCATCTCCGCGATGCGGCCGTCGCGCAACACCAGGATGCGGTCGGCGTGCACCACCGTCGCCAGCCGGTGCGCGATGACGAACGTCGTGCGCCCGCGCATGAGTTGCTCGATCGCATCCTGCACCAGCGCCTCCGACTCGGCGTCGAGCGACGATGTCGCTTCGTCGAGAATGATGATCCGCGGATTTTTGATCAGCGCGCGCGCAATGGTGAGGCGCTGACGCTCGCCGACCGAGAGCAGGCTCCCGCGCTCGCCCACCGGGCTGTCGTAGCGCTCCGGCAGCCGCTGGACGAAGTCATGCGCGTTCGCCGCGCGCGCCGCCGTCTCGATTTCCGCGAGGCTCGCCTCCGGTTTTCCGTAGGCGATGTTGTTGCGGATGGAATCGTTGAACAGCAGCGGATCCTGCAGCACCACCCCGATCGACCGGCGCAGCGAGCTTTGTTTCAATCCCCGCAGATCGCGGCCGTCCACCCGGATCGTCCCGGAGATCGGATCGTAGAAACGCATCAGCAGCGCCATCATGGTGGTCTTGCCCGAGCCGCTCGGGCCGACGATGGCGATCGTCTCCCCGGCTTTCACCTGCAGCGTCAGCCGGTCGAGCAGCGGACGGCCCGCCTGCTCGTAATAAAACGTCACGTTCTCGAACCCGACTTCGCCGCGCACTTCCGGCAGCTCCGCCGCATCCGGCGCGTCGCCGAGGTGCTCCTGCACGTCGAGGATCGCGAAGATTTCGTCGAGTGACGCCGTGGCCCGCTGCACGGTTTGATAGGTTCCGCTCAGCCCCTGCACCGGCCCGAACAACCCGCCGATGTAGCCGAGCAACGCGACCAGCGTGCCCAACGTGATCTGTCCGCGCAGCACGAGAAGGCCGCCGCCGCCGATCGCCGCGATGCGGGCCAGCGCGATGGCCAGATTGCCCGCGACGGCGAACGTCGAATCGGTGCGCACGCCGCCGACGACCACCGCATTGGCCGCCGCCACGTCCCGCAGAAAACGTTTCTTCTCCATGTCCTCCATCGCGAAGCTGCGCACCGTCACGATGCCGGAAAGCACCTCGTTGAAGCGCGAGTAGATTTTCGACCACTGCTCGAGCAGGACGCGCTCGCGGCGGATTTGCTCCGGCGAGGCGATCGCCGCGCTGAACGCCGGGATCGGCACAAAGGCGAGCACGAGCAGCGCCAGCCGCCAGTCCATCCGCAGGATGATGAAGGCCGACATCACGAGATAGACGACGGACGGAAATGTGTTGAAGAGCAGTTGGGTCACGGCAGTCAGGAAACCCTGGATACCCCGATCCAGCCGCGTCATGATGGCGCCCACGCCTTCGCTGCGCTGCAGGCGCAGGGGCATGCGATGGAGTTTTCCCACCGTCGTCTCGAGCAGCGCGAAGTGCATGCCGAGCCGCGTGTGCCACGTCAGCCAGTTCGTCACGCCCGTGCCGACTTCGCGCAGCAGCGTCAGCCCGATGAGAATCCCCACGCCCTGCCAAAGCCGTCCCGTGCCCGCGCCGCTCCCCAAGCCGTCGAAGATCAACTTGAGCACCAGCGGCTCGACGGCGTTGAACGCCGCCACCGCCAGCGTGAGCATCACGATGCTCACGACGGTGTTTCGATACGGGAACGCGAACGCCAGGGCCCGCCGCACCCGCCCAGGTGAAGCGCCGGCGGGCGTCATGGCGGCAGCGTTCCGACGGGCGGCGCGCCGCCGGAGCCGGTCGCCGCGTGCAGTTCCGCCTGGTCCCACTCGCGCGCGGCCATGGCGCCGGCGGGCGAGGCCGGTTCGCACAAATACACCTCGTGCCCCGGCTGGCGGACGAGGCGCAGTCCCGACGAGCGCAGCATCGCTTCGATGCCCGCGTGATTCGGCGCCCACCAGTTCGTGGGATCGCCCGCGAGTTTCTTTTCGATGAACGCCATCTTCGGCCAGCCCGGCTCAGCGAGCGGCGTGCGGTCGTTGAAATCCAGGTCGTCCGGCGCGGCGGCAACCTCGGCGTCGGGCATCGTCAACGTTTGGAAAAGCAGCAGCCGGTCGACCACTCCGGCCACGAGATCGAGCGCCAGCAGCGGATAACGCAGGTGGTAGAACACGCCCATGAACAGCACCAGGTCGAACCGTTCGCCGCTTCGGGCGAGGTCGTAAACCTGCCCGCGGCGCAGCTCGATCCGGTGCTCGAGTCCGAACTGCCGGACGGCCCAGTCCGCCTGCCGCAGAAAATGCGGATCGAGATCGAGCCCGACGACCCGCGCCCCGCGCCGGGCGAGTTCGATGGAATAAAAACCGGCGTTGCATCCGATATCCAGCGCCGTCCAGCCGCTGAGATCCGCCGGCAGGTGGGTCGAAATTTCGCGCCACTTGAACGCGGGAAAGTCGCCGAGCACATGACCCGGCGCCGTCTGCGTTCCGTCCGGCAGGTGCAGATTGTGAAACCACGGTCCCAGTTCCAGCGCCTCGGCCGTGCGCCCGGAACCCGCCGTCGGCGGCGCATGCTGCATCAAAGTCCCCACGCTCACGCGACGCTCTCCTTTCGTTCCGCCTCGAAGAGCGCCGTGCTCCCGCTGCCGATGACTTCGAGGAGCTGGTGCTCGAGTTCCATCGCGCGATGCCCCGCCGTGTGATGCGCGAGCACCTTCTGCCGCGCCGCAAGGCCGATGCGCTGCGCAGCGGGGGCGGATTCCTCCCGCAGCCAGCGCAGCACGTCCGCGGCGGACCGCACCACGATGATTTCGCGGCCCGGGACGAAAAACTCGTCCAGCCCCGCCCAGGCGTCGCTCATGATCGGCGTGCCACACGCCGCCGCCTCGAACAGCCGCACGCTCGGCGAATAGCCGGCCGCGATCATGTCGGCGCGCGTCACGTTCAGCGTGAAGCGCTGCTGGTTGTAAAAGCGCCGGTGACGATTCGGCGGCAGGTGCTCGATGCGCTCGACGTTCTCCGGCCACACGAGATCGGCCGGGTACTGGGCGCCGGCGACGACGAATTTGCCGTGCTCCCATTTTTTCGCCGGGCGCCCGAGCAATTCCGCCAGCGTCGGTTGCCGGTCGTCGCTGTAGGTGCCGAGATAGCCGAGATCCCAGCGCTTCCCGTGCGACTCCGGGTGATACGCCGCAGGATCCACCGAGCAGTAAAGCGCCCTGGCCCGCTGCGCGCCGAATTCCGTTTCCAGGCGGGCCAGGGTCGGCCCGCCCGTGAACGACAGGTACAGATCGAAGCGCGGCACGAGGCGGCGCGCGAGATAGTCGCTCGCGTCCCGCTCGAGCTGCCGCAGCGTCACGGGCGTGTCGATGTCGTAGAACGCCGTCACTCCGCTCGCCGTGCGCAGCACCCACTCGCCGACCGCGACGCCGTCCGGCACATAGGAGCCGACGATCACCGCGTCCGCCGTGCGCACCGCGCCCCGGTGCCGCCGCATCAGCTCCACCGTCGAGCGATAGAGCCCGATCGTCGCATGCGCGCTCGTGGGCGCGTCTCGATTTTCCGCATACCACGGGACGTCCCGTTCGAGAAAAACGATTTCATGGCCGCGCGCCGCGAGTTCCCGTACGAGTCCGCGGTAGGTCGTCGCGTGGCCGTTTCCCCATGACGAGGTGATGGAGAGGCCGAGAATGACGATCTTCATGCCGGAATCCTCCAGCCGCCCGCGTTGGGCGAAGCGACGCCGAGCGCGACCTCGAGCTGCGCGACCCGCTGGGCATACGTGTGCTCGCTCCGCACCCGCTTCAGCGCCGCCCGGCCGATCGCCTTTGCGCGCTCCGGCGTGAGCGCTTCCAAGTGCGCGGCTACCTCCGCGCCGTCGTGCGCCACCAGCACTTCGGCGCCGGGGTCCAAGAACAGTTCGATGCCCTCCCACGCGTCCGTGACGAGGCACGCCCCCGCTCCCGCCGCTTCGAACACGCGTGTCGGCGGCGAAAAACCGTAGCGCGCCATGCTCTCGCGGTTGACGTTCAACACCGTCGTGGGCGTCGAGTTGAACGCATTGTGATCCGCCGTGGGCACGTGCCCGATGTAACGCACGTTTTCCGGCCTGTACTTGTCCTCCCAGCCGCTGCCGCCGAGCACGAACGTCCGGTTGGGCAGCAACTCGGCGGCGCGCAGCAAAAATTCCTCCACGCGCCGCTCGCGATCCGGCAGCCGGTTGCCGAGAAACGCGAGCCCTCCCGCGAAGCGGGGGTCCGGCGGCGCCGGAAAATGCGTGTGCGGATCGAGGGCGTTGTAGATCGGCACGCACTCGCGGGCGCCTAATTTTTCGTAGGCCTCCACCACCGGATCGCCGCCGCCATAGGTCAGCACGAGATCGTAGCGCGGGATGAGCGCGCGAAAGGGATCGCTCGCGTCGTTCAACGCGCGGTCGAGTGTCGCCGGCGCATCGACATCCCAGAACGCCACGATGGTTCGCTCCGTTTTCAATTCGAGCACCGCCGCTTCGAGCAACGCGTCGAACACGCCGACGCCGCTCGCTTTTACCACGAGGTCCGCGCCGCGCGCCCGCGCGATCGCCACCCGCGCCGCGGCTTCGGTGGCCGGGTAGACGACCACGCGCGCCCAGTCCGGATCGGCCATATCGCGGTGCTGCTGCCGCTCGTAGGCATCCGGTTCATAGAACGTCACCCGATGTCCGCGCTCCGCGAGCGCCCGGATGATGCCACGATAATAGGTGGCCGCTCCGTTCCAATAAGCGGATACGAGGCTGGAGCCGAAGAATGCGATCTCGAGTCGGGAAGCCATGGCGTTCGATCCTCGTCGGTTAACCCGCGGCTTTCTCGGAGGCTGCGGGAAGTTTGCGCCGGAAAAGTTTCACGGCGGGCACGACCACGGTCTTCTGTTCCTCCACCACGCGCGCGTGGATCGCGAGGAGTTCGTCGACGCGATGGGCGCACGTATGGCGCGCCCGGATCGTCCCGAGGGCGTGCTGAACCAGCCGCTGCCGCTTCGTTTCGTCGGCGAGCAGCGCTCCCAGATGGCGCTGCATTTCCGCCCCGGTCCGGGCAACGAGATAATCTTTTCCCGGTGTGAAAAGGTGCTCCGCGTCCCGCCACGGCGAGCACACGAGTGGAATTCCGCACGCCATCGCTTCGAAGGGCCGGATCGTCGGAATGCCCGGCAACATTTTCACGTAAGGCCGCCGCGGCACGTGCAGCGTGACGCGGTATTGGGCGAAGACCCGCGGCACGTCGAAATTCGGCAGCCAGTCCGCGTATTCGATGCCCGCCGCCGCCAGTGCGGCTTTCGCCGAGTCCGGGTA
The DNA here is from genome assembly GCA_048498075.1 of Verrucomicrobiota bacterium. Lineage (GTDB taxonomy): Bacteria > Verrucomicrobiota > Verrucomicrobiia > Opitutales > Opitutaceae > Opitutus. Next base: position 38,740 of record JBEHYR010000004.1, on the reverse strand, counting down.
ACGCACGCCGTGAACGCGCGCCTTCAACCCGAGCGCCTGCACCGGTTTGATCAGAAACTCGTTCAGCTCCGCGGCGCGCTCGTCGTCGCCCCAGTTGCCGATCCACACGAGGTCGCCGGCCGGGCGCCGCGCCGGCAGCGGACGAAAGCGCGACGTATCCGCCGCTTCATGCCACGTCCACGCCCGCGCCACGAGCCGCTCCGCGAGATAGAGGCGCCGCAGCACCTCGCCATAGGCGAGCACGCCGTCGTAGTTTTCGAAATTCAGCGAGCGCATCGCCGCGCGATCCGAGACGAGCCGGTGATGCGTGTCGTGAAACAGCAGGACGAACTGGCGGCCGCGCCGCGCCTCGCCGAGTCGGCGGATCAGTTCGGGGGAGTTCCACTCGTGCACGAGCACGAGATCGGCGTCGGCCACGACGCGTTCGACCTTCAACTTCGCGGCATCGTAGCGCACGCTGCGGAGTTCCGGATGCAGCGCGCGAAATCGCCGCAGCGGACCCCGGCCGTGATTTTGAATCAGGTTGCGCAGGCTCCAGCCGTCCGCCGGTTCGTACACCACCACCTCATGGCCGCGGGCGATCAACTCCGTGGCGACGCCGCGCAGGAAATGCGCGTTGCCGTGATTCCAATCGGAAAGCAGCGAGTGATAGAAAAGCAGGATTTTCATGCCGGGAGAATTGTCTCGAGCCGCGCCGCCGCGCCCGCGGTGAGCCGCGCGTAGGCCGCCAGATAAGCGTGAGCCATGCGCTGCGGCCCGAATTGACGCGCACGGATCGTCGCGCGCTGGGCCGCGTCGCGCCGCAGTGTCGCATCCTCGATCAGTTGAGTGAGAGTCGCCCGTAGCGCACTCGCATCGTCGGGGGGCACGAATTGCGCCGCGCCGTCCCAGTTTTCCCGCAGGCTCGGAATATCGCCGAGCACCAGCGCGCAGCCCGACAGCGCGGCTTCGAGCACCGACAAACCGAATGGCTCGTAGCGCGCCGGCAGCGCGTAGATCGCGGCCCGCGCATACGCGGCTCCCACCACGTCGGGCGCGCGCCGCCCGGTCAGCTGCACGTTGGCGAATGCGGTTCGCCGTTCGTCGGGGCCCGCGCCGTCGCCGATCAGCCGCACGGGCCACGCCAGCGACGCGGCGACCTCCGCCAGCGTGCGCGCGTTTTTCGCTTCGTCCCACAGCCGGCCGACGCTCAGAACGAAATTTTCCTTTTCCGCCGCGTGGAAATCCCAGGCCGCGCGGCCGTTCGGGATCACCGCGCTCTCGCCGGATACGCCGTAGTGACGTTGCAACTCGCGCAACATCGCCGCCGTCGGCGCGACGACCATATCCGCCGCGTGCAAGCCTTCGCGTACCGCGTCGCGATAACGATCCCACTCTGCCGGCGCGTCCCCGCCGCGCACCGCGCTCCACCACGACAGCACACATGAATGCCCGACCACGAGGACGGGCACGCTCCACGGCAGGGTCGCATGGGCGTAGCCGTTGAGGTGCACGAACTCCGGTTGAAAACGATCCGCCAGCTCGAGCAGCCACTCGCCCGCGCGAGCGACGTCGTCCCACGGATTTTCCATCCATTCGAGGCGCGCCTGAGTCACATGCAGGGAAATGTTTTCGCACTTCGCCAGCGCGCGGCGCTGAGCGGCGTCCGGTCGCGGGCCCATGCACGCCAGCGCCACCTCGACGCCGTGAGGCGCGAGCGCGCGACCCAGCTCGAGCGCGTAATTCCACACGCCGCCGACGGCGTCGGCGGTCATGAGAATGCGGCGTGGAAACGGCGGTGGCGTCATGGCAACCGTCCGTAAATTCGGTCGAGCACGTCGGCGACGGCGCTCAGGTGCTCGATCTCCGGATCGAAGCGGGGCGACTCGCCCAGTCGGCGCGCCCACGCCATGGCCGCGCCGCCGCCCCAGTCGTCGGGCGGTCCCGCCAGCAGGCGTCGCGAACGGTCCGGCAGCAGGTGCTCGGCGATGAAATCGAAGAAGGATCCACCGACGTTGGTGAACGACGCGCCGCCACTCGTCCCGTAAAACGTCAGCGCGATTTTCGCGTCGCAGCCGGCGGGAACGCGCCACGAGCACGCGAGTTGAACGCTCACGCCGCTCGCGAGAAAAAATTGCGCGGCCGCGTAGTCTTCCGAGCCGCCTGGCTGCATGGGCGCGCCGTGGTGCAAGAGATGGCTGGCGACATTGCCCACTTCGGGAAACGCCAGGCACCACAGGATCAAATCGACGAGATGGATCCCGAGATCGAGCAGACAACCGCCGCCGGATTGCGCCGGATCGTAGAACCACTTTTTATCCGGCCCGAAGGCATTGTGAAAAACCGCCTCGACGGCATAGATTCGTCCGAGCGTGCCCTCGCCGATCAGTTCGTGGATGCGCTGCATGCCGGCGGTGAATCGATAGGAAAGGTCGACGTGCAACAGCCGGTCCATCTCCCGCGCGAGCGCGATCACGCCTTCGGTCTCCGCGAGATTTCGCGCGAGCGGCTTCTGGCAAAAGACCGCTTTCCCCCTGCGCAGCGCGGCCATCGTCAGCGGTGCGTGCAAGGCATTGGGTGTGGCGATCACGACGCCGTCGAGGTCGCGCTCGAAAAGCTCCTCCGTGCTTTGCGCGATGGTTGCATCCCTGGCCAGGGCGACCGCCTTCACTGCGGCGTCCCGCTGCGGATCGAACACCGCTGCGATCTCGGCGATCTCGCTGCGGGCGATCGATTCGAGCCGCAGCCGTCCGATCCAGCCGAGGCCGATAAAACCGAGCCGCGGACGCCGGCGGGGCCGGCCGGCGAGTTCGGGCAGTGTCGCGGTTTCAAGCATACGTCAGAATCGCTTTCATGAACTGGCCGTCGCGTTGCTGCATCGCGCCGAATGCCCGCGGCAGTTCGTCGAGCGCAAACCGATCCGTGTAGAGCGGCTGCGGGTTCAACTCGCCGGCCGCGATCGCCTGCGCGGCGGCACGCATGCCTTCGACGTAAATTTTCGGGTCGCGCTCGTGGGCGTTGATGACGTCCAGCCCGCGCCAGTTCCAGAGCTGGAGATTGATCTGGCGCGGGCCATCCTGGTGATAGCCCGCGATGATCAACCGGCCCCGCTCGGCGCAGAGTTCGCTCGCGAGATCGAGCGGTGGCTGCAGGCCGGTGGCTTCGATGACGCGCTCGCAGCCGCGATTCGCCGTCGCTTCCATCACCGCCCCGATCGCGTGCGCTGGATCGGTGAGCGGCAGCGTGGCCGCGGCTCCGAGCCGTCGCGCCGTTTCGAGCGCAAACTCCCGCCGCGAGATCGCGATGACCCGTGCCCCCGCGCGGACGGAAAGATCGACCAGCAGTGCGCCCAGAAAACCGATGCCGACGATCGCGACCGTCTGCCCCGCGCCGATCGCGCAGCGTTTGAACACATTCATCGCGCAGCCCAGCGCCTCACCGGGAAACGGCTGGCCGTCGAGTTCGCCGGGCAGCGACACGACGTGGTCCTCCGCCGCGACGTCGAACTCGCCGAAGGCGTGATAGGACAACGCAGCGACGCGATCGCCGCGGCGCACGGATTGCACTTCCGGCCCGATATTTTCGACGCGCCCCCAGCCCTCGTGCCCCGGCGAGCCGGGCTCCCGTGGATACGTGAACCAGGGCCGGCCTTCCCACACGGGAAGATTCGAACCGCAGACGCCACAGCCCTCGAGCCGGATGCCCACCTCGCGCGGGCCCAGCGCGGGCAACGACTGGGTTTCGATCGCGATCGATTGCGGCGCGCTCAACACCGCCATGCGTCGGTTTGCTTGCATGCGGAAAATTTCTAGACCGTCAGTCCGCGAAGCATCAGTTCCGCGCCCGCCTCGGCCACGGGCTCTCCGGTTCCTTGCGCGGCCAGCCACTCGACGAGATCGAGCAGCCCGTGTTCGAAAGTGACGCGGGGCTCGTAGCCGAGTTCGCTCCGGGCCAGCGAGATGTCCGCGACGCAGTGGCGGATGTCGCCGACGCGGTAGCGGCCGGTGATTTCGGGCTCGAGGTGCTCGCGCCCGAGCGCGGTCGCCATGCGCGTCGCGACTTGGCGGATCGTGAATCGCTCGCCGCTGCCGACGTTGAAAACGCCGTCGGCCTCGCCGCGCATTTCGAGCGAGAGCCGGCAGGCTTCGGCGATGTCGAGCACGTTGACGAAATCGCGCTGCTGCCCGCCGTCCTCGAAAATCACGGGCGGCTGATCGCGCAGGAGTTTCGAGGCGAAGATCGCGAGCACGCCCGTGTAAGGATTCGAGAGCGCCTGCCGCGGACCGAAGACATTGAAAAAACGCAGCGCGACCGTCGGAATGCGATAGGCGCGACCGATGAGGCGGCACATCCGCTCCTGATCGTATTTCGAAAGCGCGTAGACCGATGAGAGCGTCGGCGGCTTCGTCTCGGGGGTCGGCACGGGCGTGAGTTCGCCGCCCGCCGCGTCGTGCAGTTCCCAATCGTGCGCCTGCAATCGCTCGAGCGGACGCTCGGAGCCGGCGACCAGCGCGCCGGAGAGTGTGCGATACATGCCTTCGCCGTAGATGCTCATGCTCGACGCGACAACGAGCCGCTGCACGGGTTTTTCGATCAGCGCTTCGAGGAGCACGGCGGTGCCGTCGTTGTTTACAGACGTATAGTCGGCAACCCGATACATGCTCTGGCCGACGCCGACCATCGCGGCGAGGTGCACCACGGCATCGACGCCGCGAAGCGCGCGTCGCACCGCGATCGCATCGCGGACGTCGCCGACGTGCAACTCCACCTCGGGGTCGAGGTACCCGGGACGCACCGCCTCCTCGCCGTGCACCTGGGGCGACAGACAATCGAGCGCACGCACGCGATAGCCGTGCCGGAGGAGATTGTCGGCGAGATGGGAACCGATGAAGCCGGCGCCGCCGGTGATCAGGATACGTTTGTTCATGGCAGGGAAGCATCGTGCGCATTGGCTCTCGTTCCGTGCGCCGCGATTTTTCGGATAGTAAAAAGAAACGCGGCGGCGTTCCGCGCGGCGTGGACGCCGCCAGGCAAACCGCGCAACTCGAGGCGGGCTTCGGTCTACGCAATCGCTCGTCGCGCGAAAAATCCCCTGCCGCTCTCAGAGGAGAAACCGGCCCACCCGGAGATCGCCCCACGCGGCGGTTGGGAACTCGCGGCGCAGTTCACGGAAAAATTTCCGGCGACAGGTTCCGGACCGGCCCCCTCCATTTTCTCCGGGGAGTTTTAGTTTAAAAATACGACGCGACGAAAACCGTCGGAGTACACTCGTGTCCGAGCGCAGCGGGCCGCCCGGCCGGAATTTGCACGCGCATGAAACTCGTTATTTTCGGACTCACCATCAGCTCTTCATGGGGTAATGGGCACGCGACATTGTGGCGGGGGCTTTGCCGGGCCCTCGCGGCACGCGGCCACCGGGTCGTTTTCTTCGAACGCGACCGGCCGTTCTATGCGGCGCATCGCGACGGGTTCGAGATCCCGGGCGGTAAACTGGTGCTCTACGAAAACTGGTCCGAGATCGCGGCCCGTGCGGTGCGGGAACTCGACGGCGCGGATGCCGGGATCGTCACGTCCTATTGTCCGGACGGCGTCGTCGCGACGGCGCAGTTGAATCGGACGGCCGCGGCCCTCCGCGTGTTCTACGACCTCGATACGCCGGTGACGCTCGATGCGATCGAGCAAGCCGGCGCGGTGGACTACATTGACGCCCGCGGCTTGGGCGATTTCGATCTGGTGTTGAGTTTCACCGGCGGGCGCGCGCTCACCGAACTGCGCCGGCGCCTCGGAGCGCGGCGCGTCGCGGCCCTTTACGGTTGGGTCGATCCAGACGTCCATCGGCCGGTGTCGCCGGAAGCACGCTTCCGCGCGGATTTGTCTTACCTCGGGACTTACGCCGCCGACCGGCAGGCCACGCTCGAGACGCTCTTCGTCGAACCGGCGCGACGTCGGCCGAAGCGGCGTTTCCTGATCGGCGGCGCGCAATATCCCGATTCGTTCCCGTGGACGGGAAACACCTTTTTTGTCCAACACCTCGAGCCGTCGCAGCACCCCGCTTTCTTCTCGTCATCGCGCCTCACGCTGAACGTCACTCGGCGGGCGATGAAGGCAATGGGCCATTGTCCATCGGGCCGGCTCTTCGAGGCCGCGGCGTGCGGCGTGCCTTTGCTCAGCGACACGTGGGAGGGGCTCGACGAATTCTTCTCACCCGGCCGCGAAATTCTCGTTGCGCAATCGAGCACCGAAGCGGTTGCCGCGCTCGAGCGATCCGACGGTGAACTCAATCGCATGGCGCGCGCCGCTCGCGAGCGAACGCTCGGTGAACACACCGCGGCGCATCGCGTGCTCGAACTCGAGCGTCTGTTCGAGACTACGACCGGCACGTTGCGCGTTCACGCGGAACTCGCTGAAACGCCGGCCGGAATGGAGGAAAACTAAATCATGTGGGGCATCATTCCCGCGGCTGGAACCGGCAGCCGCATCCAACCGCTCGCGTTTTCGAAGGAGCTGCTGCCCGTCGGCAGTCGCTTCGACGACGGCGTCGAGCGACCGCGGGCCGTGAGCGAGCATCTCGTCGAGCGCATGCTCGCGGGCGGCGCCACCAAGCTCTGCTTCGTCATCTCGAGCGAGAAGTCCGACATCGTTTCCTATTACGGCGGAGAGATCGGCGGCGCGGAAATCGCCTACGTGATCCAGCCGCAGCCCGCGGGTTTGTGCGACGCGATTTTTCGCGCGCTGCCTTTCGCGGCGGACGACGAGCCGGTGCTGATCGGCTTGCCGGATACGATCTGGTTCCCGCTGCACGGCTTCGCGACCCTCCCGGACGACGTGCTGTCGTTCCTGCTTTTTCCAGTGGAGCATCCCGAATTTTTCGACGCCGTCGTCGCCGACGAGGCGGGTCGCGTTTCAGCAATCCAAGTGAAGCAAACCAACGCCCGCTCCCACTGGATTTGGGGTGGGATCAAGGTTCCCGGTCACGTGCTCCGCGCGCTGCATGCCCTGTGGCGCGCGCCCGGCCGCGGCGACGAATACTTCGGCACGCTCGTCAACGCCTACCTCGCGGGCGGCGGCGAGGCGTGCGGCGTTCGCACGGGCGAGGCCTACGTCGATGTCGGCACGCTCCACGGATACCGCGAGGCGCTGCAGTTGCTCGCCCACCAGCCCGCGGCGGCTCCGCCCGCGTTCCGCGTTTCACCTCACCGCCGCCGCCACGCGCCCACCTTCGTCTGAAATTTTTCTCATGATCGACTCCGTGATGTTTTGGAACGAGCCCAACAACAAATCGCACTGGGCTTTTGAAATCGATCCCGCGTGGTCGACGTTCGCCGCGATGGTCAAACTCGCGGCGGACGCCGTGGCGGCCGAGAACCCGCAGCTGTCGCGCGTGCTCGGCGGCATGTCCCCGATCGATCCGACCTTCGTCACGAATCTGCAAAGCCAGGGCGTGCTTGAAAAGCTGGAAGTCGTCGCGGTGCACGGCTTCCCGCTCGATTGGAATCACTGGCAGATCGACGAGTGGCCGGAAAAAATCGCGGCGATCGAGGCCGTCACCGATCTGCCCGTGTGGGTTTCCGAGGTCGGCGTCTCATCGTTCGGTGCGGAGGAAGTGCAGGCGTTCGGCGTCGAGCGGACCGCCGCGTTGCTCGGCGGACGCGTGCCGCGGGTGCATTGGTATAGTTTGTTCGATCTGCCGAAAGCGTGGCCGGCGACGACGCGGCACAAGGAGGCCGAGGGCTCCTCCTACTATCGTCATTTTTACATGGGCCTGCTGCGCGAGGACGGCACGCCGAAGCTGGCGGCCGCGAAATTCCCGCGCTACACGCCCGAACTCGGCATCTGCCAGTGGTTCCATTTCGAGGATCACCGGCTCGACGACGCGGTGCGCTGGCTGCGCCGCTTCGGCGTGAAACACCTGCGCACCGGCCTGAGTTGGGCAGACAGCTTTCGGCCGGGCGCGGACGCCTGGTTCGACCGGCAGATGCTCGCCCTGGAGGAGTTCGACGTCACCGTCACATTTTGTTTCACGCCCGAGCATCGCGGGGTGCAGCCGCACCACACGAGCCCGCCGCTCGTACTCGACGAATACGCGGAGTTTTGCGCGCGGATGATCCGCCGTTACGCGCCGGGCGCCGTGACTGCAACCGCCACCCCCGCGTCCGCCGAGCCCGTCACCCACTCACGTTAAAAGAACCGCCCGCCCACCCAGGAGAACCACCATGATCGCCTTCAAGCCTCGCACTCGTCCCACCTCACCCGAAAACCGCAAGGTCCGCGTCGCCCTCATCGGCGTGGGCAACTGCGCGTCGTCCCTCGTGCAGGGCGTTCATTTCTATCGCCACGCTGCGGATACGGAAACCGTCCCCGGCCTCATGCACGTCAGTCTCGGCGGCTATCACGTGCGCGACATCGAGTTCACCGCCGCGTTCGACATCGCGAGTGACAAGGTCGGCAAGGATCTCTCCGAGGCCATCTTTTCCGGTGAAAACAACACCTTCAAATTCACCGACGTGCCGCGGCTCGGCGTGCCCGTGCAGCGTGGCATGACGCATGACGGCCTCGGCAAATATCTTTCCGAAAGAATCACAAAGGCACCCGGACCGACCGCCGACATCGTGAGCATTCTGCGCAACACCGGCACCGACGTGGTGGTTTCCTATCTGCCCGTCGGCTCCGAGATGGCGACGAAGTGGTATGTGGAGCAGGTGCTCGAGGCCGGCTGCGGCTTCGTGAATTGCATTCCCGTCTTCATCGCGTCGCAGCCTTACTGGCAGCAGCGTTTCGCCGAGCGCGGGCTGCCGATCATCGGCGACGACATCAAGTCCCAGGTCGGCGCGACCATCACCCACCGCGCGTTGGTGAACCTGTTTCGCGAGCGCGGCGTGCGGCTCGACCGCACCTACCAGTTGAATTTCGGCGGCAACACCGACTTCCTCAACATGCTCGAACGCGAGCGGCTCGATTCGAAAAAAATTTCCAAGACGAACGCCGTCACGAGCCAGCTCGGGCAACCGCTCGCCGCGGAAAACGTTCACGTCGGCCCGAGCGACTACGTGCCGTGGCTCACCGATCAGAAGTGGTGCTACATTCACCTGCACGGAACGACCTTCGGCAACGTGCCGCTCAAGTGCGAGGTGAAGCTCGAGGTCTGGGACTCCCCGAATTCCGCCGGCGTCGTGATCGACGCGGTGCGCTGCGTGAAGCTCGCCCTCGATCACGGTCTCTCCGGCCCGCTCACCGGCCCGGCAAGTTATTTCATGAAGACGCCGCCGCAGCAGTTCACCGATCATGAAGCGCGCGAGCGCACGGAGGCGTTCATCCGCGACTACGCGGTCGACTGGGGCGCGACCCGTTCCACCGTGACCGGCCCCTCGGAAGCGCGACCGGCGACCGCGGCTCCCGCGGCGCACCCGTCCACCTGACCACCCGCGGAGCCGGTGTGACGACGTTCTATCTTCTCCGCCACGCCGAGAAAGCCGCGGACGACGGCGTGCTCGCCGGCCGCACGCCGGGAATCGCGTTGAGCGCGACCGGCCGCGGCCAGGCGGAGCGTCTCGCGCAACGCCTCGCGCCCGCGCCCATCACGCGCGTTTACAGCAGTCCGATGCAGCGCACTCGCGAAACCGCCGCGGCGCTCGCACAGGCGAAAAATCTTTCCGTGGAGATCAGCGAACCACTCGGCGAAATCGACGCCGGCGAATGGACTGGCAAACGTTTCGCCGAACTGGACGGGGGCGATGCCCGCTGGCGGAATTTCAATCGCTTCCGCGGCGGCACGCCGATCCCAGGCGGCGAGAGCGCCGTCACCGTGCAGGCACGGTTCGTGAACGAAATGATCCGGCTGCGCGCGGCGCATTCCGGCGAACACGTGGCGCTCGTCTCCCATGCCGACCCGATCAAGATCGCGCTCGCGCATTTCCTCGGCGCGCCGCTGGATTTATACGGCCGCATCGAAATCGGCCTCGCGTCGTGCAGCGTGCTCCAACTCGGCGACGACTGGGCAAAGGTCTTATGCCTGAACGTGACCGGCTGACCGCGGTGAAGGCCGCGCGCGCCGACGAGGATCCCTGGCTCGCGCACATGCGGCGGGGCGACTTCGCGGCCGCATGGGAGGTGAGCGATGCGATCCTGCGCGAGCGCCGCGGCACGCCCTGCTGGCACTGGCCGCGGCACGAGCAATATATCTGGGATGGTGTATCGCTCGCCGGGAGACGCGTCCTCGTGCGCTGCTATCACGGGCTCGGCGACACGATTCAGTTCATTCGTTTCATGCCGCAGCTGAAGCGTCTCGCGGCCGAAGTGATCGTGTGGGCGCAACCGGCTTTGCTGCCGCTCCTCCAAAACGCGCCCGGCATCGATCGTCTCCTGCCGCTCCACGACGGAACGCCCGAGGTGGAGTACGACATCGATATCGAGTTGATGGAATTGCCGCACGCGTTGCGGACGACGCTCGCGACGTTGCCGGCTGATGTGCCGTATCTCGCCGCGCCGGCTGGCGGAGAGTCGTGGGTGCGGCGCTCCACCGCGTCAGGCGAGATGGCGGTCGGCATCGTTTGGCGTGGCGGCGGCTGGAATTCGAGCCGCGCGCTTCCCGAGGCGCTGCTCACGCCGCTCATGCGGGTATCGCGGGTCTCGTGGCATGCGTTGCAGTCAGGTTCCGAAGCCAGGGGAGAATTTTTTTCGCCTTCCCGCGGTCCGGTCGAACCCATCGAAGAACTGGCGCGTGCCCTCGCCGAGGTCGACCTGATGATCTCGATCGACAGCCTGCCGGCCCATCTCGCCGGCGCGCTCGGCGTGCCGACGTGGACGTTGCTGCCGTATCGCGCCGATTGGCGCTGGATGGAAGATCGGGAGGACAGTCCGTGGTATCCGACGATGCGCCTGTGGCGGCAGCCGTCGCCCGGCGACTGGTCCAGTGTGATCGGACGCGTGGCGAAAGAGTTGTCCGCGCTCGCCGCCAAAGACCGCCGGCGACCGCCGCAATCAACGTCAGGTTAAGCCAACAAGAAAGCCGTTCTGATTCCAACCTGCTTCAAGTTGAGGCCAGCCCTGCGCTCCCGCGCAGGGCTACATTCAGACGTAGCCCGCCGCGGGAGCGGCGGGACGAATTGGCCTCATCTTGAAAGCACGTTGGAATGATCGCCGCCGATCCGCACTCACCGGACAGCCGATTTAGCCACCGGAGAAACTTCAGCCCAAGCTCTTGATCTGCGCTCATCGCGAAATCTGCGGTCAATTCCGGCTGCATGTTTGCGGCTCAGAACTCATCCGAGCATTCGGTGAACGCTGTCGCGGCGGTCGATAGCCGGGTAGGTGCTTAGCGTTTGTTGCGGATTTTCCGCACGCCGACCGCGATCGCGATCACGATGACCACGCCGAAAACAATGAGAATGGTTTCAATGCCCATGAGAGTAAGGTTTTCGCCGAGAGTCCCGCGCGGCGCCGCCGTGTTCCCGCCAGGCTCCAGGTTGGGGCGCCCGCCCTTGATATATTCTGCTTGGGTGCGCGTCGGGCGGATTGCTGCTCGAAACGGATTCGCGCAACACGCGCCTCGAACCGCGCACCATGCCGGAGCTTCTTTTGCCATGCCCTCTACTCTTTCCCCCACCCGCCCGCGCTCGCGCGGGACGAAGCCCCGGGCGCGCATCGCGGTCCCCGGCAACCGCGGCATCAAAGTTATCCGCGCCGTCACGATTCGGAAACCCGCCGCGGAGCTGTATGCTTTCTGGCGCGATCCTGCGAATTTGCCCCAGGTCATCAACCACCCGACCGAGATCGACACGCTCTCCGCAACGGAAACCCACTGGACCGTGAGCGCGCCCTTCGGTCGCGTTCAGTGGGATACGGTGATTATCAATGACCATGCCGACCGTCTCATCGCGTGGGAATCCCGCGAGGGCAGCGACGTCGCCCACGCCGGCTCGGTGCGCTTCGAGACGGCGCCGGACGACGAGGGCACCGAAGTGACCGTCGCCCTCGAATACAATCCGCCCGGCGGCAAGCTGGGCGCGGCGATCGCCAAACTCACCCGCGATGCCGCGAGTTCGCAGGTCTACGACGCCCTGCACCGCCTGAAGGCGCTGATGGAAGCCGGCGAGATCCCCACGATCGAAGGCCAGTCCGTCGGCGGCCCGCAGGCGCCGCGAAAAGGGAAAAAATGAAAGCGCTCGTCTGGATGGGAAAGAAAAAGGTGGAGGTGCAACGCGTCGACGATCCGAAGATCCTCCGGCCGCGCGACTGTATCATAAAAATCACGTCGACCGCGATCTGCGGCTCCGACATCCACCTCTACGACGGAGTCATTCCCACGATGGAGAAGGGCGACATCCTCGGCCACGAGTTCATGGGCGAGGTCGTCGAGACCGGCTCGGCGGTGAAAAAAATCCGCGTCGGCGATCGCGTGGTCGTGCCGTTCACCATCTCCTGCGGGCAGTGCACGCACTGTCTGCGCCAGCAATATTCGGTCTGTGACAACACCAACCCGAACTGGCACCTGGCCGAGACGATGATGGGCTACGCGCCCGCGGGAATCTTCGGTTACTCGCACATGACCGGTGGCTACGCCGGCGGGCAGGCGCAATACGCGCGCGTGCCGCACGCCGATGTCGGCCTCCTCAAGCTCGAGAACGATCTGCCCGACGAGAAGGTTCTCTTTCTCTCGGATATTTTTCCCACGGGTTACATGGCCGCCGAGAACTGCGACATCGTGCCCGGCCGCTCGGTCGTCGCGGTGTGGGGCTGCGGCCCCGTCGGACAATTCGCGATCCGCAGCGCGTTTCTCCTCGGCGCAGCCAAGGTGATCGCGATCGACTCCGTGCCCGAGCGGCGGGCGCTGGCAGAAGCGGCCGGTGCGATCACGATCGATTCGGGCGGCGACGTGATGGAGGAGTTGAAGGCGCTCACCGGCGGACGAGGCCCTGACGCGTCGATCGACGCCGTCGGCATGGAGGCGCACGGCTCCGTCTACGATCAGGTGAAGCAGACATTGAAGCTGGAAACCGACCGCCCCTACGCGCTGCGCCAGGCGATTCGTTGCACGCGAAAATCCGGCACCGTGTCCGTGCCCGGCGTTTACGGCGGCTTCCTCGACAAGGTGCCGTTCGGCGCCGCGATGAACAAGGGGCTCACGTTTAAAATGGGTCAGACGCACATGCAAAAATACATGGCGCCGCTCCTGAAACTGATCGAAGGCGGAAAGATCGACCCGTCGGTCGTCATCACGCATCGCGTGCCGCTCAGCAAAGCCGACCGCGCATACCCCATGTTCGTCGAGAAACGCGACAACTGCATCAAAGTCGTCCTCGACCCGGCCGCCTGATTTTTACCCCAAACCTTCAACGCAACGATTTTATGAACGACAACGACCCGACTCTACAAACCGCCTTGATCACCGGCGCCTCCAGCGGCATCGGCCAGCAGCTCGCCCGCGAATTCGCCAGGCATGGCCACCCGGTCGTGCTGGTCGCGCCCGTCGCCGCCGAGGTGGAGGATCTCGCCGACGCGCTCGAGCGGGAGTTCTCCATTCGCGCCTATCCCATTGCGCAGGATCTCACCGAAGACGACTCCGCGATGGAAATTTTCGACGAGCTTTCCGCCGAGGGCATTGAGGTCGCCATTCTCGCCAACAACGCCGGTCGCGGACAACGCGGTAAGTTTTGGGAAACCTCCCCGGAGACCGACCTCGAGATGATTCGGCTCAACGTCGAAGCCGTCGTCCGCCTGACGCGACTATTCCTCCCGCCGATGATCAAGCGCGGCCAGGGGCGGATCCTCAACACCGCCTCGGTCGCCGGCTTCGAGCCTGGACCTCTCCTGGCGGTTTACCATGCCACGAAAGCCTTCGTCCTCTCGTTTTCCGAATCGCTCGCAACCGAACTCGAGGACACCGGCGTGACGCTGACGGCGCTGTGTCCCGGGCCCACCGATACGGATTTCTTCGCGAAAGCCGACATGGTCGACACGCAGGCGTTTCAAAAAGCGAACGTCATGGCTCCGCAAACGGTCGCCGAGGCCGCCTACGAGGCGTTGATGAAAGGGCAACGCGTCGTGGTGCCCGGGGCGATGAACAAGGTGATGATCGCCGGCCGCCGCGTCACTTCCGAAGAAACCCAGGCGAAGATGAACGAAAAGCTCTACACGAAAACCGACGAGCGGAAGCGCGAGCCCGGCGACATCGCGGCCAAGCACTCCGAAAGCTGAAAGCTATAGCATTTCAAATAAAACCATAGCCGAAACCGGTAACCCATTATCGATCCTCGCGCATTAAACTGGCGAGGATCGCTCATCCCTGCGCTCCCGCGCAGGGCCACACCCTCATCGTGGCCCGCTGCGGGAGCAGCGGGAGGCTCGTACCGAGCGCCGTCAGCCGATTCCGCGAAGCTCGATAGGTTACCCGACGAACGATGGACTGATGCGGGTGGGCGGACATAGTTTCATTTGAAATGCTCGAGGGCATTTCAAAAAGTGTCGTAGCCACTGTAGGAGGCTGCTTGCAGGCGATGAGCGACGACCGCTCGCCGGGAATCGCCTGCAAGCAGGCTCCTACATCCGAACCGCGACCGGCTATAATTTTTTAATTTGAAACGCTCCAAAGCCGTTCACCCGGCTCGTGACTTCCCCGGTGGCGCCGCCCGCGATGACCGTGGCGAAGGGCCGGGCAAATGACGGCGCGCAGCGAGCCGCGGCGTCCCGCGGACAGCCGTCACAAATTCTCCTGCTTCGGCGACCGCTCCTTCGGTGTCTGCGCCTCCAACGGCTCACCGCGTTTGGCTTTTTCGCTCGCCGCTTGGGACGCCGAGCGCCGCCCGGCTGTGGATCCCGATCTGCCGGCCGAGGAAGCATCCGCCCGGTGACGGTGGGACTTCTTCGAGTTTGATTTGGAGTTCGACGTTTGAGTTTTCATGGGGAGCGACGCTTCGTGCGCGCAACCTACGCTCCGGTTCGCTTCGCTGCCATCGGGTGAACTGCCAAGTCTTTTCCCGGGCGGCACACGCGCGCGGCCGTCGGCCTCTCAGCGTTTCACACCCACCGGCGCCACGCGCCAGTCGCGCAAAGCCGCGCCGGTCAGCGAGCGCTCGCTCCGCTCGATCTCGTCGCGCGCGCCCGCGAAAACAATTTCCCCGCCCTCGCGCCCGCCGCCCGGGCCGAGATCGACGATCCAGTCGGCCAGATTGATCACATCGAGGTTGTGCTCGATCACGATCACCGTGTTGCCCTGATCGCGCAGTTTGAAGAGCAGGTCCATCAGCTTCTGGATATCGACCCAGTGCAGCCCGGTCGTCGGCTCGTCGAGGATGTAGAGCGTCGAACCTTGCTGGCGTTTGCTGAGTTCGAGCGAGAGCTTGATCCGCTGCGCCTCGCCGCCGGAAAGCGTCGTCGCCGACTGGCCGAGCGTCAGGTAACCGAGGCCCACGGCATCGAGCGTCTGGAGTTTATCCATCACGCGCGGGATGTTGCGGAAAAGCGACGTCGCTTCCCGCACCGTCAGATCCAGCACGTCGGCGATCGATTTGCCGTGAAACAAAATCTCGAGCGTCTCGCGATTGAAACGCCGTCCGCCGCAGCTGGGGCACGGCGCATACGCATCGGCCATGAACTGCATGTCGAGCTTGATGACGCCGTCACCCTGGCAGCGCTCGCAACGTCCGCCGCGCACGTTGAAAGAAAAACGGCTGGCCTTGTAACCGCGCACTTTCGCGAGCGGCACCTGCGCAAACAGATCGCGGAGCAGCGGCAGCAGGTCGACATACGACGCCGGGTTCGACCGCGGACTCCGGCCGATCGGCTCCTGATCGACCTGCACGAGCTTCTCGAAGAAATCCAGATTCTCGATACTGCGATGCTTGCCCGGGATCGACTTCGCGCCGTTCAGCTTGTGCGCTGCCGCCGCCGCGAGCACGTCGTTCACCAGCGTGCTCTTGCCGGAGCCGCTCACGCCGGTGACGCACGTCAGCAGCCCCACTGGAAAACGCGCGTCCACCCCGCGCAGGTTGTTCGCCCGCGCTTCGCGAACCGTCAGCCACGCGCCATCCGGCTCTTTTGTTTTCGCATCTTTCAACACGCCGAGGGTCCGCGCCAGATACGGGCCGGTGCGCGAGAGCTTCGCGGGCAGGCGCGCGCATTCCGCCGGGGTGCCTTGGAACAACAAACGCCCGCCCTCGACGCCCGCCTCCGGCCCGAGTTCCACCAACTCGTCGGCCAGCCGCATCGTGTCCTCGTCGTGCTCGACGACGAGCACGGTGTTGCCGCGGTCGCGCAACGCGACGAGCGTCTCGAGGAATTTCTGGTTGTCGTGCGGGTGCAGTCCGATGCTGGGCTCGTCGAGCACGTAGATCACGCCGATCAACCCCATGCCGAGCTGCGTCGCCAGCCGCACGCGCTGCGCTTCGCCGCCGGAGAGCGTCGCGAAATCGCGATCGAGCGTGAGGTAGCTCAGCCCGGTCTCGAGGAGGAAACGGAGGCGTTGCTCGATGCCGGTGACGACTTCGCGCGCGGCGTCGTTGGCCGCGTAGGTCGCGACGGCGGCCTTCGCGGCCTCGTGTGCGTCGCCGATGTCGAGCGCGACGAATTGGGGAAAGGTGATCGAGCTTGGGCGCGCGGGCGGCTCGCCCGCTTTCTCCGAATCCTGCGGGCCCGCGGCCCGCGCTCCCAGGTTCAGCCGCACCGCACCGCTTCGCGCATTCAGCCGCGAGCCGTGACACTCCGGGCACTCGCCCGCCACCATGTAGGTCGTGAGTCGCGCGCGGAAACCCTCGCTGTCCGTGTGTCGGAAGCTCTCCTCCAGATCGGCGATCACGCCGGGAAACGTCATCCCTTTCGCTTCGCGCATGCGCCGCAGCTTGAACGCGAATTGACGCTCGCCCGCACCGCCCAGGATGGCTTCGCGTGTTTCCTCCGGCAGCTTGCGCCACGGCACGTCGGCGTCGAACGGCAGTTGCTCGGCGAGCTGTTTCAGCAGCGCATTGTGCTTGATGATGAGATTCTTTCCGCCGATCCGCCACGGCTTGATCGCGCCCTCGCGCACGCTCTTCTCCGGGTCGGGCACGATCAGCTCCGGCACGAACCGCAGTTTGCGGCCGAGCCCGTCGCAGGTCGGGCACGCGCCTTCGCGATGCGAGTAGGAAAACTGCCGCGGCGTCAGCTTTTCGAATACGTCGCCGCACACCTCGCACGCCAGCGACTGGCTGAGCGCGAGTTCGCGCCACGGCGCGTCCGCGGTCTTTTGCGCGAGGATGATGGCGCGGTCCTTCCCTTCGCGGAACGCCAGCTCGAGCGAATCGGCCAGCCGGCTGCGTTGATCGGCGTTCGCGACCAGCCGGTCGACCACCAGGTCCACGGCGATCTCCTTGGCGCCGCCGGTCGCCGGGAGCAGCTTCGGCTCGTCGAGATTTTTAACTTCGCCATCGAGGCGCACGCGTTGAAAACCCCGCTGCCGCAGGCGCGGCAGCTCGTCGCGCAGCACGCTCGCCTTCGCGCGCATCGCCGGCGCGAGCAGCATCACGCGTTCGCCCGCGCACTCGGTGAGCACGCGTTGCACGTTGTCATCCAGCGACCGCTGCACGACGCGACCGCCGTCCTTCGGGCACCGCTGCTCGCCGCAGAGCGCCCAGAGCAGCTGGGCGTAATCGGCGATTTCCGTCGCGGTCGCGATCGTGCTGCGCGGCCCGCCGGCGCCCACCCGCTGCTCGATCGCCAGCACCGGCGAGAGCCCGTGGATGAAATCGACGTCCGGCCGCTTCAACTGGTCGAGCACCTGCCGCGCCTGCGTCGAGAGGCTCTCCATGTACTTGCGGTAGCCTTCCGCGTAGATCGTATCGAATGCCAGCGACGACTTGCCCGAGCCGCTCGGGCCGGTGATCACGACGAGTTTTCCGCGCGGCAGACGCAACTCGAGGTTCTTCAGGTTGTGCTCCCGCGCCCCCTTGATGTGGATGTGGCTCGCCGGCTGCATGGTTCGAATCGGCACCCTTGCGTGATTGGCGGGTGCGTCAAAGCGGAACAGCAAAAAACTGCCAGACCATCGCAAAGTTTGCTCCTACTTGGTTCTTGAACCGGCTCCGGAGCGGGAGTGTTGTCGTGTCATAAAGTCCGCACCGGCGCTTCGGCCCAACAACCTCAGGTGGCGATCCTTTTCCAGCGGGTGCCACGCATTCACACCTATGAAAGCCAGTTGTCATCCTCGTGTCCTCAGGCATTTCGCTCGCGCGCTCGGGCTTGCCTTCGTGTCGGGGCTCATCAGCCCGGCGCTTCAAGCGGTGCAGTTTTCCTACGGCGAGTTGAGCGGAAGCTTCGATTCGACCTTCTCCATCGGCGGCCTCTACCGCCTCAGCGATCCGAGCCCGCTGTTCTACGGCACCACCAACACTTTCAACGGCGTCCCGGGCCTCCAGAACTCCGTCAACTCCGATGATGGCAACTTGAACTACGGCGCCGGCTGGGTCTCCGCGCTGTTCAAGGGCTCGCACGACCTCGAACTGAAGTATAAAAATTTCGGCGCGTTCGTCCGCGGCTATTATTTCAGCGACGCGAAGACCGACGAGACTGCGCGCACGCCGCTCGCGAAGGAATCCCGCGATCGCGTCGTGCGTGGCGGTGAATTGCTCGACGCTTACGTGCTCGGCAAATTCACCCTCGGCACCGATACGCCGTTCGATCTCCGCATCGGCCGCCAGGTGCTCAGCCTGGGCGAGAGCACGTTCCTCCCGAACGGCGTCAACGTCGTGAATCCGGTCGACCTCTCGAAACTGCGCTCGCCCGGCGCGGAGCTGAAGGAGGCGCTCCTCCCGGTGAACATGGTCAAGGCGTCGATCGGCGTCGCCAGGAACGTCACCGTCGAGCCGTTCTGGCTGCTGGAATTCCGCCGCAACGAACTCGAGCCCGCCGGCTCGTTTTTCTCCACCAACGATTTCGCCAGCCGCGGCGGCAGCAACGTCTTCCTCGGTTTCGGCACGCTCTCGGACCGCGGCACCTTGGGCAACATTCCCCGCGGTCCGGACCGCCGGCCGTCGGACATTTCCCAATACGGCGTCGCCGTCCACGTGCTCGCGCCGAAGCTGAACGACACCGACTTCGGCTTTTACTACGCCAGCTACCGCAGTCGCTCGCCCGTGATCAGCGCCCGCACGCCGACCTCCGCGATCAGCCCGGCCTTCGTCCAGGCCACCGCCGGATCGCTTGCCACCACGAATCTCGCCCCTGCCATGGTCGCCGCCGGCTATCCTGCCGCCGGCGTCTCCGCCGCGATCACCACGCTGCTCGGCGCCGCTTTCACGAACGTCCCCGTCGCCGGCCTGCCGGCAACGCTCCAACCGTTTTATCCCGCGGCGCAGTCCATCGTCGCCAACGCCGGCAAGATCGGCCTCCTCACCGCCGCCGCCACCGGCCGCTACTTCGTCGAATACCCCGACGACATCGCGATGCTCGGCACGAGCTTCAACACCTCGATCGGCGCCACCGGCATCTCGTGGCAGGGCGAGGTTTCCTATAAACACGACGTGCCGCTGCAAATCGACGACGTGGAGCTGCTCTTCGCCACGCTTTCCGCGCTCTCGCCGACTTTCGGCGCGCCGAACAACCAGGTCGGCAGTTTTTACGGCCAGCTCAACCGCGAGGTCTCCGGCTATCGCCGGCACGATGTCTGGAGCGCGCAGACGACGCTCACGAAGGTCTTCGGCCCGATCCTCGGTTCGCAGCAGTTCACCCTTCTCGGCGAAGTCGGCGGCATCTGGGCCAACCTGCCCGACAAAGATACGCTGCGTTACGATGGCCCCGGCACGTTCACCGCGGGCGATCTCGGCGAGATGCTCCGCACCGGCAACAGCGCCGCGCTCGGCTGGACGCCCGCCAGCGCCTTCGCCGATAAATTTTCCTGGGGTTATCAGATCCTCGGAAAACTGGACTACAACAACGTCTTCGCCGGCCTGAACGTCTCGCCGACCGTCGCGTTCACCCACGACGTCGAAGGCAACACGCCGCTGCCGCTCGGCAACTACGTGCACGGTCGCAAGAGCATCACGCTCTCCGCCGAATTCACGTTTCAAAACACCTGGGCCTTCGAACTCCGCTACGTGGATTTCTTCGCCGGCGGCCGCTACAATCTCCTGGGCGATCGCGACTACGTGGCGACCATCCTGAAATACTCCTTCTAACGCGCGCCGCGCCCTCCCCATGAAAACTTCCTCGTTCTTCGCCTGTTTTCTGAGCACCGCTTCCCTCGCCTTCGCGGCGATCACGGCCGAGCAGGCGGCCCGCCTCGGCCAGGATCTCACGCCGCTCGGCGGCGAACGCGCCGGCAACGCCGCGGGCACCATTCCCGCCTGGACGGGTGGCATCGCCACGCCGCCGGCGGGTTACACCGTCGGCATGCATCACCCCGACCCGTTCGCCGGCGACCAGCCGCTCTTCACCGTCACCGCGCAGAACCTCGCCGAGCATCAGGCCCAGCTCACCGCCGGCCATATCGCGCTCCTGCAGGCGTATCCGGATTACAAGCTCGTCGTTTACCCGACGCGTCGCAGCGCCTCGAGCCCGCAGGAAGTCTACGATGCCACGAAAAAATACGCCACGACCGCCGAACTCACCACGGGCGGCAACGGCATCGCCGGCGTGATCATCGGCACGCCGTTCCCCATCCCGCAGAACGGCCTCGAGGTGCTGTGGAATCACCTCACGCGCTGGCGCGGCCACGCCGCCACCCGGCCCATCGGCCAGGCCGCGCCGCTCCCCAACGGCAGCTACTCGCTCGTGCAGTTCGAAGACGAGTTCCTGTTCAACTACACGCGGCCCGATCTCACCGTGAAGGAACTCGAAGACAGCAACACGCTCATCTTCTTCAAGCAGGCCGTCATCGCCCCGCCGCGCCTCGCCGGCACCATTCTCCTCGTGCAGGAAACGATGGACCAGGTGAAGGAAAAGCGTCGCGCCTGGGTCTACAACGCCGGCCGCCGCCGCGTCACCCGCGCGCCGGATGTCGCCTACGACAACCCCGGCACCGCCGCCGACGGCCAGCGCACCAGCGACCAGTTCGACATGTTCAACGGCGCGCCCGATCGCTACGACTGGAAGCTCCTCGGCAAAAAGGAAATGCTCGTGCCCTACAACTCCTACACGCTGCACAGCGACAAGGTGAAATACGCCGACATCCTCGAGCCGAAGCACATCAACCAGGATCTCGCCCGTTACGAGTTGCACCGCGTCTGGGTCGTCGACGCCACGCTGAAACCCGGCACGAGTCATCTCTACGCCCGGCGCACGTTCTACATCGACGAGGACAGCTGGCAGATCCTCGCCGCCGACCAATACGACTCTCGCGGCCAGATGTGGCGCGTCTCGGAAGCGCACTGCGTGAACTACTACGAGGTGCCCTGTTTCTGGAGCACGCTCGAGGTTCACACCGATCTCCAGTCCGGCCGTTATCTCGCGATCGGTTTGGACAACGAGGGCAAGACCTACGACTTCAGCCTGAAGCGCACCCCCGCCGACTACACGCCCGACTCCCTCCGCCGCGAAGGCGTGCGCTAACTCGCCCCGGCTCAGCCCATCATGTCGGCGTGTCTTTCGGTATTTGTAGGAGCCTGCTTGCAGGCGATAAACCAAACGCCGACACCCCGGTCGAATCGCCTCCACCGGGATTCGCCTCCACCGGTGAGCGCCCCCGCGGGCACATGTCGCCGCGTCGCGTGACCAAAGTTCCATGACGCGGCCTGGTTAATTCCCGCTCCTCTGCGCTCCCGCGCAGCACGCTCGAGTCCGGTTCCAAACCGCGGGAGCGGCGGGCCTGAAACATTCCCCCATGTTCCGCTTCGTGCTTCTCCTCTCCTTCCTCAGCTCGTCGGTGCTCGCCGCCGCGCCGAAACGGGCGACGCATCCACTTTTGTTGGACGGCGCAGTTCTCGGGGCGGATATCATCGCGGTCGGCGAGCGCGGCACGATCCTTCGCTCCAGCGATTCGGGCGAAAACTGGACCGCCCTCGCGTCGCCTTCGTCCGCGACGCTGACCGGCATCGCCTTCGCGCCCGACGGTCGCACCGGTTGGGCTGTCGGCCACGACGCCTTCATCGCGGTTTCGACCGATGGTGGCGTCTCGTGGCAAAAACAGTGGCAGGGGAAAAATCTCGAAGCGTCGTTCCTCGATGTGGGCGTGATCGACGCCCGCCGCGCGATCGCGATCGGCGCCTATGGTCTCTGCATGACCACCGCCGACGCAGGCAAAACCTGGACCGTTAAAAAAATCCTCGAAGAGGACATGCACCTGAACCGGATCACGCGTGGCCCGACTGGCACGCTCTACATCGCCGGCGAGCACGGCACGCTGCTACGCTCGCGCGACGAGGGCGAAACGTGGCAGCGCATCGATTCGCCCTACGACGGCTCGTTCTACGGCATCCTGCCCCTCGACGAACGCACGCTCCTCGCCTACGGCCTGCGCGGTCGCGTTTTCCGCTCCACCGACGACGGCGAGTCCTGGCAACCCATCGCCATCGACCGCCCGCTGCTGCTCACCACGGCGCTCAAGCTCAAATCCGGATCGCTCTTCCTCGCCGGCCAGGCCCGCGCGCTCTACGTCAGCCGTGACGGCGGCCTCACCTTCAACCACTGGCAAATCTCCCTCAACTCCGCCATCGCCGAACTGCTCGAGGCGCCCGATGGCGACATCGTCGCGCTCGGCGACGGCGGCGCCGCCCGCATACGGCCACCGTCGGCCGACGCCGCCCGCCCGGATTCGCCGCCCTCGCCGTAGCGTCCTGCGCGCCGCTTCCACGTGCCCCTGCTCGCCCGTTTCTCCACCTGGATGTTCCGCCGGCGCGTGCCGCTGGTCTGCGGTTTCGCCCTGCTGACCGCCTTCATGGCCTGGTTCGCCGCCCGGCTGCACGTCGACGCGAGCTTCAACAAATCCCTGCCGACCAGCCATCCCTACATCCGGACGTTCCTCAAATATCAGAGCGAGTTCGGCGGCGCCAACCGCGTGATCGTCGCGCTCACGGCTCGCGACGGCGACATCTTCACGCCGCAATTTTTCCAGCAGCTCCGCGCCGTCACCGACGAAGTCACCTTCCTGCCCGCCGTCGATCGCGCGCAGGTGCAGTCGCTCTTCACGCCGAACGTCCGCTACATCGAAGTCGTCGAGGATGGTTTCTCCGGCGGCAACGTCATCCCCGCCGATTTTACGCCCACGCCGGAAAATTTCGCGCGCGTGCGGGAGAACATCGTCAAGTCCGGGAAGGTCGGCCAGCTCGTCGCCAACGATTTCACCGGCGCCATCGTCAGCGCGCAAATCGTCGAGACCGATCCGCGCACCGGCAGGAATATCGACTACACCCGTGTCGCCCGCGGCCTCGAGGCCATCCGCGCGCGCGTCGAACGCGACACCGCCGGCGCCGTGCAGGTGCACATCATCGGTTTCGCCAAAGTCATCGGCGACATCGGCGACGGCGCGCGCAGCGTGCTCCTGTTCTTCGGCTTCTCGGTCGTCGTGACCGGCCTCCTGGTGTGGAACTACGCCGGCCGTTGGAAGCTCGCCGCCGCGCCCGTCGTTTGCTCGCTCGTCGCGGTGGTCTGGCAGCTCGGCGCGCTGACCGCGCTCGGCTACGGCATCGATCCCTTTTCCATTCTCGTGCCCTTCCTCGTGTTCGCCATCGGCGTCAGCCACGGCGTTCAGAAGATCAGCATGTTTCGCAACGAGATGTTCAAGGGCCATGACGGGCCCACCGCCGCGCGCGCCGCGTTCATGCAGCTCATCGTGCCCGGCGTCGTGGCGCTGATGACCGACACCGTCGGCTTCATCACGATGCTCGTGATCAAAATCGAAATCATCCGCGAACTCGCGATCATCGCCAGTCTCGGCGTGAGCGTGATCGTGATCACGAATTTCTTCCTGCTGCCGATCCTCCTCTCGTTTCTCCGCCTTCCGCCCTCCTATCGCGAGTGGGTGGTATGCCGGCGCGCCGCCGGCGACCGCATCTGGAATCGCCTCGTCCGCGAACTGAAACCCGGTCCCTCGCTCGCCATCGTCGCGCTCTGTTTCGCGCTCGGCGGCTGGGGCTACTGGAAGGCCGGCCAGATCCACATCGGCGATACGCACGTCGGCGTGCCCGAGCTGCGCGAGAATTCCCGCTACAATCGGGACACCCGCGTCATCACGGAAAAATTCAGCATCGGCGTCGACCTCCTCTCGGTCATCGTCGAAACCGTGCCCAACGGTTGCGTCGATCACGACGTGGTCGGGCTGATGGACGACTTCGAAGGCGCGCTTCGCGACGTGCCGGGGGTGCAGTCGATCATCTCGCTGCCGTCGATGGCGAAACTGATCAACGCCGGCTACAGCGAAGGGTCGCTCAAGTGGCGCATCCTCCCGCGCAACCCCCAGGCCCTCGCGCAGGCCGTCTCCCCGATCGAAACCGCCACGGGCCTGCTCAACAGCGATGCGAGCGTGATGCCGATCCTGATTTTCCTCACCGATCACAAAGCCGAAACGCTCCTCGCCGTCACCGACGCCGTGAAAGCCTTCTCCGCCGCTCACCCGTCGCCGAAGGCAAAATTTCTCCTCGCCAGCGGCAACGCCGGCGTGATGGCCGCGACGAACGAGGTCGTGCACGACGCCGAGCGCCCGATCGTCCTCTGGATTTTCGGCGCCGTGATCGCGCTCTGTCTCATCACCTTCCGCTCGGCGCGCGCGACGCTCTGCATCGTCGTGCCGCTCGCCATCACCAGCTGGCTCGCCTACGCGCTCATGGTCTACCTCGGCATTGGCCTGAAAACCTCCACGCTGCCGGTGGTCGCGCTCGGGGTCGGCATCGGCGTCGACTACGGCATTTATCTTTTCGCCCGGCTGCAATCCGGCCTGAAGAGCGGGGAAAATTTCGAGGACGCGATGTTCGCCGCGTTCAAGGACACCGGCGCCGCCGTCGTCTTCACCGGCCTCACGCTCGCAATCGGCGTGAGCACGTGGATTTTTTCCGACCTCAAATTCCAAGCCGACATGGGCGTGCTGCTCACGTTCATGTTTTTGGTCAACATGATCGGCGCGATCATCCTGCTCCCCGCGATGGCCCGCTGGTTCTGGCGTCATCGCTCGGCCCGTCCGCCGCCGGCTTTCGCCCTTGCTTCGAAGAAGCGATAGCTTGGATTGTCGCGGCGGATTTCTCTTCCGCTCCTGCCGCGTTTTTCCTTTTCCCGATGCCTTCGTCTTGTCGCGGCTTCGCCGCTTCGCGGGACTTGATTGCCCCCGCTTTCCGCCGCCACTGCCTCGCGCTGCCGGCCGCGCTGGCGCTTTGTCTCGCCATGTGGCTGGGCCCGACCGTCACGCTCCACGGACAGGAGGAGGCTCCTGCCCGTCGTCCCGTGGCCGAGCGGAAACCGCTCATCGTCGGTGTCACCGTCGATAGTTACCCGTACGGCTACACCGACAACCGCGGCCATTGGAGCGGCTACGCCGCCGATCTGCTGGATGCGGTCGCGCGGGTCATGCACCTCGAGCTTCGCCGGGAAAGCGCGCCCAGCAGCGACCTGCATCGCCGTTTCCGTTCGGGCGAGTACGATTTTCTCCAAGCCTTCAGCGAGACGGCCGAGCGCCGGAATTTCGCCGAGTTCTCGGTGCCGTATCTCACCCTGCAGGGCGCGATTTTCGTCCGGGCGCGCAATTCGCCGATCCAGCGCCTCGAGGATTTCGACGGCCGCCCCTTCGCGATCATCGGCGCCGAATCGATCGGAGAAAAATTTCTCCGCGACCATGCGCTGACGCCGCGCCGCGTCCCGGTCAGCTCGGCTGAAGCCGGTCTGCGCGCCGTCGAGCGCGGCGAATGCGACGGCGTCTTCGTTTCCCATCTCACCGCCGCCTCCGTCATCGAACGCGTCGGCCTGAAGAATATCCAGATGTTTGGCCAGCCGCTCGCCGGCTACGATATCCGACATTGCTTCGCGGTCCACAAAGGCGACGCCGAACTCCTCGCCCGGCTGAACGAGGGCCTTGCGATTCTCAACCGCACCGGTGAGTTCGGCGCCATCTACCGGCGCTGGTTCGGCCACGTGAACGCGCCGCTCGTCACGAAGGAACAGTTCGTCGGCTACGTCGCCGCTGCGCTCGCGGTCGCGTTCCTCGCCGCGCTCTGGGGTTTCCTGCGCCAGCGCACGCTGCGCAAACGCATCGCCGGCCAGGCCGCGGAAATCGCCGCCAACGAAGCGCTGCTCCAGGCGCTCTACGACAACATCCCCATGGCTCTCGGCGTGATCGAAGACGCGCCGGATGGCCCGCACCTCACCGCGATCAACCGCCCCGCCACCGCGTATTTCGGCTCGGCTGGGACCACGGGCCCGGGCGTGCGCCTCAGCGATCTCGGGTTGCCCGCCGAATGGTCGGCGTTGCTCGCGGATGTCCTCGGGCGCTGGCCCGCCGAAGGCACGCTGCTCCGGGAAGAGTGCGAACTCCCGCAGAGCCGCCGCCACCTCGTCGTCACGCTGGTGCCCTTGCCCGCCGCGAGCGCCTCCGCCCGCCGGCGCATCTGCCTGCTGGTCGAGGATGTCTCCGAGCGCCATCAACTCGACGAAGAACTCGGGCGGAGCCGCAAGCTCCGCGCGGTGGGCGAACTCGTCGGCGGCATCGCCCATGAGTTCAACAATCTCCTCACGCCCGTCATTCTCAGGGTCAGCGAACTCCAGGTCGACTGGGCGCACGACACCGCGCTGCAGGGCGAACTCAAGGTCATCCATCAAGCCGCGCGCCGCGCCGCCGAACTCACCCGCCGGCTGCTCACCTTCGGCCGCAAGGCCGAGGCGCACCCGGAAGTGATCCATCTCCACGCCGTCGTCGCCGGCAATTTCGATCTGCTGCGCCAGACCGTCGACCGCCGCATCGCCTGGATCAACGCCATCCCGCCCGAACTGCCGCCGCTTTTTCTCAACGTCACCGACCTGAACCAGATTCTCCTCAATCTCCTCATCAACGCGCGCGACACGCTCAGCGAAAAGCTCGCGCTGCGCGCCGGCGGCTGGGAGCCCGCGATTCGGGTCGAGGCCGCCACGGTCGACGCCGCGACGATTCCACGCTCCCCCAATCGCGGACCGCGCGCCCCGCTCGGCTGGCAACGCGTCACCGTCCGCGACAACGGCCTCGGCATGATGCCCGCCGTGCGCGAACGAATCTTCGAACCGTTTTTCACCACGAAGGAAGTGGGTCAGGGCACCGGCCTCGGACTCGCGACCGTCTGGCACCTCGTCAACGCCTTCGGCGGCGCGATCGAGGTCGAGTCCACGCCCGACGTCGGCAGCGCCTTCCATGTTTTTCTGCCGGTGTGGCCGCCGCCTCCTCCGCCGGCCGAGAGCGCGCCGGCCGCCTCCGCTCTCCCGCTTCGTCCCCTCCGCGTGCTCGTCGTCGAAGACGACTCCCAGGTCGCCGCGGTGGTCTGCAGCGCCGTCCGCCGCGGTGGACATCAGGTCGAGCATCTGCCCGACGGCAGCGCCGCCTGGCGCCGGCTGGAGACTGGCTGGCCCGACTACGACCTCCTGCTTTTCGATATCAACATGCCGGGCCTCGATGGTATCGAATTGTCCGCGCGCACGCGCGCCGCCGGCTGCACGGCGCCGATCATCGTCGTCAGTGGACGCCTCACGTCGATCGAACTGGACGCGTTGAAACAGGCCGGCGTCGACCGCGTCCTCGCCAAACCCTTCGGGATGGACGAACTCCTCGCCGCTCTCCGCGACGCCATCGTCCGACGATAGAGCGGTTGAACCTTTCGAGACTCCCCTCGAGCGGTTCGAAAGAGAGTGGAGCCGCGTGGCGGGTCGAAAGCAGGAGCCTGCTTGCAGGCGATCCCGGCGGGCGAAGGTCCAGCATCGCACGAATGCCGAAGCCCCGGATAGACGTTTGCCGTCGCGTCTCTCTTCATCCGTTCGTGTTCCCATTCCGCGGTGTCGTTGAACGTGTCTTCATTCGTGTACCTTCGGATCCGTTCGTGGTTCGCCCGCCGAAAACACAGGTGAATGCGGAGCCCGCGAAAAGCACAGAGGAGAAAACCAAACCGTGGTTCGCGCGGTATTTTCATCTCGCGGGTGATTCGCTCAGAACCCTCCATCTCGCCCCTGCCCTCCGCGTCGTCCGCGCGCTCCGCGTTTCGATGTGAAATTTAATTCCAACCTGCTTTCAAGTTGAGACCATCCCTGCGCTCCCGCGCAGGGCTACATTCCGACGTAGCCCGCCGCGGGAGCGGCGGGACGAATTGGCCTCATCGGCAGCGCCGGTAGGGACGCCTCTCCGAGGCGTCCGTGCGAGTCGAACGGCCGTGAATTAGCAACGTTTCCTGCGGGCAGCACACCAGTATCGGCACGGCGCAAACAAACCTGGGGCGCGCCTCGCGAGCATCGCCCTCTCCTGTCATTCTGAGCGCAGCGAAGAATCCATTTGGACTTTCGCACGCGCGTCGTGCCACGAAGCGCGCACGGGGTTCTTCGCTTCGCCCAGCATGGCGGACAAGAGGACGACGCTTAACGAAGCGGCTATGGTTTTATTCGAAACGCTGTATCTGGCTTCCCGGCGGCGGAGAGGCGCCAGCGGAGCTACGGCGTTCGTTGCACCACCGCTGCGTCGCGCTCCGGATGCGCTGCGCCGCCGTTAAGACCCGCGTAATCCAGACTCGTCACATCCCGTGCTTCGAGCGCGTGCGTGAAATACTCCGGCACGCCGCCGCCGCCCCACGCCACGCGGCAATTTTTCCAACTCACCCCGTCCGCGTGCTGCACTCCATACGCCGGCGTGGTCTCGCGTTCGTCGATCCCTGCCACCGCCGACGTCGGTCGATTGTCCCACACGCCGCCGCGATACTTCGTCCAGCGCTCCATCGTCAGGTTCACGTTTTCGAACGCCACGTCCCGCACGCGGCTGCCGTTCACTCCCACCGATCCGCACACGCGCGCACTGTTCTCCGCGCGCCCGACGACGTTCACCACCTTCACGTCGCTGATCGTGCCCACACGCGTCTCCGCATCTCGCGGAATCGCGGTGAACGAAATCGCCTCGCCGCGCCCCCACCAGGGATCCGCCTCGTAGTGCGCGACGAAACGAATGTCGCGAAACGCCACGCCGGACACATTGCCTTCATCGCGCAGTTGAATCGTCAGCCCGCGGCAACACCGTTTGATTTCGCAGCGCTCGAAGCGCACGTCGGTGATGTCGCGCACGGTCTCTGTGCCAATTTTCAAACCCGAGTCCTTCGTCTCGATCACGCAATCGCTCACGCGAATCCGCGACGACCCGCCAAAGTCCGCACCCGCCCGAGTCGCTTTCACCACGATCGCATCGTCGCCGCAACGGATGTCGCATTTGCGGATCGTGACATCGCGGCAGTGATCGGGATCGATCCCATCGCAGTTCGGCACGTCGAGTTCGTTTTCGATTTTCACCGCCTCGACGAGCACGTGTTCGCACCCGAGGAGATGCAGCGTCCAACTCGGCGCCTGCTTCAGTGTCACCTGACGCACTTCGAGATCGCGACACCCTGTCAGCACGACGAGCCGCGGCCGAAACGCCTTCGGCCTCCAAATCTCCCCCGCCTCGTCGTAACGCTCCATGAACTCCCGCGAGCGCCCGTTGATCGTGCCCGTGCCGCTGATCGTCAGTCCATGCGCGTTTGTCGCCGTGATCGCCGCCACGCCCGCGAAATCCTTCGGATCGGTGCTGACCATCAACTCCGCATCGTCCGCGAGATGAAAATCGATCCCGGCGCGCAGCCGCAGCGCGCCGATCAAATATCGTTTTCCCCCGCGCAGCAGCACGCGCGCGCCCGCTCCGTTCGTCGCCGCCTCGTCAATCGCGCGCTGGATCGCCGCCGTATCGGATGTGGTGCCATCGCCTCGCGCGCCGTATTCGCGCACATCGAAATCCCGCCGCCCCTGCGCCCGCAACGCCGGCCGCAGCACCGCACCCACCGCCAAACTCGCGCCCGTGCGAACGATCTGTCGGCGCGACCAAAGCCGTTTCGAATTCATCGCTTCATTCTTCAGCGCCGGCGCTTCATCCGCGAACCCACAAAGCCCGGACCGTCCTGTTCCCCCATCGTGCCGTTCCATCGATTGAAATTTTGAACAGAAGCTAAGAACCTGGAATTGCCCGGGGTTTGTCGGAAAGAAGATCGGCAGAAGAGATCCAATTTCTTCCGATCCGATCGATCCATTTACAGGAGAAAGCAGAGGAAGCAGAGTTTCGGTTTTCGGCTCGGATCGTTCTCTGCGCTCCTTCTGCGGGCTCCTGTTCAAACTGACTCGTTTTGATTGGGATCGTTTGATTTTCTCGAGAAGTAACGAAGAGAACAAAGACGCGGCCTTCCACCCCACGCCCTTCGTTACCTTCGTTTCCTTCTGTAAAATAAGTTTGGATTCCTCACTCGCATCGCAGCGCCACGATCGGATCCACTTTCGCCGCGCGCCGCGCCGGCAGCCAGCTCGCCAGCAGAGCCACGAGCAACAACAGCCCGGCCACGCCCCCATATGCCACCGGATCGGTGGCGCTGATCTCGAACAGCATTTTCCGCAGCAAGCGGGTGAAGAAAAACGCACCGATCAAACCCGTCCCCAATCCCACCGCCGCCCGCGTCAAACCCTGCCGCAAAATCATCGCGACGATTTGCCGGCGCGTCGCGCCGATCGCGCCGCGAATCCCGATTTCCCGCGTGCGTTGCGACACGTCGTAGTTGAGCACGCCGTAGAGTCCCACGCCCGCCAACGCGAGCGCCAGCGCCGCAAACGTGCCGAGCAGGAACATCAACGCCCGCCGGTTGCCCAGCATCGCATCGAGCCCCGC
This sequence comes from Verrucomicrobiota bacterium, assembly GCA_048498075.1. Lineage (GTDB taxonomy): Bacteria > Verrucomicrobiota > Verrucomicrobiia > Opitutales > Opitutaceae > Opitutus. The sequence goes on along the minus strand of JBEHYR010000004.1, from coordinate 7,980 downwards.
CTGAAGCGTGCCCGTCGCAAACACCGGCAGCGCCGGATCGATCGCCCGCACGCGTGCACGCATCTCACCCGTGATGTCCGCCTCCAGTCGCGGCGAGCGCACCAGAAAAGTGAAGCCCGTGCTCGGTTGCTGGTTGAAGGGAAGATACACGAACGGCCACCCGTCGCGTTTTTCCAACCCTTCGAGATTGGCGCGCGCGACCACGCCCACGATCCGCCACCACGGCGCGCCGGCGGCGGGCGCCTTCGCGCCGATGGCGATCTCCTGTCCGAGCGCGTTCCCGTCCGGGAAATATCGCTCGGCGAAAGTTTGATCGACCAGCACCACCAGGCTTTTGCCGGAAACATCGTCGTCCCGAAACACCCGCCCCTCGCGCAACGCGATCCCCATCGTCGCGAAATAATCCGACGACACCCGGTTGAGGTGCACCAGCGGCTGCGCTCCCTCACTGGGCTTCTGCGCATCCCTCAGCAAAAACGGCACCGCCACAAAATTCTGCACGCCGAAATCCAGCGTGAGCGCCGCCGCCTCCACGCCGGGAATCTCCTTCATCGCCGCGAGGATTCGCTGCTGCATCGCGACGGTGTCCTTGCCTTCCTTGTAACGCACTCCCGGCAGATTTACCCGGCCTTGCACGATCCGCTCCGCGTCGAAACCGGGCTTCACCGCCATTACCCTCGCGAAGCTGTGAATCAGCAATCCCGCGCCGATCAACAACACCAGCGCCACTGCCACCTGGCCCACCACCAGCGCGCCGAGCGCCGCGCGACTCCGCCGGCCGGCCGAGGCGTGCGGCGTCTCGGCCGAACCCAATCCTCCGCGCCACAGCCAGACAAACGGCACCAGTCCCATGACCACTCCGAGCAACGCCACGACCGCTCCCACCATCGCGATCGCGTGGCCATCCATCAGTATCGGCGGCACATGGCGGACAAAAGTGGACAGGTAATGATTCATGAAACGCAGCATCGCCGCCGCCACGCCCACGCCCGCCGCGCCCGCCAGGCTCACGAGTAAAAAACTTTCCGCCAGCAACTGCCGCAGCAGCGTGGCGCGCCCCGCCCCGAGCGCGTGCCGGATTGCCAGCTCCGGCCGTTTCGCCGTCGCGCGCGCCAGCACGAGGCTCGCGACGTTCACGCAGCCGATCAACAGCACGAGTGCCGCGCCGCCCTGCAGGAGGAGCAGCGGCGCCTTGATCGGTTCCGCGAGTTCCTCTCGCGCCGGATTCACCGCCAGGCGGAGCCCTGCATTCTCCAGCGCCGCCCGCGCCTGCGGATCCGCCAGGCGGTCATAGAACGCTTTCTCCAGCACCGCGAGCTGCGCCCGCCCCGCCTCGATCGGCACGCCGCGTTTCAACTTCCCGACCAGCCGCACCGACCCGGCGTAGCGCGTCATCGGCTTCAGGTCGTCGGGCCAGATCACGTAGGGCTGGAAAAATTCCACGTCGTTGAAAATTTCCTCGAAGCTGCGCTCCGCCACGCCGATCACCGTGTACGGCAGCCCTTCCATCCGAATCTCGCGCCCCACGATGGCGGGGTCCGAGTTGTATCGCGTCGTCCACGCGAAGTGACTCAGCACCACGACGCGCTCCTTGCCCGGAGTCTGCTCCTCGGCGGCGAAGAACCGGCCCAGTTGCGGGCGGACGCCGAGCAGCGTCAGCAAGTTTGCGCTCACCCGCATCCCCGCGACGCGCACCGGCGTGTCTTCGCCGCCCACGGTCGCGTTGGTCGCCGAGAAATAGCCGAATCCCTCGAACCGATCCGCGTTCGCCGCGAAGTCCGCATGCTGCGCGACACTCGACGGCCGCTTCGCTCCCCCGCTGCGCTCAGCCACATTTGAGATGGACACCAGTCGCTCCGACTCGGGAAACGGCAGCGGCTTGTAAACGAGCGTGTAAACCGCCGAAAAGATCGCCGTGTTCGGCCCGATGCACAGCGCGAGCGTCGTGAGCACCGCAATGGTGAATCCCGGCGCCCGCCGCAGCGCGCGACACGCGAAACCGATTTCCTTCCACGCCAGCTCCAGCTTCACCCACCCGCGCTGGTCGCGACACTGCTCTTTGATTTGCTCCACGCCGCCAAACTGCCGCTGCGCCTTCCATCGCGCCTCGTCGACGCCGGCGCCCGCCGCGCGGAGCCGCTCCTCCTGCATCTCCAGGTGCGACCGCATTTCTTCATCCATGTCGCTTTCGAATTTCCGGGAGTGAAACAGCGCGCGAATTTTTTTGATGAAGCTCATGGGTGAAAAAATTTTTCTCGCCCCCGATCGTCAGGGGATTCGCGGGTGGCGGCTTGCGGCAGACGCTACTCCGCCCGCAGCGCCACGATCGGGTCCACCTTCGCCGCCCGCCGCGCCGGCACGTAACTCGCGAGCATCGCCGCGCCCCCCAACGCCGCGACGGCAAGTGCCACCGCGCCCGCATCGAACGTGGTTCCGTTGAACACCCGGCTGCTCGACGCCACGCGCACCAGCGCGATGCTCACCGCGGTTCCGATCGCGAGCCCGATCGCGACCAGGCGCGCCCCGAGCCCGACAAACAAGCGCAGCACCGCCGGGCGATCCGCCCCCAGCGCCATGCGCACGCCGATCTCACGCGTCCGCTGCGCCACCGCATAGGACAGCACGCTGTAAATCCCCGCCGCCGCCAGCACGAGCGCGATCGCCGCCAGCAGCCCGAGCAGCGCCAGGTTGAACCGGGGCTGCTGCAACTGCTCCTGGATCACCTGCTCGAACGTCAGCGGCGTCAGCATCGGCTGCTCCTTGTCTAGCGCCCGCAACTCCCGCCGGACCTCATTCAACAATCCCGCCGGCTCGACCGCCGTCTTCACCACCAGCGTGCGAAAAGCCGACGCCCGCAAGGTATAGGGCACGAGCACCGCGCGCGGCGGCGGCTGCGTCCGCCCAAACGCATAGGTGTCCGCCAAAATTCCCACGATCGTCACGTCCTTCGCTCCGTTCGCCGGCACTGGCGCGCCATTTGACGCGGGTGCCGGCGGCGCCAGTTCATCGACCGACATCGTGCGTCCGATCGGATTCTCGCCGTTCACCCACAGCTTCGCCGCCGCCTCCGTGATCAACGCGACATGGTCGCCGTTTTCGATTTCGTTTTCCGTCAAATCGCGCCCCGCGACGAGTGAAAGCCCGTAGGTCGCGCGATAGTCCGCGTCCACCAGATTGAGCCGGATCGGCTCCGTCGGCTTCGGCTGTCCGGTGACCGTAACCGTCGTCCCGTTTTCCAGCCCCGGCGGCAGGCCGAACGTCGCATGCTGCACGCCCGGGAGGGCGCGAATGCGCGCGATGAAATCCCGCGCAAATCCATTTCGCTGCTCCGGGCGCGTGTAGCGCTTCGGATTCAACGGCACGCGCAGCAAAAGCATCCGCGCGGTCTGGAATCCGCGATCCATCTGAAGCTGCTCCAAAAAACCGCGCACGCTCAGGCTCGCGCCGACGAGCAGGACGACGGAGAGCGTCACCTGTGTGATGACAAGTGTGTTCCGCGTACGATTGCCGCGATGACTTCCGCCCGCGCCCTGGCCGCCGTCTTTCAACGCGTCGTTCACATCCACCTTCGTGCACTGCCAGCCTGGCAGCAGACCCGAGAGCACGCCGGCCAACACCGCCACCGCCGCGGAAAACGCGAGCACCCAACCGTTCATCGTGATGCGCGCCTCGTTCGGCACATAGTGCGGCGGCAGCAGTAGCATGATGCCTTGCAGCAGCGCGTAGGCGAACCCCACGCCGAGCACACCGCCCCCCAGGGACAACACCACGCTCTCGGTGAGCAACTGCCGGAACAGCCGTCCGCGCCCCGCGCCGAGCGCCAGCCGCATCGCGATCTCACGAGTGCGCCCCACGCCGCGGGCAAACTGGAGATTCGCCACATTCGTGCAGACGATCAGGAGCAAAAATCCCACCGCGAACAGCAGCGTGATCAGACTCAACCGCATGTCTCCGCTCGCGACCGTCACGTCGAGGTAGTTCTTGAAAATCGCCGTGAATTCGCCCGGCGGAAACCGCTTCGGCTCGTTGCGCGCCTGCTCCCGCAGCATCGCGAGCAACTGCTGGCCCGCGACCTCCGGCGTGACGCCCGGCTTCAACCGCACGATTGTCCGCACGCCGCGGTTGAGATCGAGCGTCGGCAGCGGACGCCACAGGCCATCGTCGGTGTACCAGCCGAAACGCGGCGGCATCACGCCCACGATCGTGTGTGGCAGGTCGTCGAGCACGAGGGTGCGGCCCACCACCTTCTCGTCGCCGTTGAACAGCCGCTGCCAGAGCTTGAACGACAGCACCACGACTGGCTGAGCCTCGCCGTTGGCCTGAAAATCCGCCGGCGTCAGCCCGCGCCCGAGCACCGGCGGCACTTCGAGAAAAGGAAACGCCGTCCCCGTAAGCTGCGGCGACGTGACGATTTCAGGATTCAGTCGCCCGGAAAGCGTCACATTGCCGTAGCCTGTCGCCATCGCCGAGGCGACCCCCGGCAGCTTCGCCAGCTGTAAATAGTCGGTCATCCGCAGGCCGACGCGCCCGTTCGTCTTTGGATCGATAACGCTCGGCTCCCAGATTTCGTTGGATCGCGCGTAAGGGTAAGGCTCCAGCAGAACGCCGTAGACGACACTGAAGAGCGACGTCGTCATCCCGATCCCGAGCGCCAGCGTCAGCACCGCCACCGCCGCGAATCCGCGTGCCTTCAGCAGTCCGCGCCCAGCGAAGCGAAGATCCTGGGCCAGCTGCTCGATCCACAAAATTCCCCGCTGCTCGCGACACTGCTCCTTGATCCGCTCTACGCCGCCAAACTGTCGCCGGGCCGCGTGAGCCGCATCGACCGCATTCATCCCGGCCGCCCGTTTCTGCTCCGCGAGCAACTGCAGATGCAGTCGCATCTCGTCGCTCATCTCCGCCTCGAGTTTCGACTTGCGAAAAAACGTTCTCAGCTTGGACCAGATTTTCATCGCGATGTGTTTCTATGGAGTGCGGCGGCTCGACGCCGCTTTCCGCGCCGAGGCTCGACCCGGCGCCGTTCGAGCCCGCGAATCAAGCTTCGCGGACGAAAGCGGCGTCGAGCCGCCGCACTCCCCAAACCCACCCCCCGCGCCGCTATCGGCACAACCGCAAAGAAGCGCCGGCTTCGCCCGCAACCAGGCGCCTTCCTCCGAGCCCGTCGTTCCCGTCGTTTTCTTCCGTAAACCGGTTCGAGCCTTCATCGTCGCTCTCATCCTCACTCGCACCGCAGCGCCACCATCGGATCGACCTTCGCCGCCCGCCGCGCCGGCAGCCAGCACGCGAGCAGCGCCACGCCGAGCATCAGCGCCGATACGCCGCCGACCGCCAGCGGATCGAACTGCCCCACGTCGAACAGCAACCCCCGCAAGAAGCGCGTCAGATACGCCGCGCCCGCGAGCCCGACCACCACTCCGAGCAGCGTTTTCCTCAATCCCTGCCGCAACACCATCGCCACGATCTGCCCGCGCGTCGCTCCGATCGCACCGCGGATGCCGATCTCCCGCGTGCGTCGCGAAACGTCATACGCCAGCACGCCGTAAAGCCCGACGCCCGCCAGCAGCAACGCGAGCGCCGCGAACGCCACGATCAGCAGTGTCACGCCGCGCCGGTTCGTCATCATGCTCTCGAGTCCTTCCTCGATCGTCGCCGTGCCATACAACGGCAGCGTCGGCTCGATGCTGTGGAGCTTGCGGCGAATCTCCGTGATCAGATCGCCCGTTTGCCGCGCCGAACGCACGACCAGCGAAAAACCCACCGCCGGCTGCTGCACCATCGGCATGAAGACCATGGGCAACCCGTCCCGTCCCTCGAGTCCCGTGAGCTGTGGACGCCGCACCACACCGACGATGCGCGGCCATGGCCGGCCATCCGGCGGCGGTTGATCCGACAGCGCCAACTCCTGCCCCACCACGGACCGGCCCGGAAAATATCGCCGCGCAAACAGGTCATCCACGACCACCACCGGCGCCTTCCGCGCGTCGTCGCCGTAGTCAAAACCGCGCCCTTCGAGCAGCGCGATCCGCATCGTCTCGAAAAACTCCGGCGACACCGGATCGACCGCGACCAGCGGCCGGCTCTCGCCGGCGCTCGTCGCCTCGCCGCGAAGGATGAACGGCTGCGCCCGGAAACTCGCCGATAGCGCATAGTCGAACACCAGCGCCGCCCCGTCGACCCCCGGAATTTCCCGGAGTCCCGTCACGATGCGGCGCTGCAATGCCACGTTGGCCTCCGGCGCTTCATAGGCCTTGGGCACCGCCACGCGCCCCTGCACCACATGGCTCGCGTCAAATCCCGGATCGGTCGCGAGGACGTGCGCGAGACTACGCCCCAGCAAACCCGCGCCCACGAGCAGCAACAACGCCAGCGCCACCTGCGCCACGACGAGAGCACCGCCAAAGACCCGCGCGCCCGCCCCCGCCGAAGCGGTGCGCGACTCGCCGAGCTTCAGCCCGCGCTTCCACGCGAGCGCAAACGGCACCACGCCGACGATCGCCGCCAGCAGGAGCGCCAGCGCCGCCGCTGCGGCGAGCACGGCCGGCTCCAGTTCCACCGGCGCCGCCAGGCCCGCGAAGGCCGGCAGATAAAAATCGATCACTCGCACCGCCGCCCAGGCCAGTCCCGCTCCGCTCGCGGTCGCCACCAGCGTGAGCAACAGACTTTCCACCACGAGCTGCCGCACCAGCGCCGCGCGCCCCGCTCCCAGCGCGTGCCGGATCGCGAGCTCCGGTCGCCGGGCGTTCACGCGCGCCAGCATCAGGTTCAGCACGTTGACCACGCCGATCAGGAGCACGAACCCGGCGCCCACCTGCAGCAGCGTCAATGGTGTCTGGACCGCGTCCGCGATCTGCGCGCCGACATCCTCGACGCGGATCCGTTGCCCGGCCTTCGCCAAGGCCGCGCGCGCGCCCGGCGGCGCCTGTTCATCGATAAAGCGACGATCGATCGCGCGGAGCTGCTCCTCCGCCGCCGCGCGCGGCACGCCGGGTTTCAGTCGCCCAAACAAGATCGCTTTCCCCGCGTAGCGCGCCCGCGGATCCTGCTCGTTTTTCAATGGCTCGAATGGCTTGAAAAACATCGTGTAGCGGTTGAGCGCCTCCACGCTGCGCGGCGCCACGCCGATCACCGTCCACGGCTCGCCGCCCAGCCGCACCGTGCGCCCGAGGACGTTCGGATCCGCGTTGAAACGCGACTCCCAAAAACTCCGCGTCAACACGAGCACATGGTCGCGGCCGACGGCATCCTCCTCCGGCGTGCCGAAGCGTCCGAGCAGCGGCTGCACGCCGAGCAGGTCGAAAAATCCGGCGTTCACGCGCATGCCCGTCACCCGCAGCGGCGTCGTGTCCTCGTCCATCGTCGTGCCCGCGTAGCGCATCATCGCAAAACCTTCGAACAGGTCCGCGTTGGCCTTGAAATCCTGATACTGCGGCACGCTCCCGTCCTGCCGGCTGCGGCCGCCCCCGAGTTTGTCGAAGGCGTTGTAAACCACCACGAGCCGCTCCGGCTGCTGAAACGGCGCGGGTTTCAACACCAGCGAATACAACACCGTGAAAATCGCCGTGTTCGGCCCGATGCAGAGCGCCAGCGTCGCGATGACTGCCGCGCTGAACAGCGGCGCGCGCCGCAGCGAGCGTCCCGCCAGGCGAAAATCCCGCGCGAGGTTTTCGAGCCACCGCCAGCTTCGCTGGTCGCGGCACTGCTCCTTGTAGCCTTCCTCGTGCCCAAACCGCCGCCGTGCCGCCTCGCGCGCTTCGTCCGGTTTCATTCCGTCGGCCACATTCCGTTTCGTCTGCAACTCGAGATGCAGCCGCATCTCTTCGCTCATCTCCGCCTCGATTTTTTCCCTGCGAAACAGCGCCCCGAGTTTCGTGCTGATTTTCATGAACCTGGTTTTTGAAAGTTTCTCTGGAGCTTGGATCTGGGCGCTGGGCGTTTCGTTTTTCCTCACTCCGCTCGCAGCGCCACCATCGGATCCACTTT